>NZ_CP108394.1:9332545-9665090 GCF_041435215.1 Streptomyces sp. NBC_01314 | reverse complement strand
CCGCGCCCCCAACCTCGACTGGCACGACACGGACCTGGGCACCCTGTTGCCCGGCGGTATGCCGGTGACCGTGGACAACGAGGCCAACTTCGGCGGCCTCGCCGAACTCTGGCTCGGCGACGACACACCGCCGGACTTCCTGCACGTCTCCGCGGAGATCGGCATCGGTGGCGCGGTCGTCGTGGACGGCCGGCTGCTCCGCGGGACACGCGGTTTCGCGGGCGAACTGGGGCATGTGCCCGTACGCCCGGAGGGCCCCGACTGCGCGTGCGGTGGACGCGGCTGTCTGGAGCAGTACGCCGGTGAGGAGGCTGTGCTGCGGGCGGCGGGGCTGGAGCCGGGCGAGCACCATGTCGAGTTTCTCGCGGAGCGGGCCGCGGCCGGTGACAAGGACGTGCACCGGGCCCTGCGCGGCGCCGGCACGGCACTGGGCATCGCGCTGACCGGCGCGGTCAATCTGCTGGATCCCGAGACCGTGGTGCTGGGCGGCGCCCTGGCCGCACTCGCGCCCTGGTTGCTGCCCTCGCTGGAGCGGGAGTTGGCTCGCCGGACAGCCGGTCCGCCATGTGCCGTGACCGTGTCCCGGCTGGGCTCCGAGGGACCACTGCTGGGTGCGGCCCACTCGGTGGTGCGGGCTGTGCTGGACGACCCGGCAACGGTCGGGGTACGGCCGTAACGCGATCGGCACGCCTCACCGTTTCATGGGCCTCCGCGGCCACTTCCCCCTTCCGGGTGACGAAGTTATCCACAACTCACTGCTTTTCCACCGTTTTCCACACGCTTGGACGGGCCGACCGGTAATCGCCGTACCGTTTTTCACGTGAGGCGCAGCCATTCGACCTGCGGACGCGTCTTCGAGTGACGACGTCCCAGCGGAATCCCAACCCCCTGAAAGGCGGACCCAGATGGAGCGAGCCAGGCCCTTGCCGAGCAGGCGACGGCTCTTGCGGGGCACCGCCCTCGCCGCGATCCCCTACGCGTTGCTCCCGAGCCCGCGGGCCGACGCCCACCCTCCGGCCGTCGACCACACGCCCGCCCGATGGGATCCGGCGAGCCCGGCCAACTACACCGCGGCCGACCGCCCGACCGGTCAGCCCGTCGACCTGGTGATCATCCACGTGACGCAGACGACGTACAAAAACACCCTGCCCATCTTCTGGAACCCGGCCAAACAGGTCTCCGCGCACTACGTGCTCAGGTCTGCCGACGGGCGGGTCACCCAGTGCGTCCGTGAGCGCGACATCGCCTGGCACGCGGGCAACTGGGAGTACAACGCGCGGAGCGTAGGCATCGAGCACGAGGGCTGGGTGGACCGGCCCGAGTACTTCACCGGTGCCATGTACGAGCGGTCGGCGGCGCTCACCTCGGCGATCTGCGACACGTACGGCATACCGAAGGACCGCGCCCACATCATCGGCCACCACGAGGTGCCGGGCACCGATCACACCGATCCGGGTCCGCACTGGGACTGGGACCGCTACATACGCCTGATCAACAGCGTCTGACGTCGTCCGGACCGACGCGGTGCGGCGGCCGGGGCCGACGCGGTCCGAGGGAGTCCGGCCGGGGAACGGGGTCGCGTGGCTTGTCGGGCGTGCGTGCGACGGTGACGATGGTCCCAGCCGTGTTGCTTCCGGGGAGGCCGAGTTGAGCGATCCATGGGTGGCCCTGGAGCCGGGAGCCGACCCCGGCGAGCGGGTGCGGGTGCTGCGCCGCGCCCATGAGGCGTTCACACAGCAGGGCACGGTGGCACGACCCGTGCGTTCCGTGGTGGCGGACTCCTGGCGTCGTTCGGCGAGGGCGGGAGTCGGACCGGAGGGCACCGCCCGCGTGGAACTGACGGACGGCGACCTCGGTTCCTACCGCGCGGAGCATCCGCTGGCCCGGGTGATGCCGTTGGTCCGCGAGTTGCTGGGCACGTTCGCGTCGGACGGCGAGCATCTGCTGGCCGTGTGCGATGCACAGGGCAGGCTGCTGTGGGTGGAGGGGGATGCCGCGACCAGACGGCGGGCCGACCGGATGAACTTCGTGCCGGGGGCGCGCTGGGCGGAGTCCGCTGTCGGAACGAACGCGCCGGGCACCGCGGTCGCCGTGGACCGGCCGGTGCAGGTGTTCGCGGCCGAGCACTACATACGGCGAGTGCAGCCGTGGACGTGCGCGGCGGCGCCGGTGCACGATCCACGCACCGGGCGGGTACTGGGCGCGGTCGACATCACGGGCGGCGACGGTCTGGCGCATCCGCACAGTCTCGGCTTCGTCCAGGCGGTGGCCAGGGCAGCGGAGTCCCAGCTCGCGCTGCTCACCCCGCCGGGGGCCTCGGCCGACGCGCTCGAATTGGCGGCTCTGGGCCGCGACGAGGCCCAACTCGTCGCCGGCGGTCGGAAGATCAGACTGAGCCGCCGGCACAGCGAGATCCTTGTACTGCTCGCCCGGCACCCGGAGGGACTGTCCGGCGACGAGTTGCTCTGCGCGCTGTACGAGGACGAGTCGGTGACGCCGGTGACACTGCGGGCCGAACTGGCCCGGCTGCGACGGTTGCTCGGGCCGGGGTTGCTGGGGTCGCGACCGTATCGGCTCACGGTGCCAGTCGAGTCCGATGTGGCGGTCGTGGAACGGAGGTTGGAGACGGGCGCGGTGACAGCGGCCGCGTCGGCGTACGGCGGCCCACTGCTGCCGGGTTCGCAGGCGCCGGCCGTCGCACGACTGCGGCACAGGCTCGCCGACGGGTTGCGCACCGCCCTGATAGCCCGCCGCGACCCCGACCTGTTGGCGGACTGGGCGCACGCCCCCTGGGGCGAGGACGACCTGCAGGTGTGGCGGGCACTCGCAGCCGTACGGCCGACTCCGGCGGTACGGTCCCGGCTGCGCGAGCTGGAATCGGAGCTGTCGGCACCACCGGGGTGGGGGCGCCTTCGGTGTCCCTGAGGAATGCTCTCGGGTGACGGCCGGGACCTTCCGGCGCGGCACCCCACAGTTGTTCGGCGGACATGGGGGCACGGGGCGGGGCGGCGGGGCGGGGCGGGGCGGGGCGGGGGCGCAACGTCATTGCAACATTCGGGTTTCTAGCCTCCTCGCGAGAGCCTCCCAACGGCGGGTGGCGCTTCTCGGGAGGCAGGTATTCATGACCCGTTTCGCAGCGCCCGGTACGGACGGCGCGGTCGTCTCCTTCGAGGCGCGTTACGACCACTTCATCGGGGGTGAGTACGTGCCGCCGGCTCGGGGGCAGTACTTCGAGAACCCGAGTCCGGTGAACGGGCTGCCGTTCACGGAGATCGCGCGGGGTACCAGCGAGGACGTGGAGCGCGCGTTGGACGCGGCTCACGCGGCCGCCCCTGGCTGGGGGCGCACGTCCGTGACGGAGCGTTCGGACGTTCTTCGGAGGATCGCCGACCGGATGGAGGCGAATCTGGAGCGGTTGGCAGTCGCGGAGAGCTGGGAGAACGGCAAGCCGGTGCGGGAGACGCTGGCCGCCGACATACCGCTCGCGATCGACCATTTCCGGTACTTCGCGGGGGCGATCCGCGCGCAGGAGGGTTCGCTGGCGGAGCTGGACGACGACACGGTGGCGTATCACTTCCACGAGCCGCTGGGTGTGGTGGCGCAGATCATCCCGTGGAACTTCCCGATCCTCATGGCGACCTGGAAGCTGGCGCCCGCGCTGGCGGCGGGCAACGCGGTCGTGCTCAAGCCGGCCGAGCAGACCCCGGCGTCCATCCATGTCTGGCTGAGCCTGGTGGCGGATCTGCTGCCGCCGGGCGTGCTGAACATCGTCAACGGGTTCGGGGTGGAGGCGGGCAAGCCACTGGCGTCGAGTCCCCGGGTGGCGAAGGTGGCGTTCACGGGCGAGACGACGACAGGGCGCCTGATCATGCAGTACGCCTCGGAGAACATCACGCCGGTGACTCTCGAACTCGGCGGGAAGTCGCCGAACATCTTCTTCGACGACGTGTGGTCGGCGAACGACGACTTCCGTGACAAGGCCCTCGAAGGCTTCACGATGTTCGCGCTCAACCAGGGCGAGGTGTGCACGTGCCCGTCGCGGGCGCTGGTGCAGCGCGGCAACTACGCCGAGTTCATGGAGGCGGCCGTCGCCCGCACCGAGCAGATCAAGACGGGGCACCCGCTGGACACCGACACCATGATCGGCGCTCAGGCCTCCAACGACCAGTTGGAGAAGATCCTCTCCTATCTGGACATCGGCCGGCAGGAGGGCGCGAAGGTCCTCACCGGCGGTGAACGCGTGGAGTACGACGGCGAGTTGAAGGGCGGTTACTACGTCCAGCCGACGATCTTCGAGGGCGACAACCGGATGCGGATCTTCCAGGAGGAGATCTTCGGGCCGGTCGTCTCTGTGACCTCGTTCAACGACTTCGACGACGCCATCAAGATCGCCAACGACACGCTGTACGGCCTGGGGGCGGGTGTCTGGACGCGGGACACCAACACCGCCTACCGCGCGGGCCGTTCGATCCAGGCGGGCCGCGTCTGGACCAACTGCTATCACGCGTACCCGGCCCACGCCGCGTTCGGCGGCTACAAGGGTTCGGGCATCGGCCGCGAGACCCACAAGATGATGCTGGACCACTATCAGCAGACGAAGAATCTGCTGGTGTCGTATTCGCCGAAGAAGCTGGGCTTCTTCTAGGCGCAAAAAAAGGGCGCCTGAGCTGGGAAAATGCCCGTCAGGCGCCCTCCGAAGCCTACACTTAGTGGTCTGGTTCGGAAGTCCTTCGGGGGTTGATCATGCTGCCGGTGCCACGGAGGATTGGTCGTGGAGATCGGCGGTGTGCCGGTCGAGCCGGGCCAGCAGATCGTCCAGGTCGGAGGTGGTGAACCTCCACTGGAACGGCTGTGCCGAGGCGTTGTAGCGGTCTTCGAACCTTCTGAGCCGGTCCCTGACCTCCGTGAGGCCGGTGAAATCGTTGGGCTGGACGACCTTGCGTTGCACGATGGAGAAGAAGATCTCGTCGGGTAGGACCGCTGCATTGCTGCAGCGGTCCCCCCTCAGAACCGGCCGTGCCCGATTTCCAGGCAACCGGCTCAAGCAAGCTCTATGGCTCGCGGGCTGGTCAGAAGTGCTGGCGACTTGCCGATGCCGGTGGTCAGCCGACGGTGGCAGTGGGTGTGGATCAGACGTGGGGCGGCGGATTTGTCCGGCTTGCCGTTGCCCGCATCAGCGATGATCGCGTGTTTCCGGATCGCCGTGCGGGTGACCTTGAGCCACTGTTCCCACTGGTCGGGAGTTTGCGGCTCGTGGTCGGCGTGCAGCAACAGCCCTCCGCAGACTGGACATCGGCCGTCCTGCTTCTGCAATAGATGCAGGGTGCCTTTGCCCAGCGGGAGTTTGCCGCGGCGACGCCGCTTGGCCCAGAAGTCGACCAGGGTGGGATCGTCGGTCGACGCCGTTCCTGGCACCATCCGGTGCCGGACGATCGGCGTCCAGGCGAACTTGTAGAGGTAGAAACCGCTGGTGCGGTCCCCGAACACCCACCTGTCATACCTGAACGGGTTGAACATGCCGAAGTACCGGTCGGTCACCCAGCGCTTCGACTTGTTCGCGTGAGAGAACTTGGCCCACTTGTAGACCAGCCTCCACACGTAGGCGTCCAGCGAGTTGAACGCCCGCTTGGACACCCCGATCCGGTAGTAGGCGGCCCAGCCCTTGATGATCGGGTTGAGCTTGGCGATCACCGCGTCGGCGTTGGCCCCTCGCAGGGCCAGCATCTCGGCGGCGAGCCGTTCCCGGATCCGCCACAGGGCCGCGTTGCTCGGCTTGGTCAGCAACTTGCCGCGATAGCGTCGGATGTTGAACCCCAGGAAGTCGCAGCCCTCATCGAGGTGGGCAACGCGCGTCTTGTCCTCGTTGAAAGCCAGTCCCCGGGGCGCGAGCCACGCGGCGAGCCGTGCCTTGACCTCCTCGGCTTGTTCCTGCGAGTGGCACAGGGCGAGGAGGTCGTCGGCGTAGACGACCAGAACCGGTGAGTCACGCGCCAAAATCGCGGCATCGCTGCCGAGAGTCTGGTAGCGGACTCCAGCGGCCTTTCCCATTCCATGCAAAGCGATATTCAACAACGCGGGACTGATCACCCCGCCCTGAGGAGTTCCTTCCAACGTGGGGGCGAACCAACCTTTCTCGACCACGCCCGCCTTCAGCCATCCGGCGATCATTCCCCTTCCGGGAAACGAACCCAGCGACGTGAGCAGATTATCGTGGTCGATCCGGTCGAATGCCGCTTTCAAGTCGGCGTCGAGCACCCACAGGCGCTTGGCGGTCTTGCCGCACGCCGTCGTGTGGATGGCCACAATCGCGTCATGACAGCCACGGCCGGGACGGAAGCCGTAGACCTTCGGTTCCAGCCGTGCCTCCCACTCGGGCTCCAGCGCATTCAGTGCCAGAGCTTGGAGGCATCTGTCAGCGATCACGGGAATTCCGAGCGGGCGCTGTTTTCCATTCGCCTTGGCGATATACACCCGCTTGACGGGCTTGGGTTTCCACGGGGCCGCGCCATGCTGGACCCAGTCGGCCAGCTCGGCCTTTTCCTGGGGCGGCAGGACGACTTTCCCGTCAACCCCCGCCGTCTTGCGGCCAGCGTTGACCTCCGTGACCCGCCGCACACTCACGAGTGCGTTGGCGCGGGAGCGGAGCATCAGCTTCTGCAGATTCCTGACCTTGGCCAGGTCTCCTGCCTGCGATGCCGTGAAGATGCGCTGCCGCAGACGCCGTACGTCGTCCTCGACCCTCCGCCAGTCGATCGACGGCCAGTCGGTGATCTCGCCCTCCGGTCCGTTCGCTATGCCGACGGCGGTCGCTGCGGCTTGCGCCGTCCCGGCCGCGTGTGTCGTCATGACGTCCAACTTTTCCTTCGGTTCCGGTGTCTTCGGTCTTCGTGCCTTCACAAGCTCACCAGACCCACGTCAGCACCCTTTCAGGTCGGGGTATCGGCCCCTATCCGGCCAGTTATGCGGGAACCGCCGACGGAGGTGTCGGCATGTGGTTCCCGGTTTCCTGCTGCCTTTCGGCCACCGGCATTCGCTTGCTGGGTCTTCCTGCGCCCGCTGGAGATTTGGGCCTTACTTGCGGTTGGCTTACCAGGCCAGAAACTTATTGCCTGGACTCCATCGGGGTTGTCACGTTCCGCATGAGAGAGGTGCTGCCGGGGAGGGTGCCCTCTGCACCCCGGGGACGGCGGTGCACTCCCGACCGGTCAGATATCTCCGGTCGGCGCCTGCCACTTTTCAATGGCCAGTCCCTATCTCCCGCTGAAACAACCCATCGGCGAGAGTGCTCATGACGAGGCATCATCAAGGGTTCATTCGCATTCACCCGTCCGGCATTTCCCGGCCTGTAATCCCCGGATGGAACGGGAATCCTTGGACCTTTCCTCAGGCTTCGCACCCCGCGATCACTCGCGACGCACGCTGAGGCGGGAACGAGCCCTGTGCACTGGCTCGGGTCTACACCTTCGACATCGTCGAACCTCCTTGGTGATTCCCACTCTTCTCAAGCGACTTCGTGTCGCACGACCTGGTTCAACCAGGAGGCGTGGACCGGGGTGTGCACCAGCACGGCGTTCGGGAACCTGGCGGCAAGGCGGTCGATGGATCTCTGACCGCGGTGCGAGGAGCCGTTGTCAACGACCCAGAAGACGCGTTTCGCGCTGGCGTAGGGCTCGCAGGTCATGACCTGCTTAAGGAGGTTCATGAACGGCACGATGCCGGTGGTCGCTTCGCAGCGCCCCAAGACCTCGTCATGGTCGCGATCTGGGTGCTGACCGAAGACTCGTCCGGAGCCGAGGTGGCGCTGGCCTTCCTGCGCCGCCACCCGCACCGGGTACGGGGCCTCGCCCTCCTCGCCACCAGGGGTACCGCAGACAGCGAGGAGGCGGTGGCCGAGCGCAGGGCGTTCGCCGACCTGATGCTCGACGACGCCGTTGCGCGACCGCGTGATCACCCGCACCACCCCCCTGCTCCTGGGGAGCACCACACGCGCCAGGCGTCCGAACAGCCTCACGGAGGTGATGGCGATGGCACGGGCAGCCCCGCCGAAGGCCCTCGCCTGGGCGCAACGCGCCATCGCGCGCCGCCCCGACTCCATGGACGTACTGCGCGCCACCGACATACCCGCGGTGGTCGTCACCGGCGCCGAGGACCTGCTCGTCGGCGCCGAGGAGGCGACGCGGACGGCCGCGGCCCTGCGCCAGGGGCGGCTGGTCGTCCTGCCGGAGGTCGGCCACCTCCAGCCGCTCGAAGCACCCGAGCGGATCAACACGATCCTGTCCGCACTGCTCGACGACGTCGCCACGGCGGACCGGAACAGGGAGAACGCATGCTGACGAAGGATCACGCGTCCTGGGGGTACACCGCGTCGACCGGCCTCGGCTTCACCAGCGGGGAGATCGTCGACGCGCACTTTGAGGCGTGCGCAACGCATTACCAGGCCGCCCTGGACCAGGCGGGCATCCGGTCCGGCTGGCATGTGCTGGACGCCGGGTGCGGCACGGGTGCCTTCCTGCCCTGGCTGGCCGACGTCATCGGCGCCGACGGCCGGCTGTCCGCGATCGACCTCGCCGAGGAGAACGTGGGGCTCGCCGCCGCCCGGATGAGCTCCGGACGGTCCGGACGTTCCGGGCGCTCCGTGGAGGCACGACAGGGAGACATCCTGAACCTGCCCTACGCGGACGACACCTTCGACGCGGTCTGGTGCGCGAACACCACGCAGTACCTCGACGACGAGGAGATCCTGAGAGCGCTGGGAGAACTGCGGCGCGTGGTACGGCCGGGCGGCATCGTGGCGGTCAAAGACCTGGACGCCGCCCTGATCACCGTCCGCCCTGCGGATCCCTTCCTCTTCACGGACTTCTTCCGTCGTGCCGCCGGAGCACCCGGCTATGCCCGCCAGCTGCTGCGCACCCGCGACCTCCACCGGTGGCTCGCCGCGGCCGGTCTGGTGTCGGTGCGGCAGCAGACGATGCTGATCGAGCACCACGCGCCCCTGGATCCAGCGGTGCTGAGGTTCTACTCCCTGGCCTGCGCCCGTATCGCCCAGCAGGCAGTCGACCTGGGCGTCGACGGGGACTGGCGGCCCTTCCTGGACCCGGAGAACCCCACCGGCCCGCTACGGCACCCGCACGGCTACATCAGCGAGGGCAACACCGTCGCCGTGGGAGTCGTCCCGCCGGCGCCCGCCCGCTGAGAGCGGGCCAGGCCCGCGCCACACCCCGCACCGCCGGTCAACGTCGTCGGGTGCGTGCCGTGAGCGACACGGTGGGATCGTCGACGAACAGTTACCCCCACCCTGGGCCGCGGTTTACGCAGGTCAACGTGTCGAACGCCCCGGCACCCTGATCGGTGGGCGTGACCGTCGGATTCTCGGTGTACGCCGCCCAGTCCAGCCTGGGATGGTGACTGCGTCGATCAGGGCCTGGAGTTCGGAGGGTGGGTCTTTGTCCGTCCAGGCTCGCCACCATCGGGGGGCGAACCACTGGTCACAGCAGAGGGAGAAGGCGCGGTTGACCAGGGTCTGGTGGCGGCGGATGGCCCGGTCGGAGCGGACCTGGAAGTCGGCCCGGCCGAGTTCGTCCTTGACCTGTTTGTAGCTCTGCTCGGGATCCACGGCCGCAGGCCGTAGCGACGGAACTGATGGCTGTTTCTCGCGCGGAGGCGGATCGCGGGCTTCACGCTGCCCGTCGGGAAGGTGGCCGCCTCCCGTACCGCAGAGCGCTGTCCAACTCTCAGGACGCGGCCACCCGTCGGAGGCCGTCGCTAGGACGGCGGTTCCGCCTCCGCCTGGGCGGTCCGTAGATCGGCGAGCAGTTCGGCCTGTCCGGCCAGTACGCCGGACAGGATGGTGCGCGCCACCCGCAGCAACTCCGCCACGTGCGGACTGGTGAGGGAGTAGTAGACGGCCGAGCCTTCCTTGCGGGTCACCACCAGGCTCGCCCGGCGCAGCACCGCGAGCTGCTGCGACAGATGTGCCGGCTCGATCCCCACCAGGGGCAGCATCTCCGCGACCGCGTACTCTCGCTCACTCAGGAGTTCCAGGACCCGGATGCGCGCCGGGTGCCCCAGCGTTTTGAAGAACTCGGCCTTCAGTTGGTACAGCGGTGTGCTCATTGTGCCGTCCCTTCCCCCACAGAACGGTACGGCCGTATCGGCCGGTCCTCGGCGCATCGAATCCACCTGCTCGTCACACACATGCGACCCATCCTCGCCCGCGACACCGGAGGCGCCGAATCCGCGCAGGGGAACCGGGCCGACGCCTCCACCGCAGCAGACCCAGTGATGACGACCTGAGCAATTGCCAAGATGAGCAACTCCACACATTATGCAAGGGAGGCTTGCGCGAGAATCATTCCGTCGTGTGGCGCGAGTGTCAGTCGGCGCATGCGACCCGCCTGCCGAATGAACTGCCACCCTGCAAAACGACGGACGCCCCCAGGAGCCCGATGTCCGGAGGCCGAGAGGATGCCGAGACCCTGCTCGGCGGTGCAGCAGCCCTGGATGGTCATGGTTGTTGACTTCCCTGCACGGTCAGCCTGTTGTTTCAGAGGGGGAGGGAGATCCAGATGCTCTTGCCCTTGCCGTCTGCGTCTCCACGGACGACCGCAGTGCCGCCCAGACCGAGGGTGAGCTCCATGACCGTGGCCAGACCGCCGGCACCGGCGACCGCGCCGAACAGGGGTGGCTGGTAGGGGTGTCGGTCGTGGACGGCGAAGGCCAGGCAGTCCTGGCCGGCCGCGTAGATGACGGTCACCTGTGGGGAGAGCTCCGCGGCGTGCCGGACGCTGTTGGTGACCAGCTCGCTGAGGATCAGCAGAGCCGGTCCGATGGTCGGATGGCGCAGGCTTATGCCCCATTCGACCAGGGCCTGCTCGGCGGTCTCCCGGGCCGTGCGGACCGCGGACGGCATCGTCGGCAGCGTGAGCACATGCCGGTAGGGCAGGGTTTCGAGCTGGGTACTCATCCCACCTCCGCACGGGCGAGACGGAATCCGGTCACCGTCTTGGGATGCAGGCGCGGCAGAGTGTCGTGTGGGCCGTGGGTCCAGCCGGGCAGTGTGCGCTGGTAGGGGGCGGCTTCATCGGGATCGGTTATCACTTCGGCCGGCCCGGCGACGGTGACGGTCCAGCCGGTGCCGGCCACCGCCCGGATCTCGTCGACCTGGTACGTCGCCGTCGTCGGAATCGCTGCCGCCGGGGCAGGGGTGCGCACCACCAGGCGGCCGAACTCCCAGGTGTGGCGGCCGGGCCGGACGACGGTCAGGTCCCGGTGCGTGTACACCAGTCGCCCCAGCGCACTGCCCTCCAGCAGCCACAGGGCCTCGGCATCGGAGACCTCGACCATGCGCAGGGGTACGGGCGACGTGCTCATCCGACGGTTTCCTCTTCTTCCTCGCTGATCGGCCGGGACTTCCGGGCGGGGAGGGGTGGCACGAGACCGGCGCGTTCCAAGGAGGCGCGAGCTCCCTCGATCGCCTCGGGCGTGGTGGCGTACTCGCCGCCCTCCCGGCACAGCGACTCCAGCGCGCCGACCGAGTACAGAACCTTGCGCTGGCCCGGTCGTATACCGGAAACCATGACCACGATGCCGCGCCGGTTGAGCTTGTCGACCGTGTCCTTGAGGACAAGGGCGCCGGTGGCGTCGATGGTGGTCACCCGGGACATGCGCAGGATGACGATGCGTACGTCGGCAACCTCGGCGAGTTCGAGGAGGAATCGGTGGGCGGCGGCGAAGAACAGCGGCCCGTCGATGCGGTACGCCACGATGTGCTCGGCCAGCAGCGCGTGTTCCTCGGCACTGTGGTCGGCCCGGTCAAGCGGTACCTGGTCCAGGCGGGCCTGTTTGGCCACGGCGCGCAGGGCCAGGGCGCCCGCCACGAGCAGGCCGATGATCACGGCGTAGACCAGGTCCAGGGCCAGGGTCGCGACGGCGGTCAGTACGAGGATCAGCGCGTCCGAGCGGGTGGCCTTCGCCATCGCCCGCAGCGAGCCGACCTCGACCATGCGGATCGCCGTGGCGAGCAGCACGCCGGCGAGGGCAGCCAGCGGGATCTTCGCGACCAGAGGCGCCGCCGCGAAGACGATGACTGCGAGGATCACGGCGTGGGTGAGGGCGGCGAGGCGGGAGCGCGCGCCCGTACGGACGTTGACGGCCGTACGGGCGATGGCTCCGGTCGCGGGCACCCCGCCGAAGAGCGGGGCGGCGATGTTGGCCAGGCCCTGGCCGAACAGTTCGCGGTCCGGATCGTGCCGTCGGCCGACCGTCATGCCGTCGGCCACCGAGGCCGACAGCAACGACTCCAGGGCGGCCAGGGCGGCGACCGCCACCGCCGGGGCGAGCAGCGGGCTCAGACCGCCGAGGTCGAGGAAGGACAGTGACGGCGCGGGCAGCCCGGGCGGCAGGTCGCCGATCGGCTTCGCCTCGTCCAGCCCGGCGGCCTGCGCCACCACGGTCGCGGCGACCACCGCGACGATGGAGAACGGTACGGTCGGCCGCCACCGGGCCCCGGCCAGCATCACCACGGCCACCGCGAGCGCGAAGCCGACCGCGGTCCCGTTCGGGTGCCGTAGGAACTCCTCCGCGGCCCGCCAGGTCACCACCAGGACGCGGTCGCCCTCCGGCTTGGGCACCCCGAGGGCGTTCGGCACCTGCTGCAGCCCGATCACGCACGCGATGCCGAGCGTGAACCCCTCGACCACTGGGGCAGGCACATATTGCATGTACTTGCCGGCCTTCAGCGCCGCCAGCGCGACGAGCATCACACCGGCCATCAGCCCGACGGTCAGCACCCCGGACGGTCCGTGCTCGGCGACGATCGGCACGAGTACGACCGTCATCGCGCCGGTCGGACCGGAGACCTGGAGGTTCGACCCGCCGAAGAGCGCGGCGATCGCGCCCGCGACCACCGCGGTCGCCAGCCCGGCCTCCGCCCCCAGCCCGGAGGAGACCCCGAAGCCGAGCGCGAGCGGCAGCGCGACGATCGCCACGGTCAGCCCGGCCAGCAGGTCCCTGCGCGGGCCGCTCCGCATCTCCGCCAGACCGGCGCGGCCGGGCAGCAGCGCGGCGAATCGGGCCCTCACATGGCTGAACAAGAGGCTCATCGCGCGGCGACCCCGGCTTCCCGCAGCTCGGACAGCTGCTCGTTACGGCCGGCCGGCATCTCCGTGAGGATTCTCCGCGCGGCCTTCATCGAATCGGCGACGTGCCCGCCGGCCAGCTGCTGTGACAGGTTGGAAGGCTCCACCCCTACGGCGGCCAGCAGGTCCCGTACCGGCATGGGCCCGTCATGCAGCAGCTCCAGCACCCGTATGCGCACCGGATGCCCCCGCATCCGGAAGGACTCGGCCTGGTACAGCGGAACGAACACTCCCCCTCGACTTCCCCCTGGACAACACCCCACCCCGGGCCACGCCCGCCACAGCATCTTATCAATTGCGAAATCACGCAATTCAGCATCCCGTCGTACACTCGCCCGGTGACCGAGACCCTGCCGCCGTGCCCCGAGTGCTCCAGCGCGTACACCTACGAGATGGGCGCGCTCCTGATCTGTCCCGAATGCGGCCACGAGTGGTCGCCCGCGTCCGCGGCGCCCGCAGGCGGCACCGAGGGCAAGGTGATCAGAGACGCCGTCGGCAACGTCCTCGCCGACGGCGACACCGTCACCGTGATCAAGGCGCTGAAGGTCAAGGGCAGCCCGACAGGGATCAAGGCAGGCGCCAAGGTGCGCAACATCCGCCTCGTGGACGGTCTGGACGGTCACGACATCGACTGCAGGATCGACGGCTTCGGCCCCATGCAACTGAAGTCCAGCGTGGTCAAGAAGGCTTGACCCGACACCTCTGCACAGACCGACGTCGCACCCGCCCGCCGTCACCCGGTCACCGGCTCCGGACCGCAGTGACAGGGGGCGGGTCCTTGAGCAGCGAAGCGGGCTCATTCTGCCTAGGACGGCTCGGCCGCGGGCATCCCACCACGTCAGCAACCGCGACGCCCTGTTCTCGGTCTGTCAGGCCCGCGGGAGCCTCCCCGTCTCACCGGCGAGTCCGCCACCTCGGTCGGGCCCGGAGGACTCGGAGTGAAGGAGGTGACGGCTCGGTAGGCAACTCCCTCACCGCTCAGCGGACGTGATGTGGCGCCCGGTGACGCGCGTGGGCCGGATCGACACCCACATCTCGCGGTCGCCCCCCTGCCCACGGTGGGGTGTGGGCGTGATCGGCCGGCTCGCGCACCGCGTCGGGCTCGGTGACGGCCCGCGCGGGTCCGCCGACGAGCACGCTCCAGCCCTGGCTCATGCCTCGTCCAGATGATCGACCTCGAAGGCTGCCTCCGATCCCACGGCCGCCGCCGGGACCGAGCCCGGCGCGGTCCGGAACGCGATCACGTCGTCGACGGCCTCGTAGTTCACCGGGACCACCGCCGGACCGTCGGGTGTCGACACCGCGACGCGTCCCACCCCATGTGTGGAGAGCCTGGCACGGCGTTCATCGGGGTCGAGGTCCCGCAGCCGAGGGTGCAGGAGCGCCTAGCCCCGGCCGGGCGGCAGATCGACGCCACCCCCGCGCAGGGCGGAGAGGCTGGTGCCCAGTGCGTCGGCCAGGTTGATGAGACTGGCCGTGGTCGGGTCGGCCGGCTGTCCCTCGAGATACGCCAGGTATTCCGGCGCCATTCTGGCGCGGTTGGGCCGTCTCTTCCCGGGACAGTCCTCGGCTGGTGCGTTCGGCGGCGACGCGGCGGCCGATGTCACCGGGATCGGGCGGCCTGCCCGGCGGGGTCGCGCCGGGCACGGCGCTCCTCTGCCCGCCCGTCCGTTCCGCGGGTGGCCGGGGAGGTGTTCCATCCGTGTGGTGGAGTCCGACAATCTCGCCGTCGCGCCTGGTGACGCCAGTGGCAGGGCTTTCGACCACGAGTTGATCTCCGAGTTGAGCTCGCATGATCGCTGCCGTTTCCTCAGAATGCTTCTGTACCTCAACGTCCCACGCACGGGATGCGAGGCCCGGTGTTCCTGATGTCCGGGCAGCCTGTTCCGGGGGCCGGGCCGATCCCCCTTGGCACCGGCTTTCTCCGCCCGGGCCGACCCCTCCGCCCTGGGCGCCGGTCCGGCTGTGTCGTCGGTCATCCGCCTTATACCTGATCCGGCATCGGCCAGCCGGTCTCCCGGCGGGCCCACCGCTCGGTCGCACCGGCACCCATGCCCTCGATGTCACGCTGTGCAACGCCCAACAGCTGCCGGCCGAGATCGTGCATGGCCCTGCCCGCCGCCAGTTCGTCACCGATCTCCGGAACATCCCTGTCCGCGGGGTTGCGGTGGGCGGCCCCGTGCCCGGTGAGCTCCGTGGTGCCGGTGTGCAGAACCGCACGTGCCTTGGTCGTTCCCTCGTCCTCGAAGAGGTAGAGGCGGACCTTCCATTCCGCGGTATGTGCCATCACTGTCCTCCTCGTCCCGGTGCGGACCTCTGTGATCCGGACGCGCTCGGCTCGTGGGGTCGCGGGTCCTTGGTCGTCGTCAGGGACTCGTTCTCGATACGGCGCCGGACCTTCGCTGCGAGAGCGGTCAGTCGCACCGAGGTCGCCGCTCGCGGTGCGACGGGAGTCCGGATCCGGCGTGCCGCCGACGAGAGCCCGGCCAGGTCCGCGGCACATCTCTCCCCCATCTCCACCAGATCGGTGCGTGCGGCGGTGCGCCTCTCGTTCCGCATCACCGTCTCCAGCAACGGCAGGCTCTCGTCGGGGGGCCGCTCGTCACGGAGCCCGATCAAGTCGGCGTATCCAGGGCGGCGGAACACCTGCTTCTGGCCAGGGGCTGTCACCTTGGCCGAGGAGAGCTTCATCACCGGCCGGCCGTCGTACTCGACCATCTTGTAGGCGGAGTCCAGGAACGGGGCATCGGCCGAGACTCCGACACGGGTGCCGACGGCGTAGACGTCGATCGGTGCTCCGGAGCGGACCAGTTCGTCCACCGCGTACTCGTCGAGACCGCCGCTGGCGACGATCCGTACGTCCGCCAGCTCCGTCGCGTCCAGGAGGGCACGCGCCCGCAACGCCAGGGCTCCGAGGTCGCCGCTGTCCAGCCGTACCGCCGAGCCGGGCCCACGCTCCAGGTCTCGCAGCACCCGGGCCGCGACGCGGACACCATCCTCGGTGTCGTAGGTGTCGACGAGGAGCGTCACCGGGCCGGGGTGGGCGCGGGCGAAGGCGCGGAAGGCCGCCTCCTCCGTCCCGAACGCATCGATGTACGAATGAGCCACCGTACCAACGGCCGGCAGCCCCTCGGCGGTGGCCGCGGCGACGTTGCTCGTTCCCGCGAAGCCCACCATCGCGCTCAGCCGCGCCGCCTGGAAGCCCGCCTGGGGGCCGTGGGTACGCCGGAGGGAGAAGTAGTCGACGACCGGGTGTCCCGCCGCGGCCAGGACGTACCGTGCAGCCTTCGAGGCGACCGTCGTCCGGTGGCTGACCTGGTTGAGCACGTAGGTCTCGACCAGCTGCGCCTGCGGAAGCGGAGCGGTCACCTCCAGCAACGGTTCTCCGGCGAGGACAATCCGCTCCTCCGGTACCGCCTTCACCTGGCCGGTGAACTCCGTTCCGAGCAGCGGGGCCAGGTCGCGTGGAGGACGGTGCAGTGCCGAGGCGAAGGCGTCGACGTCCTCGGCTCCGACCCGGAAGCCGAGTGACGACTCCAGGCCGGCGGCCACCAGAAAACCCCGGTCCGGCGGCAGCTCGCGGACGAACAGGCTGAACGTCGCCGGGCCGCGCATCCCCTCCCGCAGGTACGACATCGCCATCGTGACCTCGTACAGGTCAGTGGTCGTCGCCGAGGACATCCGCGTCACCTCCTCCTGGACTCCGGTAGGGCGCCACGAGCTCGTTCACCTTCGGAACCGTGCGGACCACAGAGGCTCCACCAGGTTCCACTCGGTGTCCCACCGTGCGTACCGTCTGCGGTCCAGCGCCAGACGCATGCTCTTTCGCGCGGCGACGAAGACGACGTACGCGCCGACCGCCGTCATGGTGCCCAGCATCCAGCCGGTGGCCTTCGCGTCGCCCGCGGACATCGGCGGATCCTTGACGGTTCCTTCCCGGTCCACCCAGATCCGCATGGTGGAGCCCTCGGTCTCGTCCTGCGATACGTAGGCGGTTCCCGTCCGCCGTTCGCCGTCTGCGCCCGTCCAGCTGAGCCGCACCTTCTGCTTCTCGTCCGCGGCACCGTCCCGTGCCGCGTCGGGGGCCGGGGTCAGCCGGGCGGTGACCTGGTGCCGCTCCGCGGACTGGGCCTGGGCGGTGCGCAGCGTGGACCCGTACGCCGCCAGCCCCGCGCTCACCGAAGCGATCGGCAGGCCGAGGACGAGCACCAGGAGCAGGAAGCCGGACCACCAGGCGTCGATCCGGTCGGTCGTACGCCTCAGTGGGTTCGCGCCCTTGGGCGGGTGCTTGTGGTCCGGCCGGTGGGGACCGGACGCGTGCGGCGGGTCCTGTGCACTCATGGTCTGGCCTCCAGCTGTCGATGCTGGTCCGTCCCCCACGTCTGCCGCGCCCACCACGTTCCAACGGCGGCGGCTCCCGGTCACGAGGCCGAAGGTCCCCTGGGGCCGTCCAATCGACCCAACCGGCCCGTCACCGGTCCAGATCTGCGGAACGACCGCGACAGGACACGGCGCGTGATGTAGCAACGCGTGGTTGACCAGGCCCTACTGCAACCCGACGCGCCCATGCCGCCTGCGAGCCCCCACGGCAAGCAGACCAGCGCCGAAAACGGCCTCCAGGAGCGCCTGCCCGGCCGGGCCCTCGACCACCTCTCCGGTCACCGGGAACGTCCTGACATCGCTGCGTGGCGGCGACCATGCCGGGCGCCTCGTGATCCGCCGCAGCCGCGTGCAGGAGGTGGAGTGGCACCTCGGAGTGCCTCGCCCGCAGCCCGGTCCACAGCCTCAAGGCTCGACTCGGACCCGTCGATACCGACCACCGGGGAACCGCCATTGCTCCCGCCTCCTCCTCTTTCCGGACCTCACACCGATCCGCTCGCCGCCGCTCCGGGGACCGCAGACGCCACAAGGAGATCTGCGGTACTCCTCGTCGGAGAAGCGTCGTGCCCGACGCGCGTCGACGCACGGGGACGGCGGCACTCCGGTCTTCGGCCACGCTCACCACCCTTCCAGCTTCGTACGAGCTGGAGGCAGTCGCCATGGAACGAGCCCTCACCGTGGGCCTCGACGGCTCGCCGGAGAGCCTTGCCGCCGCCCACTGGGCCGCCCACGAAGCCGAGCGTCGCAGCCTCACCCTGCTCATGCCGGAGCCGACCCACGTCCCCGCGGAAATGGACCGGAACTATTGGGCGAAACGACTCGTGCACAACGCTCGGACGGAACTCCAGGCACACCACCCGGGCCTCACCGTCGTCAGCAACCTGGTCGCCGACGACGCCCAGGACACACTGCTCCAGGCGGCGTCGGAGTCGGAAATGCTCGTACTCGGCTCCTGGGGCCTGACTCCCGTGGAAAGCTACTTCCTCGGTGACGGAACGCACCCACGCCGAACTGGTGGCCCTGCACTGCCGGGTCCCGGACGAGACCACGGCCGCCCGCCTCGCCGCCCGCACCCCCGGAATATCCGACGCCGGCCTCGATGTCGCCACCGCCATGGCCGCCACGGAGCCGCCATGGACGGAAGCCGTCGCGGTCGACACGGGCGGCTCCCTGGAGACAGCGGTCGTCAAGGCACTGGCGGCCATCCGCCCGCACGCCGCCGAGCAGGCCCCGGTCCTGCGCCGCCCCTACATGGAGCCGGACCAGACACGGGTGCGTGCTGCGCCCGACCGCACTACCGGTGGCCGACCGCGGAGTCGCCCGGTCACGGCTTCGGGGCACCGTGCGCGACCGCATGCCTGAACGAGGTCTTCTCCCACGGCGCCCTCAAGGTCGTGCCGCACCGCGAAGAGGGCACCCCGGACGATGACCGGCCGCGACTCGCGCGCAGCACGACCACGCTCGGGTCATCACATCGCTCACCAGGCAGGGCCTGTCGGCCATGGCGTCCTCCGGGTGCTCGGATGCCGTCGTACGACATCCTCGGAGTCCGCCATCGCCGCTGTTCCCACGTGGGCCCGATGGCCCGGATCCGCTCGTCGGCTAGCCCTTCTCCACCGGCACGCGCCACATCAGCGAGGTACCGCCGTCGGCAGGTTCCGCCAGTTCGAGGCGGCCGCCCAGATGCTCGGCCCTCTCCACCATGTTGCGCAGGCCGCTGCGGCGGCCGTCGGACGGAATGCCGACGCCGTTGTCCGTGACCGACAACCGGACCTCCCGCCCGTCGGTCGCGAGCACGACATCCGCGCGGTCGGCTCGGGCGTGCCGGGCGATGTTGGTCAGGGCCTCGGAGAGGACGGCCACCACGTTGTCGGCGATCTCCTTCGGTACATCGGTGTCCAGGAGGCCTTCCATCCGCACGCTGGGGGCGAAGCCCACCACCGGTGCCGCTTCCCCCACCACCCGCACGGCGCGGGCCCTCAGTCCACTCCCCTCCGCTCCGTCGCGTGTGCGGAGGCCGAAGATCGTCGACCTGATGATCTTGATGGTCTCGTCGAGGTCGTCCACCGCCCGTGACACGCGTTCGGACGCCTCCGCGTGCTCGATGAAACGGCCGGCGCTCTGCAGGGTCATGCCGGTGGCGAACAGCCGCTGGATCGCCAGGTCGTGCAGGTCGCGGGCGATCCGGTCGCGGTCCTTGAGCACCACGACCTCTTCGGCCTCCAGACGGCGCTCCGCCAGTTCCATCGCGATCGCCGCCTGCGCCGCGAAGCCCCTCAGGAGGTCGATCTCCCTCTCGGTGAACGCCGTGTGCCCTGCCTCCCTCACCAGGAGGAGCACACCTCGTACGCCGCTCTCGCCCGTCCCGACGGGGACGGCCACGGCCGGACCGAGGCCGGAGAACCTCGGTGGTCCCGCCGAGACCCGTTCGTCGTGGGTGACGTCCGCGCTGGTGACGGCGGTCGCGCCGGAGAAGGCCTCGCCGATCAGGGTGCCGTCCATGGGCAGGACCAGGCCCCGGAGGGCATCGGCTTCCCGGCCGAGGGCGAGTTCCACGGAGAGCGCGTCCGTGTCCTCCATCGGCATCGCGACCACGGCCAGGGCGGCGCCGGTGATCTCCCGGGCCTGTTCGGCGATCAGACCGAGCACTTCGGAGCGCTCGCCGCCCGCCATCAGCCGGTGGACGATCTCCGCGTTCGCCCGCAGCCAGCGCTCCCGCAACCGGGACTCCGCATAGAGCCGGGCGTTGTCGATCGCGACTCCGGCGGCCACGGCCAGGGTGAGCGTGACCGAGACGTCCTCCTCGTCGAACTGGGCACCGCCCCGTTTCTCGGTCAGGTACAGGTTGCCGAAGACCTGGTCCCGGACCCGGATCGGAACGCCGAGGAAGGTGTTCATCGGCGGGTGATGGGGCGGGAATCCGTACGACGCCGAGTGCTCCGAGATCTTCACCAGGCGCAGCGGCTCCGGGTGGTGGATCAGCTCTCCCAGGATGCCGTGGCCCTCCGGATACGGTCCGATCCGGGCTATCTGCTCCTCGGACACGCCCACCGTGTGGAAGGCGGAGAGGCGCTTGCCGTCGGGCCCGATCACGCCGAGAGCCGCGTACTCCGCGTCGACCAGCACCGCCGCGGCCTCCACGATGCTGCGCAGGGCCGGCTCCAGATCCAGCTCCCGGCCGACCGAGAGCACCGCCTCCAGCAGGCTGTGCACCCGGTCGCGAGTGCCGCGGGCCGCGTCCAGACGGGCCTGCAACTCCTCCAGCAGCTCCTCCAGCCGCAGCTGCGGCAGCCGTACGCGGGCCTCTTCGGGGCTTCCCACCTGCTGCTCCTCCAGGTCCCCTGATACGACGGACCCCCACCGGTCCGGTCATCTGCCAAGTTAGTCGTCGGCAGCCTGGGGTGGTAGCGGATCCGGCCGAGTCGCCCTGCTGCCCGGTCAGGGCCAGGATTTCGGTCCCGACTGAAGATCGGCGTCTGCGGCAAGCATGGCGGCGCCCCCGAGTCCGTGGACTTCTTCCATGCCGCGGGGCTGGACTGCATCTCGTGCCCGCCGTTGCGCGGCCCGGCTGGAGGGCGGCCCGGCAGCTCTGCCCGTGAAGGAGGGCGGTGACGGCCGCTGAAAAGGCCCCCGGGGCGGAACCATCGGCCCTGTGGGGCACGGGTGATCCGAGGGACACTGAAGACAGGAGCGGCACCGATCCCCCGCGGTGCCGCTCCGTTCGTCCGCCTGAACGCTGTCAGTCGGGCGGTACGACCGCGACGGGCGCGACGGCGGGCTGAAGGACGCCGTGCGCCACCGGGGCGCGGGCCCGGGGAGCCCACTTGTCCTGCCACGGGCGGAGCACGTCGGCCGGTTCGTGTGAGGTCCTCCTTCTCCAGCCGTGGACAACGCGCGACCTTGTGTCACGCCGGACCGCGGCGCCGAACGCGAAGGCAAGGACGTGGTCGTCGGGGGCACACAGGTCCAGCCCCGGCACCACGTCGTGGTGTGACATGGCGCGACGACCGGCCGCTCCGCTCGGGCCACCAGCGCCGGAGTGGCGGTGAGCCGGCCGGGCCCTCGCCTCGCGCGGCAGGTGAGCGGATCGGCCGGCGCCCGGCGGAGGCACCGGCTCGCCCGCGAACGGCACGCAGGAATGCGGCTGTTGCTCCCCCGCGTGCACGACACGGAGGGGAAGCCAGTACATCCCTGGCTTCACGAGCGGCCCGGTCCACCGCCGCCAGGCCATCGTCCGAGCCGTCCGGACCGACGGTGACGGTACGGGCATGGGTGGCCTCCGTCGCAGGCGTGCCGCCGCAACAGATGTCCCGTCATACGTTCGGGACCACGACGACAGGGCAGTGCGCGCGGTGCAGCAGGGTGTGGGCGACCGGCCCGAGGCGTGTGCCGAGCACGGTCGTACGGTGGTGGGTGCCGATGACGACCACGGCGGCCTCGTGGGTCGCCTCCAGCAGGCCGTCCGCGGGCGCGGTGCGGACCGTCCAGGTCTCCACGTCGACAGCTGGGTACCGGTCCCTCAGGCGGTGAGGGCGTAGCGCGGTACGGCCTCCTCCGCCGTGGCGTCCCGGGTGAGCCGTTTCTGTCCCGGGCTGCGGGACGACACGAGGGAGGGCGGTTCGGGGGTGATGTGCCGATGGGTCCAGGAATGCAGGACGCGGAGCCTCGCACCGCGCCGCTCGGCCTCCTGGAAGGCTTAGGCGGCCGCCTGCGTGTCGGTGTCGCCCTCCAGACCGAGCAGCACGTCCTGCCCGTTGTCGCACGGGTGGTCCCCCGTACGACCAGGAGGGGGCCCTGTGCGAGCGCCGCCAGCCGCAGGCTCACCGAGCCGAACGCGGCACCGGTCAGCGGCCGAGGCCGCGTGTTCCCACGACGGTCAGCGCCGCGTCCGCGCTCTCGCGCACCAGCGCGGATACCGCTCCGTCTTCCGCGGCGACGGTTTCCACCGCGAGATCCGGATACCGCTGCCGTACGCGCGACGCGGCGGAGGACAGGACCGGTGCGGCTTCGTCGCGGTCCTCGACCGCGTACACCACACGTAGGGCGGTGCCGTGGCGTACGGCCTCCGCTGCGGCCCGGTCCAACGCCCGTACGGAGACCAGGGAGCCGTCCACTCCGACGACTGTGTGATGGAGAGTCATGGCCGTACTTCCCCTCTGTCGGCGACCGTCCGATGGAGGCAGCCGGCCTGAGGGGCCCCGCCTCTTCGAACGATGGTCGCCGTGCGCCGCCTCACGGGGCAGCAGCCGGGAGGGCCGGTGAAGAAGCCGAACGGCCCTGTTTCCAAGGGCCGTTCGGTCCATGCCGGGGAACCCGGTCGACGGGGTTCGGGACGGAAGTCCGAAGCCGGGTGGCGTCAGACCGCCGGGACGGCGACCTCCTTGTGCGGCTGCTCGCCGAGCACCACCTTGAGGGCGCCGGTGTCGGCGGCCCGGGCGAAGACGTCGTACGCCTCCTCCATGCGGTCGAGCGGGAAGGTGTGGGTGACCAGCTGCGCGGTCGGCAGGCGGCCGGCGGCCGCCATGCGCAGCAGGGTGGGTGTGGAGTAGGTGTCGACCAGGCCGGTGGTGATGGTCACGTTCTTGATCCACAGGTTTTCGAGGTGCAGCGTGGCCGGCTTGCCGTGGACGCCGACATTGGCGACGTGGCCGCCGGGGCGCACCATGCGCGTGCACATCTCGAAGCTCTCCGGGACGCCGACCGCCTCGATGGCCACGTCCGCGCCGAGCCCGTCGGTCAGATCGGCGATCAGTTGCTCGGGGTCCTCACGGGCATCGGCCACGGCATCGGCGCGGAGCCGCTTGGCGGCGTCCAGCCGGGAGGTGGCCAGGTCGACGGCGACGATCCGCTCGGGGGCGAACAGACGTGCCGTGGCGATCGCCGCGAGGCCGATGGGGCCTGCTCCGACCACGGCGACGGTGTCGCCCGGGCGTACACGGCCGTTGAGCACGCCCACTTCGTAGGCGGTCGGGAAGATGTCCGCGAGCAGTACCGCGTCCTTGCTCTCGACCGCGCCGGGGAGCGCATGGACGGACAGGTCGGCGTACGGGACGCGGACGTACTCGGCCTGGGTGCCGTCGATCAGGTGGCCGAGAATCCAGCCTCCACCGCCCCGGCACTGGCCGTAGGCGCTCTCCCTGCAGTAGCGGCAGCGCCCGCAGGCGCTGATGCAGGAGACCAGCACACGATCGCCCGGACCTACGGTCCGGACGTCGCCGCCGACCTCCATGACTTCACCGACGGCCTCGTGCCCCAGGACCGTGCCGGGGTGCACCTCGGGCACATCGCCCTTGAGGATGCGCAGGTCGGTGCCGCAGATGGTCACGGCGTCGACCCGCACGATGGCGTCGGTGGGCTCCTTGACGGCAGGGTCCGGGATCTCCTCCCAGGCCGACTGCCCCGGGCCGTGGAAGACGTAGCCTTTCATTTCGCTCCTCACCGTCCTTCTTTCGAGTGCCGGGGTTGCCCCACACATCCAGCTTGTCCCTCGGCCGCACGCTTCGCTTGGGCCGTCCGGACCTCCCCGCCCACCGACGGGGCCCCTGTCCCATCGGTGGGCGGGCAGCGGGGAGGTCCTATAGGCCCTGGCGAACCAGGACAACAGGGACCGAACAGCCCTTCCATGCACCCTGTCGACACGGGTTGTCTCGTCCCATGGACGACAACCACACGAGGTCCACGCCGTACCGCACCCATCGCACCGTCGGTGGCACGACCGTCATCACTCTGCAGGGCGAGCTCGACGTCGTGACGGCGCCCTCGCTCGCGGCCCGCATGGACGCGCTGACCTCCGGTCCGCGCCCCGACCTGGTGATCGACCTGCGCCCGGTCTCCTTCATCGACTGCGCCGGGCTGGGCGTGCTGTGCAGGGCGCGGAACCGGGCGAAGGCCCGGCAGGGTCGGCTACGGCTGGTCACGAACAGTTCCCCGTTCCTGCGGATCCTGCACCACACCGGACTGACCGGCGTTTTCGACATCCGCTCCCGACTGTCCGAGGAGGCGGCCGGGTCGCCGGTCTCCGACTCCGACTCCGCTTCGGCCGACTGAGCCCCGGCGTCGGGCCCTGGCATGGGGTCGGGCGGGCCAAGTGGCGCCTTGGGCTCAACGGTCCCTTCTCGCTGTGGAGTTGGTCCCGAACAGCCCTACGGCGAGCCCTCTTCGGCTCATGCCGCAAGCGCGGTCCGGCCTGTCACCGTCGGAAGGTCACCACGACGAGAAGGTACGGACCGGTGCCCAGTGGCACGTACGCGAAGAGGCCGCGGCGGTGGCGGTGGCGGTGGCGCCGCGGCGCCGCGACGACCTCGCGGAGGCCTGGATCGTGCTCGCCGTCCGGACGGTGGTCGTCGTGGGCGGCACCATCGCCGGGCTGGTGACGGCCCATGCCGCGAGTGAGGTGTTCGCGCGGCAACGGGTCGAGCGGCAGTCCGTCCGTGCCGTCGTCCTGAACGACGTCCCGCGCACCGCCACTGCGCCCGGCGGTGCCACGGGGCGGAGGATGGCCGCTGTGCGCTGGACGGCACCCGACGGCTCGCCCCGTACGGACCGGACCCTGGTGACCACCGGCCTCAAGGCCGGGTCCAAGGCCGTGGTCCGGCAGGACGGCAAGGGGTGTCTTGTCCCCGACCGACGGATCCGACAGTGGCGGCGGTCGAATCGGGCGTCCTGGGGATCCGCGGCCGGAATCGCCCTCGCAGGCCTCGTGTCCGGTGCCGGCGCCGTCGCCCGATGGCGGCTCGATCTCCGTCGCATCGACCGGTGAGGCCGGGAGTGGGATCCGGTCGGGCCGGAGTGGGGCCACAAGACCAGCTGAGAGCAGCACGGATGGTTGGGCTCCGGGTCGGGGATGCGGCCCGGAGCTTCTTCGGGACCTGAAAGGTGGACTGAGAGGGAACCAGTGGACTGAGAGGGAACCAGTGGTCCTCGCCTGCGTCGCCCCGTCCGCGCGCACCCCTTCCGCGGTCGACTGGGCCCGGACCGAGGCACGGCTGCGCGGCCGGGACGGTCGACCACCAGTTCAGTGGGCGGGAGACCGGCCCTTAATTGAGCCCTCTCGTTGCGGGTGTCGGGGCCGATCCCATGGGCCGGTTCCTTCCTCTGCTCCTACAGGGGTTTTCAGGTGCTCCAGGTCCAGTCGGCGACCTCGGGCAGGTCGGTGCCGTGCTCGCGGATCCAGGCCTGGTGGCGGGTGCGGGCGTCGGCCATCTGCTGGCGTACGGCGGCGGCACGGACGGCGAGGCCGGGGACGCGGTCAATGACGTCCATGACCAGGCGGTAGCGGTCGAGGTCGTTGCGGACGACCATGTCGAACGGTGTCGTGGTGGTGCCGGACTCCTTGTAGCCGCGTACATGCAGGTTCTTGTGGCCGGTGCGGCGGTAGGCGAGGCGGTGGATCAGCCACGGGTAGCCGTGGTAGGCGAAGATCACCGGCTTGTCGGTGGTGAACAGGCCGTCGTACTCGAAGTCGCTCATCCCGTGCGGGTGTTCCTCACGCGGGAGCAGCCGGGTCATGTCGACGACGTTGACGACGCGGACGGCGAGCTGCGGCAGGTGGCGGCGCAGCAGCTGGGCGGCGGCCAGCACCTCCTGGGTGGGAACGTCCCCGGCGCAGGCGAGCACGGCATCCGGTTCGCCGCCGTTCTCCGTGCCGGCCCATTCCCAGATCCCGGCGCCCCGCGCGCAGTGGGCGCGGGCCTGCTCGATGGACAGCCAGTCGAAGCAGGGCTGTTTGCCGGCCACGATCACGTTGACGTAGTCGCGGCTGCGCAGGGCGTGGTCCGCCACCGACAGCAGGGTGTTGGCGTCCGGCGGCAGATAGACCCGTACGACCTCGGGGCTCTTGTTGAGGACGTGGTCGACGAAGCCCGGGTCCTGATGGGAGAAACCGTTGTGGTCCTGCCGCCACACGTGCGACGTCAGCAGGTAGTTGAGGGAGGCGATGGGCGCACGCCAGGGCAGTTCCCGTGACGTCTTCAGCCACTTGATGTGCTGGTTGACCATGGAGTCGACGATGTGGACGAACGCCTCGTAGCAGGAGAACAGCCCGTGCCGGCCGGTGAGGAGGTAGCCCTCCAGCCAGCCCTGGCAGGTGTGTTCGGAGAGGATCTCCATCACCCGCCCGTGCCGGTCCAGGTGTTCGTCCACCGGCAGGCGCTCGGCCTGCCAGGCCTTGCCGCTGGCGTCGAAGACGGCCTGGAGCCGGTTGGAGGCGGTCTCGTCCGGGCCGACGATCCGGAAGTCCCGGCGCAGGCGGGTGTCGTTCATGACCTGTTCCAGGAGGTCGCCGAGGACCCGGGTGGGCTCGTGCAGCGTCGTGCCCGGTTTGTCGACCGGTACGGCGAAGTCGTCGAGGGACCGGATGGGCAGGTCGCGGACGAGGAGCCCGCCGTTGGCGTGCGGGGTGGAGCCAAGCTGCCTGGAGCCCTCGGGGACACAGGCGAGGACGTCGGCGACAGGCCGGCCGGCCGGGCCGAACAGTTCGGCGGGCCGGTACGAGCGCAGCCAGGCCTCCAACTGCCGCAGATGGTCCGGGTTCTCCCGAACACCGGCCAGCGGAACCTGGTGCGCGCGCCAGGTGCCCTCGACGGGCACCCCGTCGACCTCTGCGGGGCCGGTCCAGCCCTTCGGCGTGCGCAGCACGATCACCGGCCAGTGCACCCGCTCGGCGACACCGTCCTCGCGGGCCGTCCGCTGCATCAGGGCGATACGGTCCAGTGCCTCCTCGAAGGCCCTGGCCATCGCGCGGTGCACCTGCGCCGGGTCTTCACCGGTCACATGGATCGGCACATGGCCGTATCCCCGCAGCAGCTCGTCCAGCTCGGACTCGGGAAGGCGGGAGAGCACCGTCGGGTTGGCGATCTTGTAGCCGTTGAGGTGGAGGATCGGCAGGACCGCTCCGTCGTGCACCGGGTCGAGGAACTTGTCGGAATGCCAGGCGGCGGCCAGCGGCCCGGTCTCCGCCTCGCCGTCCCCGATCACGCACGCCACGAGCAGGTCGGGGTTGTCGAACGCGGCGCCGTACGCGTGCGCCAGCGAGTAGCCGAGCTCGCCGCCCTCGTGGATGGAGCCGGGCGTCTCGGGTGCGACGTGGCTGGGCACCCCGCCGGGGAAGGAGAACTGCCGGAACAGCCGTGCCATGCCCTCCGCGTCGCGCGGCACGTCGGGGTAGGTCTCGCTGTAGCTGCCCTCCAGCCACGAGTTGGCGAGCACGGACGGCCCGCCGTGCCCGGGGCCCCAGACGCACAGCGCGTCGAGACCGCGCGCCTTGATCACCCGGTTGAGGTGGGTGTACACGAGGTTGAGTCCGGGAGAGGTGCCCCAGTGGCCGAGCAGCCGGGGCTTGATGTGCTCGGGGCGCAGCGGCTCGGTCAGCAGCGGGTTGGCCAGCAGGTAGATCTGTCCGACGGTCAGGTAGTTGGCGGCCCGCCAGTGGGCGTCCAGGGTGCGCAGTTCGTCATCGGTCAGTACGGTGGCGTTCTGGTGTTCGACCTTGGTCATGGGTGACTCCGGAACTCATCGACGGGGATCATGGGGCGGTGGAGGCGGCATGGCCGGCAAGAAGACGACGAAACTGCCGCGCGCGGTGTACGAGACGGAACTGCTGCGTCTGCAGACGGAGTTGGTGAAGCTGCAGGAGTGGGTGCGGGCGGAGGGCGCCCGGCTGGTCGTGGTCTTCGAGGGGCGCGACGCGGCGGGCAAGGGCGGCACCATCAAGCGGGTCGCCGAGCACCTCAACCCGCGCGTCGCCCGGATCGCGGCGCTCCCCAAGCCGACGGAGCGCGAGCGCACCCAGTGGTACTTCCAGCGGTACGCCGAGCATCTTCCGGCCGCCGGGGAGATCGTGCTGTTCGACCGGTCCTGGTACAACCGGGCCGGTGTCGAGCACGTGATGGGCTTCTGCACGAAGGAGGAGCACCAGCTGTTCCTCCGCCAGTGCCCGGTCTTCGAACGGATGCTGGTCGAGGACGGGATCCTGCTGCGCAAGTACTGGTTCTCGGTGAGCGACACCGAGCAGCAGGAGCGGTTCCGGCGCCGTCTGGAGGACCCGCTGCGTCGCTGGAAGCTCTCGCCTATGGACCTGGAGTCGATCACCCACTGGGAGGCGTACTCCCGGGCGAAGGACGAGATGCTGGTGCACACCGACATCCGCGAAGCGCCCTGGTACGTGGTCGAGAGCGACGACAAGCGCCGGGCGCGGCTGAACATGATTGCCCACCTGCTCGACTCTGTGCCGTACCACGAGGTCCCGCCACCGGTGCTGGACCTGCCCGCGCGCCCGGCGTCGACCGGCTACCAGCGTCCGCCGCGCGATCTGCAGACGTACGTCCCCGACCACGCGGCGAGTCTCTGACCAGCCGGTCACCGCGCTCACTCCGGCTCGGGCACGATCACGACCGGGCAGGCGGAGTGGTGCAGCACCCCGTGCGTCACCCGGCCGAGCTGGAGTCCGAAGTGCCGCTGCCGGCGCTTGGCTCCGACGACCAGGAGGTCGGCGTCGCGCGAGGCGTCGACCAGCACGTTCCGGGCGTGGCCCTCAGCCGTGCGGCGGTGCAGTACGACATCGGCGGGGGCGTCCTGAAGCGCCGACTCCAGAGCCTCCGCCGCCCGCTGCTCGTGCAGCCGCGCGGGCTCCCCGGTCAGCTGGGGGTACCCCCGGACGGAGTCCGGGGGAGGATGGTCGATGGTCTCGTGCGCGGGGCACCGCCAGGCCCGTACGGCATCGACCCGCGCCCCACGTCGCCGCGCCTCCTCGAAGGCGAAGCGCACCGCCGCCGAGGACGTCGGCTTCTCCCCCACGCCGACGACGACGCGGCCGTGCGTCGCGGGCAGGGCCTGGTTGTCGTGGCTGCCGCGTACGACGATCATCGGGCAGTGCGCGTGCGCGGCCACCGTCAGGCTCACCGAGCCCAGCAGCGCTTCCGTGAGGGCGCTGCGGCCCCGGGTGCCGGTCACCAGCAGGGAGGCGCTGCGGCTCTCCCGCAGCAGCGTGTACTCGGGTTCCTCGGGCAGCACATCCGTGGTGATCTTCACCTCGGACCGGCGGAGGCGGGCTCGCCGCGCGGCGCTCTCCACGATGTCCTCGGCCCGAACCCGCTCGGACGGCTTTTCCAGGTCCTCGGCGAGCTGAGCGCCCTCGTACCGCTCCCACAGCGATGCGTACACCAGGCGTAGCGGTGCCCCGCGCAGGGCCGCCTCGTCGGCCGCCCAGTCCACGGCCCGCAGGCCGGCCTCGGAGCCGTCGACGCCGACGACGATCGGCAGGTCCATCGCCATCTCCCTCACCGTCCCGCACCGAGGTCGAACACGATCCGGGCCTTGACCTGGCCGCGCAGCACCTCGTCGATGGATTCGTTGACGGAGGCCAGCGGTCGGGTCTCGGAGATGACCCGGGTCCGGCCGGCCGCGTGCAGCTGGAAGACCTCGGCGAGGTCCTGTCGGGTGCCCACGATCGAGCCGATGACGCTCGTACCGTTCAGGACCGTGTCGAAGATCGGGACCTGGACGGTGCCGTGGGCGGGCAGGGCGACCATGACGAGCTTGCCGCCGCGCCGCAGCCCCGCGTTGACGGCCGCGAAGGCCGCTTCGTTCACCGCGAGCGCGATGGCCGCGTGGGCGCCGCCGTGCCGCTTGAGGACCTCGCCGACGTTCTCCTTGCGGGCGTCGATGACGATGTCGGCACCGAGTTCGGTGGCGAGTTCGAGCTTCTCGTCGGTGACGTCGATCGCGGCCACCGTGGCTCCGGCGATCTTGGCGTACTGCACGGCGAGGTGGCCGAGTCCGCCGATGCCGGAGATCGCGACCAGCTGCGCGGGCCGCACCTCGGCGACCTTCAGTGCCTTGTACGTGGTCACGCCGGCGCAGGTCAGCGGGGCGGCGTCGACGGCGGTGACGCCCTCGGGCACCACCTGCGCGAAGTCGGCCCAGGCCAGCATCTTCTCGGCGTATCCACCGTCGCAGCCGTAGCCGGTGTTGATCTGCTGCTCGCACAGCGTCTCCCAGCCGGACAGGCAGTGCTCGCACCGTCCGCAGGCCCTGCCGAGCCAGGGCACGGCGACCCGTTGCCCGACGCTCAGGTGGGTGACGCCGTCGCCGAGCTTCTCGACGAGGCCGACGCCTTCGTGACCGGGGACGAACGGCGGGTCGGGTTTGACGGGCCAGTCGCCGTGGGCGGCATGGATGTCGGTGTGACACAGCCCGGACGCCTCGACCCGGACACGGACCTGGCCGGGGCCGGGCTCGGGGTCGGGGCGTTCCTCGATGACCAGGGGCTCGCTGAATGCTCGTACGACCGCTGCCTTCATGGTTGCTGCTCCTCGGGGTGGGTCACGGGGTGAGGTCAGTGGTGGGGGACGACGGCGACGGGGGCGGTGGAGTGGTGCAGGACGGCGTGCGTGACGGGGCCGATGTGGGCGCCGAACGGATTACGGCGGATGCGGCGGCCCACGACGACCAGCGAGGCGTCGCGGGAGGCGTCGACGAGATGGTTGCCGGGGGTGCCGTAGTGGGATTCCTCGGTGACCTCGACGTCCGGGTGCTTCTCCCGCCACGGGCGCAGCATCTCGGTCAGGGCGGTGGTCTCGCGGCGGGCGAGGGCCCCGTGGAGTTCGAGGTCCACTGAGAGCCCGTAGGCGTAGTACGGGGGCGGGTTCCAGCCGTGGACGACCCGCAGGGACGTACGACGGCGGCCGGCCGCCGCGAACGCGAACTCGATCACTTCTTCGTCGGGACTCTCGATGTCGAAGCCGAGGACGACGTGCCGGAACGGGGTCGCGGCGGACGGGATGCCGGCCGGGTCCATCTCGTGCTCGTCGGCGGCCTGTTCGCCGGCCCGGACGAGGACGACCGACCGTTCGGCGTGCGCCAGCGCGGAGAGACCGACCGAGCCGACCATGAATCCGCTGATCCCGCTCAGACCGCGCGAGCCCAGCACCAGCAGCTCGGCGTCCTTCGCCGCACCCGCCAACACCTCGGAGGGGTGGCCGGACAACTGCTCGGTGGTGACGTCGACACCGGGGGTGGCGCACACGGAGCCCTTCGGCCGCCTCGCGGGGAATTCGCTCGGGCCAGTGCTCATGGGTCTCCGCGCCCAACAGTGGCGCCTGCGCGATGGGATCCGGTACGGGCTCCCAGACATGGACCAGCTTCAGCGGCAGACCGAGCAGCCCTGCCTCACGGGCCGCCCTCCCCCACTGCCTTAAGGGCGTGGGAGGTGCCCCCATGGCCGCCGCGCGGCTCTCGCGCGACCCGTCGAGGCCGACGGTGATGGTGCGGGTCATGTTCTCCACCTTCCGAATGCGCTGAATCGGGGTCCCGGTTCAGCATCGTTCTTGGACGAGGCCCATGGCAGGGGCCGCAGGTCCCTGCCATGGGCCGACCGGCCCTTTCCGGTGTCGGGTGCGGCGGACCCAACGGCGAGCCCGCCACGCCTCCGTGGTCAGCGCAGCCAGCGGCTGTCGCGGACGAGCGGGAGCCCGGCCCAGACCTTGCCGAGGCCCAGGGTGTTGCCGGCCGAGACGGCGGCCAGGGCTAGAGGCGGCCTCCAGGCCGAGGTGACTGAACAGGGCGATGGCGGCCGCCGCGGAGATCGCGCCGAGCACCGACCGGCCACTGGCGTTGAAGGCGCCGAAGTTGTCCGGGTCGATGAAGAACAGCCCGAGGGTGGCCATGAAGACCAGCGGGACGAACTTCAGCACGGCCGTGACCACCTGCGCCGATGTTGCGGACCCCGGACAGGTTGATCGGCGCCGGAATCCAGAGCCCGATCAGCGCGATCGACATCGAGACCCGCGTCCTGTGCCCGGTGTTGACAAAAACCTCGACGTAGCCGACCCACGCAACCACGACGGCCGCGTTCCCGGCCCACGCGGTGATCCAGTGGGACCAGGCGTTCAGGAAGCCTGTGAACTCACCGAACGCCTCGCGGGCGTGGACGTACGGTCTGCCGTCGGCCGGCACGCGCTTCGACAGTGCGCCGAAGGTCAGCGCCAGTGCGAGCGCGCCCAGCGTCACGGCGATGAAGGCGACCAGGGAGACCGGCCCGTACGGGGCGAGCGCGGACGGCAGAGCGAAGACTCCGGTGCCGATGACGCTGCGATCACGAGCGCGGAGGCGGCGGGCAGGCCAAGAGCCTGCTTGGGTGCTTCCCGCTCGCGGCTGGGGGCGGATCCGGGCATGGCTGTGCTCCTTGAACGGGTGGCTTGCGAAGGTGTCGATCCGCGATCGAGGCTTCCGCCTCGTACCGGCGTCGTGGCAGCGGCCGGACGGCCCACGCAGGTTCCGAAGGTCCCGGACCGAGAGGCCCGCCCCAACTCCTCGGCCCCACCCCACGAGCCGGTGTTCCGCAGCCCTGCCTCCGGTACCGAACGGCCCGTGCGATGGACCGGGTGGCCCATGGCCGGCACCGACGCCCCGGAACACCCTGGTGAGGGAAGTCCGTACACCCGGCAGCGGAGGCACGTCATGAACGCTCCCCCCACCCCCAGCATGCTGCGCACACTGTCCGCCGAGCACCGTCAGCGGCTCATGCGCGTCGCCCGGGAGGTGTCCGTCCCCCAAGGAACACGTCTGTTCGAGGAGGGTGGACGCGCCGACCGCTTCTGGATCATCCGCACCGGCACGGTCGAACTCGACATGCGGGTGCCGGGCCGACGGGCGGCGGTCATCGAGAGTCTCGGGCACAACGAACTGGTCGGCTGGTCCTGGCTCTTCGCACCTCACTCCTGGCACATGGGCGCCGCGGCGACGACACCGATCCGGGCCTACGAGTTCGACGCGACCGCCGTCCGGTCCATGTGCCAGGACGACCCCGCCCTGGGCAACGACGTCAGCCAGTGGGTGGGGCAGGTGTTGGCGCACCGTCTGCGCTCGGCCCGGACACGTCTGCTGGACCTGTACGCCCCGTACGGCGCCGGCAGCGTCATCTGAACGCGCCCGGAACGAGACACGAAGAAGTGGCCATGCACGGCACCCCGCACATCGTCAGCGATGTCATGACCCACACGGTCGCCGCGGTCGGTCGCGGGGCGACCTTCAAGGAGATCGTGCGGCTCATGCAGGACTGGAAGGTCAGCGCCCTGCCCGTCATCGAGGGCGAGGGCCGCGTCGTCGGTGTCGTCTCCGAAGCCGACCTCCTGCCCAAGGAGCAGTTCCGCGACAGCGACCCCGACCGGTACACCCAGCTGCGCCGCCTGTCCGATCTGGCGAAGGCCGACGGGGTGGCCTCGGAAGAACTGATGGCCTCCCCCGCCCTCACCGTGCACCCGACGCCACGTCGGCCCAGGCCGCCCGCACCTTGGCCCGGGCCAAGGTCAAGCGGCTCCCGGTGGTCGATGCCGTGGGGATGCTCCAAGGCGTCGTCAGCCGAGCCGACCTGCTCAAGGTCTTCCTCCGCACCGACAAGGAGTTCACCGAGGCGGTCCGCCGCGAGATCGTGTCCTACCTCTTCCCCACACCGGCCTCATCCGTGCGCGTGGAGGTGCGGGACGGCGTCGTGAAGCTCGTCTGCCACATCCGCGACACCTCGCTGGTGCCGGTGGCGACACGGCTGGTGCCCGCTGTGGAGGGGGTCGTGGACGTGCGGTTCGAGTTCACCGGTCCCGGTGAGCCGACACAGGCGCCCGTGGACGGCACCGACGGCGTGCGTCCTGCGTGACCGCCGGACCGCGACGGCGCCCGTGGCGCCGGCCGGTCCCCTCCTTACGGTCGCCGTCACCGGGTGGCCCTTGCGAGTGGGGCCGACCGGCCCTGGTGCGTCCGGTCCGGGCGGGTAATGATCGTCACCATGGACAACCCGCAGTCTGTCCTCCACCGGGGAACGAGGGGCCGTGATGCCTGAGCCACGCACTTTCGACGAGCAGAACCCGATCCGTGTGTTTCTGCTGGACGATCACGAGGTCGTCCGCCGGGGCCTGGCCGACCTGCTCGACTCCGAGCCGGACATCTCGGTGATCGGCGATGCCGGCACGGTCGAGCGCGCTCTCGTTCGCGGCCCGGCGCTGCGCCCCGACGTCGCCGTCCTCGATGTGCGTCTCCCCGACGGCGACGGCATCTCGGTCTGCCGCGAGCTGCGCAACCAGATGCCGGAGCTGGCCTGTCTGATGCTGACCTCGTTCGACGACGAGGAGGCTCTGCTCGACGCGATCATGGCCGGCGCCTCCGGCTACGTCCTCAAGCAGATCAAGGGCTCCGACCTCGTCTCGGCGGTGCGCACGGTCGCCTCGGGCCAGTCGATGCTGGACCCCGCGACCACGGCCCGTCTGATGCGCTCGCTGCGGGCCGAACCCGTCGCCACCCCCGCCGTACCGTCCGAGCTGGCGAGCCTGTCCCCGCGCGAGAGGGACATCCTGGCGCTGATCGGCGAAGGCCTCACCAACCGCGAGATCGGCAAGAAGCTCTATCTCTCCGAGAAGACCGTCAAGAACCACATCTCCCGCCTGCTGGCCAAGCTCGGCGTACAGCGCCGGGTCCAGGCCGCGGTCCTCGCCTCCCATCTGGAACAGCCGGAGACAGGCGAGCCACGAACGAGGTGACTCCCCCGCACCAGGACCACAACCGGTACGGCCACCAGTAGCGACCGCTGGAAGGAGCTGAGCTGCGGGGTGTCCTTGAACCGGGGGCTGAGCGGGCTGAGCGGGCTGAGCGGGCTGAGCGGGCTGAGCGGGCTGAGCGGGCTGAGCGGGGCCTGGGCCCAGAAGTGCACGGCGAAACCGACGGTGGACAGGGTCGGCATCAGCCATGCCCGGCCCGGGTATCGACGTCCCTGACACCGCACCGCTGCTCTCCGTCGTCGACGACTGGAATGGTGCCCGTCCCTTCCCATGCGCTTGTACGGCGGCGATGCCGGGCGCACGGAGGAACAGCAGACTCTGGCCTGTGGAGCGGCCCGCATCCGCTGTCCGTATTGTGCGTCGCGCCGCATCGGCCATCAGGCCCTGGCCAGACAGTCCTCAAGTTCACTCCCGGACACCACGGCCGATCTCCTCCCGCGGCCACTCGGGGACTCAGAAGAGGCCGACCGGCCCTACCCATGTTCGATTGGCGCACTGACGATGGGCTGATGGTTCAGAACGATGCCTTTCGCGCTCTCGACAGGCAGGAGTGCATCCGCCTGCTGGCCAAGGTGCCGGTCGGCCGCGTGGTGTACACCCGGCAGGCGCTGCCTGCGGTCCTCCCGGTCAACTTCGCCCTCGACACCGATGCCTCCGTCCTGCTGTGCACGTCGGCGGCCTCCGACCTCGTGCGCGCGATCGACGGCGTCGTGGTCGCTTTCGAGGGGGACGAGTTCGACCCGGCCACCCGGTCCGGCTGGAGCGTCGTCGTCACCGGGCGGGCTGCGGTGGTGACCGACCCTGCCGAGCACGAACGCCTGTCCCGGAGCGGCCCCTCCTCCTGGATGCCGATGCGGGGCGAGGTCTTCGTGCGGATCGCCTGCGAGTTGGTCACTGGACGCGAACTCGCCGGGGCACGTGCCGCCCTGTGAGGGCGGGCCCGCAGCACCTCGATGCGCGACGAATGCGAGGCACACGCCGGAGCGCTCCGCGCAGCAGTACACCGGCAGGCCGCCCTGGCAGCCGTCGACCGCCTGAAACTGCGAAGCCGCCCGGTCGGAACGCACGGTCCCTTCGCGTCACTGGCAGCACTAATGCGCCACCCGGTGAACCCATCGTTCAACTGCCGAGTACCCGGGGACGGTCCGGATCTCTGTCCGAGATCAAGATCCGGACCATTCCCGGGCCAAGTCGCCACCCACCGCGGACGGCGGACTCGTATCCGCAGCTCAGAGCAGGCGTCTCGCGTGTACCACCAGCAGACGAAGAATCTGCTGGTGTCGTATTCGCCGAAGAAGCTGGGCTTCTTCTAGACGCAGAAAAAGGGCGCCTGACCTGGGCAAATGCCCGCCAGGCGCCCTCCGGGGACTACTCTTAGGCAACGAGTCGAAATACGGCTCTGCTCCCGATATTTCCCACCGCTGTCCCACCTCTGACCAGCTGTTCCGGGATATATCCGGGCCAGATTCCGGCTGACGTGCCTTCAACGGCCGCCGGCCCCCGATTCCTCCCAATGCCTCATCGACTCCTCGATCAGCCGGTTGGCGTGGTCTCGTGTTTCGGCAAGAAACTTGGCGTAGTAGCGGAACAGGACATGGATGCTCTGCCCGGCTCGGCGCGCGCACTCGGCGGGGTCGACGCCGGAAGCCAGCCAGAACGAGATGCCGGCGTGGCGCAGGCCGTAGGGGCGCTTGGCCAGTTCGAGGGTCTGCTCCTCAAGAGTGAGGACAGCCTCGCGGGCTCGTCCCCATGTGATGCCGTACACCGAGGGCTCGATGTAGTTCTCGGCCGCGTTTCGGAACACACGCCCGTCGGTTGCGACGCCGAAGTGCTGTATGTGCTCGCGCAGCATCTGGACGAGTACGGGAGGTATGGGTACGGGGCGCGTGGCCTTGGCCGCGCGCCGTTTCAGCGAGTGGATTTCGTGGACAGTACCGTCATCGGTCCACTCCTTGCCGGCAGTCACCACACCGCCCTTGAGGTTCAGCAGGCCCCAGCCGCTCGGCGGCAGACGGCACTGGGTCTGCTTCAGGTGAATGACCTCTGCCGGGCGCATGGCGGCGTAGTACATGCAGCCGAAGAAGGCGTACAGATGAGGGCCCTTGCCGGGCAGGGCCCTGACGGCTGCGAGCAGTCGGGCGACCTGGGCCGGATTTGGCACGCAGTCGGGGTCGACCTCGTCCGCGACCTCTGGCGCCGTCCAGCGAAGACCGTTCAGCGGATCGTGCGAGAAGTATCCGCGTTCAACGGCTGCCCCGAAGACCTCGTTGACTGCGGCCTTCTTCCGTTTCGCAGTCTTCGCGGCGGCTGCCGTGCCGTCCACCTTGCGGCAGAGGGCGTCCAGCCCGCGGCGCAGTACGACAGGGTCCTCCAGCTCACTGACAGGCAGCGAGCGTCGCTGCAGCCAGTCCAGCGCGGCCTGCCACTCTTCGCGCGGCCGGGACTTCCAGGCGTTCTTGTTGAAGGCCCACGAGTACAGCGCCCGCCGTAGTACGTGCGGTTCTTTGTAGAGAGACCCCGGCTCGACAAGGGCCGGGGTGATGGTCGCCAGGGCGTCAGCCAGCGTACGGCGGGTATTACCCGAGGTACGGTCCCACCGGTGCTCGATGTATCCGGCCGGCCTGCCGGAGAAGGCCACCTGGTACCTGGCCACCAACCTGCCCCACCCCGACGCACCTCACGCCGCCACCAGCACCGCACCCGCCCGCCGACCTCGCCGAGATCGTCCGCCTCTACGGCCTGCGGCCGTGGATCGAGCAGAGCTACAAGCAGATCAAGGACGAACTCGGCTGGGCCGACTTCCAGGTCCGCTCCGACCGCGCCATCCGCCGCCACCAGACCCTGGTCAACTGCGCCTTCTCCTTCTGCTGGGACCAGTGGTTCACCTCACCCGGACCCCTGGATGCCAGCGCGCCGGACCCGTGCCCCGAAGAGGGGCCAGAGAGGGGGACCAACCGGACCCCACCAGCCCCAACAGCCCTGCTGGCCCAGGGCCTTACGGGCCATCCGCTCCTGGCTCACCCCCGCCGTCACCCTCAACCGATGGTGGCGAGCCTGGACGGACAAGGATCCGCCCTCCGAGCTCCAAGCCCTGATCGACGCGGTCACCACCGGACACGGCATTGACCTCTGGAGACCCTCGACGCCCGCCTGGCCCAAGCCCACGGCGGAGAGCTCGGCCACCTGGACTTCCTCCAGGTCCTGTGTCAGGACGAGATCACCCGCCGCGAGACCGTCGCCTTCCAACGCCGTCTGCACCGCGCCAAGTTCGAGCAGCAGGTGACCTTGGAGGAGTTCGACTTCACCGCCTCCTCCAAGCTCCCGGCCGCCCAGATCCGAGATCTGGCCGCTCTGTGCTGGCTCCATGCCGGGGAGTCCGTAATTTTGTTCGGGCCGGTCGGTGTCGGCAAGACCCATATCGCCCAGGCCCTGGGGCACCTCGCCGTCCGCCAGGGCGCGAACGTCCACTTCGCCAAGACCAGCCGGATCGTGGCCGAGCTCGCCGGCGGCCACGCGGACCGCACCTGGGACAAGCGCATGCGCGAGCTGATCCGCCCCGACGTCCTGATCCTCGACGACTTCGCGATGCGCCAGATGACCGCCGCCCAGGCCGACGACTTCTACGAGCTGGTCAGCGAGCGGCAGGGACGATCCCTGATCATCACCAGCAACCGGGCACCCAGCGACTGGTATCCCCTGTTCCCCAACCCCGTCGTCGCCGAATCGCTCCTGGACCGGCTGATCAACACCAGCCACCAGGTCATCATGAACGGCCCCAGCTACCGCCCCAACAAGCGCCCCAGGAACCCCACCGACAAGAACGGAACGGCGACCGCGAAGGACAGCTGACCGCAGGAGTTTTCCGCTCGGCGCCTGAGCGCTGAGGCCCAGGCGTCGAGCTCCGCCCAGGTCTCCGGCGCTAGTCGATATTGATGTTGAAGTTGAAGTTGGAGACACTGCCGTCGGCGGTGGTCAGAGTGACCGGACCGAACGTGATGATCACGGCGGAGTTGCCTCCCGGGCCCCGGTAATAGCCGGTCGCCTCGGTGACCCGAACAGCCAAGGCCACAAGCGTCCCAGCGGCCTTCTCATCGGCCTCGATCTTCGGCTTGGCGAGAGCGGGATGCCCGTTGTCTTCTGCCCAGTCCCGGAAGCTGCGGGCGTCACGGCTCATGTCGGGGAGGATGCTCTTGTTGGCCCAGGCCCACAGCCACGAGCCCGAGCCGGGGCTGAAACTGCCGAGGATCTGCGCGGGTGCTGTCGCCGTCTTGTCAGGGAAGGTCCAGGTGATGATGCAGGTGGCCTCGCAGCTGCTGAAAGCGGCGTGCTTCGCTCATCTGCATCGGGGACGTACTCACTCCGTGTTCTCCTCCTTCGGTGAGGGAACGGTCCGCAGCCGGTCGGCCACGACGGCATAGTGGGACAGGTCGATCACGACCCGTTCGGCGGGATCACCAGCGGCGGCCTGCTGGCCGCGCGGCCGCTCGGCTTCCGCCCGTGCGGCGTCGGAGGGCGGTCTGCGGACCTTGTTCTTGCAGGGAGCCCGGTCCGAGAAGGAGGCCAGGACCTCACGTTCGAGCGCGACGACGTGTCCGGCATCCCGCACTGTCTGGCCGGCTCCGCGCGGCGCGCGGCGGTGGCGGTGGCGGTGGCGGTGGCGGTGGCGGTGGCGGTGGCGGTGGCGGGCAACTACAGCCCATCCGGCGGTGGCGATGTCGAGATGGCTCTCACCGAGCCGGTGCAGGACCCTGCCCTGGGTGCCGGCGGGTCCCGGCGGGACGGAATACAGATTCCCGTCGAAGGAAACGAGGCACTGCGGGCTCACGGGCCGCTCGACCTCCAGCTCGGCCGGCAACGGCCGGACCGGGACGTCGAGCAGCATTTCAGCGGCGGCAAGCTCACCGACGGTGACCTTGATGCCGTCCACCGACCGGCGGCGTTCGTCCATGCGGACGGCGAGCTTCTCGATGCCGGACTGGGCTTGGACGACGGTCAGCGCGTCGGGAACCGTGCGCCACCAGCGTTGGGCTGCCGAGTGGTTGGCCTTCTCGACGACGCCCTTGCGGTTGCCGCGTCGGTGAGGGCAGATGTCGACTCCGACGCCGTAGTACTTCGCGACCGCGGCGAAAGACGCGGTGACCTGCCCGCTGGAGGGGTAACAGACCGTGGCCATCCGGTCGAAGCGCCACCGCCTCGCGGTCCCGCCCAGCTTGCGGACCGCCTGGTCGAGGGCCTGGACCAGGTGCGGAAAGTCCTCGGACTCCGCCAGCACCGCCCGCCACCGGCCCGAATGCGCGAGCGCCCCGACCAGCACGTGAGCGTGCTCGCCCACTCCTCATGACTCCGGCGCATCCGGAAGCTCCAGCCAGTCGAACTGGATCTCCTCGCCCGGCGGATGCGCGATCACCGCCACATTCCGGCCCGTCGCGGCATGACACGGCTCGCAGTGCGGCCGGACCTGGTAGCGGCGAAGCGCACGGGTGAAGGTCGAGTAGCCGCCCTCATCAGCCCAAGTCCCTGACCTCGTCGAACTGAGTGGAGGCCCACAAATGCGGATCATCATCGAGCCGCTGCCGACAGTACTGCAGGAAGGGTACGAAGGCGTCCGGGCTCTGACGTCGTTGGCCAGGAACCTGATCGCCGTTCAGATAGGCGCGGATCGTCTTGCGGTCACGTCCCAGATGTCGCGCGATCGCCGAGATCGTCCAACCCTGACGACGCAGTGCGTGAGCATCCACGTCTTCCTCCCGCGTAAGCATCCAGGCCCCCGAACAGGCCGAACTTGCGCACGCAGGCTCTCCACGACACACCGATCCCAGTTCGACACGCCGGGCGAGATCACACGATGAGTAGGGAAATCGCCTGAGCAGGTTTGCCCGATCCAGGAGCGGCGGATCGGAAGAGCGCGGTTCTACTCGCACCCCACGCCGAGCCCTCCGATATGTTCTTCCGGGCTCGCGCCAGCGGTCCCACACGTATTCGAGGGGGAAACGTGCCAGGTGAGCGGCTTGATGCGGAGTGGGTCCGGTCCTGGTGGGAGCAGGCCGATGCGGCGCTGACGAAGCTGATGCAGTCGTTCCTCCCGACGCACGGGTTCCCACCCGGCCATAACGCCGTGATGCTCGCAACTGACGACAGTCACGCGGCGACGAGCGCACTCGTGGACCTCACGCCGATCCCCTCAGATCTGACCACGCTCTACTGCGTGATCAGCGAGGCTTCTCTGCCCGATGTCGACAGCGGGTACTTCATCCACTCACCAACGTCGGTGGCCGAACACTTCCGTGAGTACGGCCCCGCTCCGATCGACGGCGAGTGGATCGCACCGGTATTCGCAAGCGACGGCGGGGGCCATCTGTTCGCGATCGGAGGCGGCGGTCAAGTCTGGAAGGCCAGTACTGCCTCGTTCGACGACTGCGATCTCGTCGCGGCCAGCTTGCAGGAGTTCCTCGAACAGCTCGGCCGAAGGATCACGAACCAGCTCTGATCACCGCCGATGAACAAACCGGCACCCTGCCCCGCGGAGGTCATCGCATTCCGCAGCTGGGAATCGTGAGCAGGTGTGGGGTCATCCCTGAGCAGGGGGCGGCCAGATTCCAAAGAGTGCCATCAGGGCTCAAGATCTCCGGATGCCGTACCGGCGAGGTCTGGAAACACGGCGGTCGCAACCCGGCGGGGCCTCCCGCACGGCCACGCCGTGAGCATCAGCAACCGGCACCGGGCGCACCCCCGACCGCGCGTGCAGACCCGAGCCGGTCTCCTGCCGCACCATGTCCGCGACGCCGTGCTCCTGGAGCCGCTTGAGGACCTTCGCTCCGGCCTCAGCCGTGCAGCCCAGCAGCCGCGCGACCGTCGCCGCCGTACGTCTGGAAGAAGCTGGGCTTCTTCCAGACGTACGGAGAAAGGCGCCTGACCTGGGTTTTCACCCGTCAGGCGCCTTTCACTCAGCCCGCTCTCGACCGAGCCCGGTTTGCGTGCTAACTCCGAATTCCTCCCACTGCTGTACCCATCCTGACCAGTACCTCCGGACCAGTCACGGACCAAACCCCCGCTTCAGCCCTCGGGGGCGTCACCTTGGCTGACGCTCTGCCACTCGTTGATGGACTGCTCGATGAGGCGGTGCGCCTGCTCTCGAAGGCCGTCGAGGAACTTGGCGTAGAGGTGGAAGGGAACCTCGATGCTCTGGCCGGCGCGGCGGGCGCATTCGGCCGGGTCCACCCCGGAGTAGAGCCAGAACGAGATCCCGGCGTGCCGGAGATCGTAAGGTCGCTTGGCCAGACGTGAAGTCCGCTCGGTACGAGTCGGAGCGTGTTCCCGGGCCCGCGCCCACGTGATGCCGTATGCGGAAGCGTCCACGTAGTTGCCAGCCTGGTTCCGGAAGAGTCGGCCGTCGGCTGCCACGTCGAACCGTTTCACATGGGCACGCAGCATGCGTACGAATTGCGGCGGGATGGGAACAGGCCGCGTCGCGCTTGCCGCACGACGCTTGAGCGAGTGCACTTCGTGCACCTCGCCGTCGTCGGTCCACTCCTTGCCGGACGTGACAACCCCGCCCGAGAGGTTGAGCATCCCCCATCCTGTCTTCGGCACGTGGCATTGATCGATCCGAAGATGGATGACCTCAGCTGGCCACATAGCCGCGGCTGTCAGCACACCAGTCAGCAATTCGTCACCCTGGGAAGGGAGTTCGGGGGAGGCTATGTCGATGACCGTGGCCAGGTAGAGCCGGCCCTCCTCGGTCGGGATATAGGTGATGTCACCGCACCAGCGAGCGTCCAGGGCCGTGACATCAGGCCGGAAGTCCCGGTCAACGAGGTCGGGCTTGATAGCGGCTCGTGGATCGGGATCGTTGTCAGGTGCCGCCGTCTGCGGTGTCGGCCCTGCAGGCCGGCGGCCCGCATCAGCCGGGCGACGCGGCGGCGGCGTCCGGAGCCCTCCCGCTTGAGTACGGCATGCACGCGCGGGGCGCCGTAGGTGCCACGCGAGCGTTCGTGCACGGCCGTGATCTGTTCGGTCAGCTCGGTGTCACGGACCGCCCGCGGGCAGGGAGTACCGGTGCGGCGGGCGTAGAAGGCGGTTCGGGAGACCTGCAACAGTTCACACGCACGCTTGACGCTGTGGCCGCTCTGCTTCTCCGCCTCGATGAACGGGTGCACCGTCACCGGGTCTCCTTCGCGAAGAAAGCCGTCGCACGCTTGAGGACCTCCACGTCCTCGCGCAGTCGGCGGTTCTCCCGCCGCAGCGCGGCCAACTCCTCGCGTTCACTGCTGGTCAGCCCGTCGCGCTCGCCCGCGTCGACCTCGGCCTGGCTCACCCACAGCCTCACCGCGGTCTCGGTCAGATCGAAATCCTTGGCGATCCGACCGACCGAGCGGTCACCACGCCGGCACAACTCGACGATCTCGGCCTTGACCTCCGGCGTGAACGAACGGCGAGGCCGAGGCTTCTTCTTCCCCATGCTCTCCATGATGGCCATCCTCCCGGGGCTGAACCCCTGATCTCGGATGTCCGTCAAATCGGATCAATCCCAGGCTTCTGCTTTGAGGAGGTCGAACGACGCGCCGAAGTGCCTGACGTCGCTGAAGTCTCGCACTCATAGACTTGCACCTGACGTTAGCGTGAGGTTCTAACGTGGCTGTTGTCGGGCCCATCAGGGAGCTCCCGACGACGCATACCGACGTGAAGGACCACCCCCCATGGACATCGCCAACTCCGTCGCTCTCGTCACCGGTGCGAGCCGCGGCCTCGGCCGCCACTTCGTCACCCAGCTGCTGGAGCGGGGAGCGACGAAGGTGTACGCCACCGCGCGCAACCCCGAGAGCGTTGATCTGCCCGGGGCGGAGGTGCTCGCGCTCGACATCACCGACCCGGTCTCCGTCGCCGCCGTGGCGGAAGCCGCCTCGGACGTGACGCTGCTGGTCAACAACGCCGGCATCAACACCATGAACGAGCTGGTCAGCGGTGACCTGGACGAGATCGAGCTGGAGATGGACACCGCCTACTACGGCCCGTTGCGTATGATCCGGGCCTTCGCTCCGATCCTGAAGGCAGGTGGCGGCGGGGCGATCGTCAACGTCCTGTCGGCGGCGTCCTGGGTCCCTTCCGAGCACTGGGGCGCCTACCACGCGGCCAAGGCCGCTGCCTGGAGCCTGACCAACAGCGTCCGCCTCGAACTCTCCGGCCAGAACACACTGGTGGCCGGCGTGTATATGGGGCCGACCGACACCGACCTGGCCCGGGGACTGTCGTTCCCGTTCGACTTGAACGACCCCGCCGACGTCGTCAGGGCCGCGCTCGACGGGGTCGAGGCGAATCAGTCCGAAGTCATAGCCGACCCGCTCTCCGCACAGGTCAAAGCACAGCTCGCCCTCGACCCCGCCACGATCTACACACCGGCCGCGACCACCGCCTGACATCCAGGGATCGCTCCCCACGGCGCGACGGTCCGCAACCGAGAAGCGCGCCCTCCACTCCCCCAGCTCGCAGAGCGAAAAGAAGGCCCCGCCATGAACACCCCCACCTCGTCCAAGCCCAAGGCACTGATCGTCATCCCGTCGGCAGCTGTCCTGCCGCTCACCGAACCGGCAGGCCACCCCGGCGTATCCACCGGGTTCTACCTGGTCGAACTGGCGCAGATCCTCAAGGAATTCGGCGACGAGTACGACTTCACCTTCGCCACCCCCGGCGGGATCGTCCCGCAGCTCGAGATCAACGGCCTGGCCCTGTCGATGCACGCCGCGGCCAAGTTCAGCTCCGCAACGGTCTCGGCCACCGCGGCCCAGGCCTTCCGCTTCGATGTCGACACCTTCCGCGCCAAACGGCCTGGGCTCGTCGCCCGCCGGGACAGCGAACTCGCCCTCTCCCACCGCTACCTGGGCCGCCTGCCCGTCTCCGAGGCGCTGCCCCACAGCGACAAGGAAGTCGTGCAGCTGCGCGACGACCTGATCAAGTCGATGCAGGACCTGCCGGAGCACACCTACCCCTCCGTCGAGCAGCTCGTGCACAGACACCGCGACCCCGAGGACGCCTTCGACCTGGGCGCCTTCGACTTCGTGCACATGCCCGGCGGCCACGCTCCCATGGTCGACTTCGTCGACAACCCCTGGATCGGCGAACTCCTGCACACCCTGCGGGAGAACCAGGTGCTGATCTCACTGATCTGCCACGCCCCCATCGCCATGGCCTCGGCCAAGTACCGGGTGAGCCCCGACGGCACCGTCGTCACCAACCCCCAGCACGCCTTCAACGGCGTGCGGGTGACCACGGTCGCCAAATCCGCCGAACACTTCGTCCTCAGCAACGGCTACCTCAAGATCCCCGGCAAGAAGGTACGGATGGGCTACTTCATCGACGAAGCCCTCAGGAACGCCGGCTACCAGGTACAGACGACCACCAACCCGACCGCCATCAAGGTCATCTGGGAGGAAGACGTCCGCCTGCTCACCAGCAACGGCCCCCAGGCCATCGACGAGCACACCGCCCGCCTGCGCACCCTCCTGCCCCGCCACTGACCATCCCTCTGTGTTCGGGCGCTGCGTTGCTACGAGGAGCAGCGGCTCCTCGGCGCCACGCGCACCGGCGGCGGGCAGCGGCAGTACCCGGAGGGCGCGGTCGCCCGGGTCAGGATGATCCAGCCCACCCGCACCACAGCCACCCCGTACCGGCGGCATTACCGCCGGTACCGCCTGAGGCGGCCCCCACCGTCGCCTCGCCGGCGTGGTCGACGCCGTCGGCACGGGTACGCACTGGACGCCCGGACAGCCGGTCATCGCGTTCAGTCACGGCCTGCCCCTGGGCCTGAACCGGGGGCAGGCCGAGTACGTCGTGGTTCCTCCGCAGGCGATCGCCGCGGCGCCCGCGGGTGTCGACACGGTCCACGCCGCCACCATCCCCTTCAACGGCCTGACCGCGGCCCAGTCCGTCGAACTCCTCGGCATCCAGGCGGGCCAGACCGTGCTCATCACCGGTGCCGAGGGGGCGGTCGGCGGCTATGCGGTGCAGCCGGCGAAGCGCCGGGGACCATGGTCATCGCGAGTGACCTGTGCGATGCTCACGACGCTGTCCGGCCTGGCGGCGGTGGGAGACCTGGCGTTGCGCGTGGCCGTGACCTACCCGCTGCGGGAGGCCGCACGGGCTTACGCGCGCATGACCAGGGGTGGGCTCAAGAGACGTGTCGTCCTCACCATGGACGAGCGTGACGCCCTCTCGTGCGGTACCGGTCGCATCGGCACGGGGTCGCTGCGCGCGGAACCTCGCCCGCCTGCAGTCACGGCCTCGCTACGGTGCCGGTCGGCACTCGGGATGTGGGCCTGCTGCTCACCAAGTCGGTTCACCACCACATACCGGGCGCTCCTCACCCGGTGGCGCCCTCTCACATCGCGGTCGCCCGACGATGCGCGGCACAGTCGTGGCACAGCCCGGCCGAGGGCGCGTCCCGCACCCAGCGGGCCGCGGAGTGCTGATGGCCGGGTTGCTCAGATGGCGGGAGTGGAGTCGGGGGCAACCGCCTGTACCGGTCTCGACTCCGGCTCCGGCTCCGTCTTTCGTCGGCCGGGCGTGTGGTTGAACAGCAGGTTGAGCAGGAACGCCACTACGGTCGCGCTGGTGATGGCGCTGCCGCCGATGATCTGCACCCAGGTCGGGAAGGCGTGGTAGATCAGCGGGGCCATCACGGGCAGCATGCCCACGCCGATGGAGACGGCGACGATCAGCAGGTTGTTGGTGCCGTCGAACTCCACCTTGCGCAGGGTGTTGATGCCGACGGCGGTGACCGTGGCGAACATGACCAGCCCGGCCGCGCCCACCACCGGACCGGGCAGCGAGGCGACGACCTCGCCCATCTTGGGCACGAGTCCGAGCAGTATGAGGATGCCTCCGGCGACGGCGGCGACGTACCGGCTGCGGACCTTGGTCATGCCGACCAGGCCGACGTTCTGGGCGAAGACCGTGTCAAGGAAGCCGTTCATGACACCGCCGATGACGCCGGAGACGCCGTCTGCGGCCAGGCCGCGGGCCAGATCACGCCGGGAGAGCGGGCGGCCGGTCATCTCGCCCACCGCGAGCATGTCGGCCGTGGACTCGGTGAACGTCACCAGCATCACCACGCACATGGAGATGACCGCGGCGACGGGAAACTCCGGGGCGCCGAAGTGGAAAGGCGAGGCGACACCGAGCCAGTCGGCGCCGCCGACCGCGGAGAAGTCCGTCAGCCCCATCGGGATGGCGACCAGGGTGCCGCCGATCAGGCCCAGCAGCACGCCGATCTGGGACAGCAAACCGCTGGTGAAGCGACTGACGAGCACGATGAAGAGCACGATGCCGCCGGCCAGGGCGAGATGCGAGGGCGCCGCGTAGTCCTTGGCCGTTGAGTCCAGCCCTGCGATCAGCCCGGCTGCCACACCGATCAGGGAGAGCCCGATCACGGTGATGACGGTGCCGGTGACCAACGGCGGGAAGAAGCGCACCGCCCGGGCGAAGGGCACGGCAACCAGCAGTCCGAAGACGCCGGCCGCGATCATCGATCCGTATACCGCCTGCATGCCGTACTCACCCGCGATGAGGATCATCGGGGTCACCGCGGTGAACGTGGCACCGGCGACGACCGGCAGCCGCACACCCAGCACCTTGCCGATGCCCAGCGCCTGCAGCAGCGTCACCAGGCCTGCCACCAGCAGGTCAGCGTTGATCAGCAGGCCGATGGTGGACGTGTCCAGCTTGGCCGCGGCTCCGAAGACCAGCGGGACGGTGACGCAGCCGGTGTACATGACCAGCACATGCTGTAGACCGAGCAGGCCCAGACGGGCGGGTGGCAGGACCTCGTCGACGGGGTGGCGGGTGGCTCTGCCGTCGGCGGATTCGGGCGCGGATGGATCAGGGGCCTGTGACACGGGGGCCTCCGAGGCGGAGCGGAGAAGGGGAGGGGGAGACGGCGGCACCCAAGAAGGCACCTCGGCGCTGGACAGCCGGTGAGGGCTCAAGGCCGTGCCGTCCTTCGTGCACGTAGTGGCGCACGACGCGTCAGAACGCGAAAAGGGCGGCGTGTACCGGGGATCAGAAGTAGTCAGCCAGCAGGCAAAGCTACCTCGAGGTCATGAGCAGCTGGCGCGGCACGCTCAGACCCGAAAGCCCTCAGGGTCACGTTGGCCACCGTGCGCGACGCGGCCCCGCGTCCACGCCGACTGGTGGACACGGCACCGGAGGTCAGCGAGACGCCCGCATACGAGATCCATCACGCCACCTCCCTGATGTCCGGATTCATCGTGCTCGCAGCGAGAGTGACGCACCGCCGTGACGTCGACGTTCCATAGCCGTTAACAGCCCATTGCCCCGCATGGTGCCGAAGCGTGCCGGAACCGGGCAAGCCCCTGGATGCATGCAGTTCTTCAGATCCTGTGGATGGGGCCCTTGATAGCGGCCCGTCGGGATTCCCCACTGGCGGCCAGTTAGCGGGGAGTTGTCTGGCCGCCAGTGACCACTCCGCGTGAGCGGGTCCGCGTCGGCTTGCCACGGTGGAGCCCTGGCCTCACCGGGCCGCGATGTGCGCCGCCCCGAACAGGCGCTTGGCCATGCCGAGGCGTTCATACGTGGCGATGGCCGGCGCGTTACCGGTGAGCACCATGAGCGCGGCGCGGCCGTGCTGGTTGACGAGGGCGTCCACGACGAAGCCGCGCAAGACCGCGTCCGCGGGCGGCGGGGTGGGTGACCACCCCGCCCATGAACCCGCACCCGGCCGCGGACCACGCGTCCGCCGCCACCGCCAGCGGCTTCGCCCCGACGCTGCTGTCCACCTCGCCGACGGCTCCGGCCCAGCGGCGCATGCCCGCGCGTCCCGGCTGCGCGTAGGAGTCAGGGAAGAAGCGGTCGAACAGCGAGGTCGTCTCCTTCTCCTCGCGGGCGTTCAGCCACCGCACGCCTGCGGCGGCGGCACCGGATGGGGACGTGGCCTCCATCCAGAAGAAGTTGTGGACCGGCGCCAGGTTGGGCAGCTGCCGCACCAGCGCATCGATCAAGGCAGCTTCCCCCAAGACTCGGTAGGACGGGCCGATCTCCTCCAGGATCCGCCGCACCAACACGGCCACGTCGGCACCGCCGCCCTTGACCGCAAGCCGGTCCTGTTGAGGGTTCGGGCTCGCCACCGCCAGCGCCGCGCCGTGGCACCAGGCCCGTACCCCCGGCCCCAGGCCGTCACCGCCTTGTCCCTGGGCGGCCCAGACCGGATGTCCGTCGCCGGCCGCGGCCTGCTCGATATCGCTGAGCCGTGCAAGTTCCTCCATACGCCGTGCTTACCAGGCGTTCTTGGAAGCCCGCTGTGACCCAGCCCTCATCGATCACCGACTGTGATCACGTATCTGGCCGTACCTGGGGAATGTGAAGTGCCCGCATGTCATGTGCGCGGTGAATCTCGAGCCAGTCGGCAACAAGGTCTGGTGCTTCACCCGTCCAGCCTACGCGCGAAGGCCCTGTCGGTCCTGCTGAACGAAGTCAGCGACCGGGGCTCATGGAGCGCGAGCGCGTGACCTTCTTCGCCGGTGTGCCGACGATGTACTGGGCGCTGCTGAACTGCGAGGACGCGGACCGGTTCGACCTGGCCGGGATCGTGTCGACGACCCGCAGGCCGGACACGTCCAGCACCCGTAGTTCGGGGTCGAGCGGTCGTCTCCGCCACCAACATCGGGGACGGACCCGCGCCCTACGGAGTGGGACAGCACCCGTATCTGACGGTCGGCACAGCGCACGCAGAGCCGATCGCGCCGGTTCGGGAACGGAGTTCGAACTCCCCCAACCTCCCCGGATGATGAGGTCCTTGGTGCGATCCACGATGTAGAGATAGCCGTCTGCATCGCGCCTGCCGACGTCGCCGGTGGTGATAGGTGATCTCCTGCTCGGTGAGCAGGACGTTCAGCGCCGGCCTGAGCATGCTCGCCAACTTCATGTGGCTGCCCCATGCTCCGGTCTGGGCGCTCGTCCTCCTCGTCATCGACGGTTTCGTCCTGTGAAGCGGCTCGTCATGTCGCGCACCGGGTACGACACACGGCCCAGGCGGATTCAGTCCGTTCAGGCGAAGTTGACGCTCCGACACCCGAAGATGAACGTTTCCGCAGGTCAGAGACCTGCGGAAGTGGGGCGGGTGGGACTCGAACCCACGGCTGGATGCCATCGGATCGTGGACGGACCGCGAGATCGCAGCCCACCGGCCGGCGGTCGTCACCTGCACCGCGCTCAAGAAGGCGTACCGCGAGCCTGACCGGATGGGGATGGATTCATCTGGCTCTGGGGTCGTCACTTGTGGGCGCCTGATGTCCAGAGGGCGGTGCCGTCGTAGTCGTAGATGACGAGTCGGACCCTTGCCGAGAAGCGGAGTCCCCTGCAATCGCGCTGAGGCTCCAGCCTCGTCGCATACTCGCCGCTGTCCCGCATGACACCATTCGGACCCGGCACTGCTGCTCTGCCACAGTGCGTCAGTAGCCGGTGCCGCGCTTGACCTGGTTCCGCTCGATCCCGTGGGTCGCCCCTTTGTCGTCCAACGTGCGGCAGGCGTCGGCAATGTCCTGGGTCAGGCGATCGATCTGCTCACGGCTCAGGGTCTCCTTGACCAGGGCGCGCAGGATCTTCACCCGCTCCGCGTTCGGCGGAAGCGTGTAGGCCGGCACCATCCAGCCCCGTTCGGCCGAGAGCTGCCAGGCGATGTCGGACTCGTCGTAGGCGTGCTTGCCTGCGAGACGGAAAGCGACCAGGGGCAGCTGTTCGAGGTCGCTTCCGATCACTTCGAAGCGGCCGCTGCTGCGCAGGTTGTCCGCCAGCGCGCGGGCGTTCTCCTGCATGATCTTCATGACGTAGGTGTAGCCCTGTCGACCGAGCCGCACGAAGTTGTAGTACTGCGCGAGCACCATCGACGCACCGGTGGAGAAGTTCAGGGTGAACGTCGCGTCGGTCTTGCCCAGGTAGTTCTCGTAGAACACGAGGTCCTTGGCCAGGTCGGCCTCCTCGCGGAAGACCAGCCATCCGATGCCGGGGTAGACCAGGCCGTACTTGTGTCCCGAGACGTTGATCGAACGGACCTGTTCGAGCCGGAAGTCCCATGTGGAGTCGGGGTAGAGGAAGGGCCATACGAATGCGCCGCTGGCGCCGTCGACGTGGATCGGGATGTCGAGGTCCCGCTCTTTGCGGATGTCCCGCAGGAGCTTGTCGATTCCGACGACATCGTCCTTGTGGCCGGTGAACGTGGTGCCGAGGACGGCGACGACGCCGATCGTGTTCTCGTCGAGGTGGGGCTCCACGTCTTCAGGGCCGATTGTGTACTTACCCTCGGCAAGCGGCACGATCCGCGGCTCGACGTCGAAGTAGCGGCAGAACTTCTCCCACACAACGTGGACGTCTCCCCCAAAAACCAGGTTGGGCCGGTCGGTCGACAGGTTCGCCGCCTGGCGGCGCTCGCGCCACTTCCACTTCAGCGACAGCGCGCCGAGCATGATCGCCTCGGACGAGCCCTGGGTCCGGCATCCGGTCGTCCGGCCCGGCGCGTGGAACAGGTCGGCGAGCATGCGCACGCAACGCTGCTCGATCTCGGCGGAAATGGGGTACTCCGCATGGTCGATGAAATTACGGTGGAGGTTCTCGGCGATCAGCCGTTGCGCCTCCGGCTCCATCCACGTGGTGACAAACGTGGCGAGGTTGCGCTGCGGGTCGCCCTCCATGGCGAGATCCACATCCACGAGCCTCATCGCGTCTGTCGCGGCCATACCTTCCTCGGGGAACGTCTCCGAGGGGGCGGGCGCGATCAAGAATCGATTACCGAAAAGAGCCGAGTCATCACGTTTAGTCATTGGACGATTCAAACAGCGTCGGAGTCCGCCGCGGGCGAGGGACACACCATTGACCAGATGGACCCCATGCCCCGCAAGCCGCAACCTCACCAACGCAGGCCCTCCCCCGCGGGCCGTGAAGGCGCCGGACCGTTCCGGGCCGGCGCGCCGCCGTCTCATCTGGTGGGGGCGCGGCGTCCTCAGCCGCCCGCGAAAGCGCCGGGTGAGCGTCGGATGTTGCCGCGGTGGTGGCGGTCGTGGCCCCAGGAGCATGCGTCGAGGTAGCGGCCGCGGGCATCGCGCGGGTGGCGGTGTCGGAGCGTTCGACCCCCTCGGGCTGTCCCGCCCGGGCACCATGGTGCAGCGACGGCTCGGCGGGACGGCGTTTCGCCCCTCCTCGGTCCTTCCTGAGGTTCTAGGCTCTGCCCGTGGGGCAACCTGAGCAGCAGGCCGAGGGCGCGGGACCGTTCACCACCCGGCTCACCTGGAACCTTCCCGACGGCGGGACCGCTGTGTGGGATTCCCGGCTCGCGCGGCGGCGTGGAGTGCTCTCCGTCCGTCCCCTCAGTGCGGCGGCCACTCGTCACATCCCTGCGGACGCCGCTTCCCTCGCCCGGCTGCGCCGACTCAACGCCATCGCCGTGACCGCCTTCGTCATCGGCGGGGCCTTGTTCGCGGCCGGAGCGGCCGACGCCCAGTTCGGCTCCGGCGACGCTACCAAGTGCGCCTCGATCTACTTCGCCGGCGGCCTGTTCTTCACCACCGGCGGCTACGTCTCGCTGCTCCAGGTGATCAACGCACCCCGCCACGTCGCCGGCGGCGAAGGACGGTTGACCACCCGCCACTGGCGATGGTGGAGCTACGAGCCGACGCGGGTGGACTGGCTGAGCGCATTCGTCCTCTTCGCGGGCACACTCGTCTTCGCCGTCGACCTGCTGGACTCCTTCTTGCAGGGCCTGACCGTCCAGCAGGTCAACCGGCTCATCTGGACACCCGACGTGATCGGCTGCATCCTCTTCCTGATCTCCGGCCACCTGGCCTTCGTCGAGATCTGCCACGGCCGGCTCTGCGCCCGGCTGCACAACCTCGGCTGGTGGATCGTCGCCGTCAACCAGCTCGGATCCGTCCTGTTCATGGTTTCAGCGCTCGCCGCCTACACCCGCCCCGCCACCGGCAGCCTCATCAACGCCGACATCGCCAACTGGGGCACTCTCACCGGCGCCCTGTGCTTCTGCCTCGCAGGGATCCTCCAACTCGGCGAACACTCATAGAGCGCCGCACCAGCACTGGCTCAGTGCTCGTCGCATGGGACGTCACAGGCCGCCTCACGTTCGAGCGGTTGCAGAACGGGCCGCCCCGGCGCGTGCCGGGGCGGCCCGGGCAGCGGAAGAGTGGCCGGTCCACTTCTTCGCGTTCGATCGGTTGCGACTGTCCGGGACAGACACGACCTCTGAGCCGTTCGACCACCGAGCCCGACGTCGTGCGGGAGCGGCTGACGTGGGCGTCGCTTGGGGGGGGGCCGGCCAGCCGCCTCGCGAGCGGATCGCGGACCTGACCGCAGCGAGTCCAGCCGGTCACCACGCGTTCGTCGGGCTCGGTGATCTCCTCGGGCTCTACCCATGGCTCCTGGCCGAGGAGCTCATGCTCACGGCACCAGGCGTCGTTGTAGACGGTCGCCAGGTAGCGGTGCGGTCCGTCGGGGAAGACCGCGGCGATCCGGGTCCCCGGCGGGTACGTCCGCGCTGCCCACCCGGCGACGAGGGCGACGGCGCCGACGCTCCAGCCGCCAAAGGTGTAGTGGCGGCGGGCCAGTTGGCGGCAGGCCCACACACTCGACCCCGGCGGCCCGACCGCCGTCGAGTGATCCCGGAGGGGCCGTTCTCTGTTCGGGCCGTTTTCCGGACCAGCCCAGGGAGCTCGACGGCACCGCGGTCACTGACTGCCGATCCGTCAGTGGGGAGAGTCCACAGAAGTCCGTCGCCGTTGACGAGCAGGCGTCCGTTGGGCGTCCAGTTGGGTGCCTCGTACAGGCGGTCGTGCGACTCGTACACGGTGTGGACGGCCCTCGTCGCACGGTCCCAGACACGAATGCGGGCGCGCTGACCGCTCCGCAGCCGCCGTGGGGGAACCTGCTCGCTCATGCGCTGCCTCCGTGGGCCAGGTGGGCGCGGATACCTTCGACGATGAGGTCGTGATCCTCCTGCGAGGACAGACCGAATGCGGTGGCGGCCGCGACGACGCCGACGTCCCGGACCCGAATGGGGAACGAGCCGCCCGTGACCGCGTACTCCGCACCCAGCCATCCGATCGCAGCGGGGTCGACCTTCGCGGCAGACAGCCGGGCATCCACCAGCGCGCTGCTGGCCTCCGTGCGCAGCACGAGCACAGCCTTGCGGGCGATCCACGTGTCCTGATCGGGCGTGATGCCCGGCAGCACGGCGCGGAACAGGATCAAGCCGGGCCGCCGTATGTCGATGCCGACCGCATGGCCGGCCTTCTTCGCGATCGCGGTGATGCACGGGCCCAGTCGCCAGGCATCAGCATGGTCGAAAGAGTCGAAGACCAGCTCCTTTAGCCGCGGGCATCGACCGCCGCAGCATCCCGCCCGCTCCGCGGTCACCTGGCGCACCGGCCTCGGACGGCCGAGCCGATGTCCCGTGGCGCGGCCGTGTGGTGGGGCGGGAAGCCGTCGAGTGGTTCCGGTTGTTACTCGCGGAGCATCGCGCCGCCGTTGACCGACCAGACCTGTCCGTTGATCCACTCGCCGTCGTCGGACAGGAGGAAGGCCACTGTGCCGGCCAGGTCTTCCGGCTTGCCGAAGCGGGTGCTGGGAAGCGTCATGCGGGTGAACTCCAGCGCCTCCGGGCTCAGAGCCATCTTCTGCGCGGATTCGGTCAGGACGACTCCGGGAGACACGCAGTTGCAGCGGATGCCCTGCTTGCCCCAGCGGGAGGCGATGTGCCGGGTGAGTGCGTTGATCCCCGCCTTGCTGGTCTGGTACGCCGCGCGCTGGTGGTCGCCCACGTGCGCGGCGAGGGAGGAGGTGTTGACGATGGCGCCGCCGCCTTGTTCGAGCAGCAGGGGAAGGACCGCGCGGCTGGTGAGCGCGAAGCCGATCAGGTTCACTTCCAGGGTGCGCCGCCATACGGCCGGGTCCATGTCGAGCAGGTCGCCGTCACGGCCCAGGGTCTCCGCCGAGACGTCGGCGGCGACGTTGTAGAGGCCGTCGACTCCGCCGAGTTGGGTGACGGCGGTGTCGATGAGTGCACGTACCGAACGCTCATCGGCGAGGTCGAACTCGACGGCGAGAGCCGTTGCGCCGGTATCGGTGAGGCGCTTGGCGGTGGCCTCGGCCGCGTCGATGTCGACGTCACCGACCACGACCGCCGCGCCCTCGGCCGCGAGCCGCTCGGCGGTGGCCGCGCCGATCCCGGACGCACCTCCGGCGACGACGATGCGCTTTCCGTTGAGTCCCTTCATTGCACTACTCCTTGTCTTTTCCGGCGCTGCAGCGGTCGTCGGCTGTCCACGCCTCGTGGGTATATGCGGGTCTGATGTCGACCTGTGATCTCAAAATAGGGGCGGTTTTCCGCGCTCTCAGCCCCCTGCGGGCGGAACCCGGCGGGGCCGATTGGTCCTGCGGTACTAAAGGGCCGCCTGCTCGCTCTCACTGCATCGTGCTCGGAGTGCATTCCTGGAGGCGTGACGTCGCCCGTCGGCGACACCCGCCACAGCTCGGGGAGGTGGCGCCCGGTCACCGGCAGCCACGATCGCTGGTCGCAAGAGCGAGGAGCGGCGTCACGCTCCTGGGCGGGTCACTGCGTTTCGCGTGAGAAGGCCGCGACGATGGTGCGGGCCAGCTCGTCACCGGCCGCGGCGCTGCCGAGCCGCTGCTCGTCGAGCTGGTCGAGTGCGGCGACGACGAGCCCGCCGTAGGCCGCGACCAGCCACTCGGGCGACAGGTCGCCGCGCAGCTCGCCGGCCTGCTGGCGGTCGGCGACGTACTTCTTGAACTCGACCGTGTTGGTCAGGTTCTGCCGTCTGTCGCTGGAGGCGATCAGGAACCGGTAGCGGTCACCGAAGGCCATGATGTCGCCGCTCAGTCGGAGCAGTACGTCGAGGGCGGGGCCGCTCTCGCGCAGGCGCCGCGCCATCAACTCGTCCACCTCGGCGACGACATGGGCGTGGATCGCCTCGACGAGTTGCTCGCGGGTGGCGAACCATCGGTACATCGTGGCCCGTCCGATGCCGGAGGCGGAGGCGATCTCCGTCATGCTCGCGCCGGGGTTCTCGGCGAGTGCCGTAGCCGCCGCCGACAGCACGTAGCGCCGCGCCTGCGCGCGAGGGCCGGGCATGTCGTCGGTGTGAGGCGAGCGGGGCATAGGCATCAATCCTACGGTGACGGAGCGAGCCGGAGCAGCTGACCTGGGCTTGCCGACGACCTGGGCATGTCGTTGATCGGACTGCCCGGGCCGTACGAGGACGCGGCCGGCGTGGCTGGGGAAGCCGACCTCGCTGGGAGGCATACCGTGCGCTCTCACTCGCGGAGCAGTCCGCCGCCGTTGACCGACCAGACCTGCCCGTTGATCCACTCGCCGTCGTCGGAGAGGAGGAAGGCCACGGCGCCGGCCAGGTCTTCCGGCTTGCCGAAGCGGGTGCTGGGCATGGCTTGCTGCGCCATGGCCATGGTCTCCGCGTTCTGGGCCGTCTTCTGCGCGGATTCGGTCACGACGAGTCCGGGTGATACGGAGTTGCAGCGGATGCCCTGCTTGCCCCAGCGGGAGGCGATGTGCCGGGTGAGTGCGTTGACCCCCGCCTTGCTCGTCTGGTACGCCGCACGTATGTGGTCGCCGGCATGCGCGGACGCGGAGGAGGTGTTGACGATGGCGCCGGCGCCTTGTTCGAGCAGCAGGGGAAGGACCGCGCGGCTGGTGAGCGCATAGCCGATCAGGTTCACTTCGAGGGTGCGCCGCCATACGGCCAGGTCCGTGGCAAGCAGGTCGCCGTCGCGCCCCAGCGTTTCCATGGACAGGTCGGCGGCGACGTTGTAGAGGCCGTCGACTCCGCCGAGTTGGGTGACGGCGGTGTCGACGAGGGCGCCTATCGAACTCTCGTCGCCGAGGTCGAACTCGACGGCGAGAGCCGTTGCGCCGGTATCGGTGAGGCGCTTGGCGGTGGCCTCGGCCGCGTCGATGTTGATGTCGCCGACCACGACCGCCGCGCCCTCGGCCGCGAGCCGCTCGGCGGTGGCCGCGCCGATCCCGGAGGCACCTCCGGCGACGATGATGCGCTTTCCGTTGAGACCTTTCATGACACAGCTCCTGTCCTGGATGATGCGACATTCCCGTCTCTGAATGAGACGCTACTATCTCAATATGAGACGCACAAGTATCACTGCGGGGTCGCGCCCTGCGCTCGCCCACCGCGTTCCGAGGACGAGAGCGCCGTTGGTCCCGCAGGACTAACCGGCCCTGCGGGATTCCGTCCGCAGGGGGGCGGGAGCGCGTAAGGCCGCTCCTAGCTTGGGATGGCGGGCCACTGGGGCCCCGGTTGACGCCATGTCTCTTCCTTCCTGGAGGTACTCCGTGGCCACCTTCCTCTACCGGCTCGGCCGGTTCTCGTTCCGGCGGGGACGTCTCGTCCTGGTGCTCTGGCTCGTGGCCCTGGTCGCCGTCGGCATCGGCGCCGCGGCCTCCTCCGGTTCCGCCTCGGACAGCGTCAGCGTTCCGGGAGCACAGTCACAGAAGGCGCTCGACCTGCTGGAGAAACAGTTCCCACAGGCTTCGGCCGACGGTGCCACCGCACGGGTCGTCTTCGAGGCGCCGAGCGGGCAGAAGCTGACCTCCGACGCCAACAGGACGCAGATCGAGTCCCTGGTCGCGAAGCTGGAGAAGTCACCGCAGGTCGCGACCGTCAGCGCCCCCTTCGCCAGCGGGCAGATCAGCCGGTCGGGCACCATCGGCTTCGCCGGGGTCACCTACAAGGTCGCCCAGGGCGACGTCAGCGACGCCGCCCATGACGTCCAGAAGGCGGTCGTCGATCAGGGCGAGAAGGCCGGCCTGACCGTGAGCCTGGGCGGCGACGCGGTCAGGGGCGAGGCCCCCGGCATGCTGACCCAGACGCTCGGCACCTCCATCGCCGGCATCGTACTGATGATCACCTTCGGCTCCCTGGTCGCTTCCGGCCTGCCTCAGCTCACCGCGGGAGTCGGCGTCCTGGTGAGCCTCTTCTCGATCACTGTCGCCGCCCGGATCTGGGACGTCGCCTCCGGGGCGACCGCCCTGGCGCTGATGCTGGGGGTCGCCGTCGCCGTCGACTACGCCCTGTTCGTCGTCTTCCGCTACCGCGACGAGATCCGCGCCGTCCGCGACCCCGAGGACGCGGCGGGGCGCGCTCTGGGCACCGCCGGCCCCGCGGTCGTCTTCGGCGGCCTGACCGTGATCATCGCACTGCTCGGGCTGAGCGTCATCGGCGTCCCCGCGCTCACCTCACTGGGCTTGGCCTGCGCCTTCGCCGTCGCAGTCGGCGTGCTGGTCGCGCTGACCCTCCTCCCCGCCGCCCTCGGCCTCGCCGGGCCGCAGATCATGAAGAACAACCTGCAGACCCGTCGCATGAGGGCACAGGAGCGTGGCGAGGGCGAGGCCATGGGCGTGCGATGGGCCAAGTTCGTCACCCGCCGTCCGGTCAAGGTCCTCGTCGCGTCGGTGATCGGTCTCGGCCTGCTCGCTCTCCCCGCCACGTCCCTGCGCCTGGCCATGCCCGACGACGGCATGAAGGCGTCCGGCAGCACCCAGCGCGTCGCCTACGACACCCTGAGCGAGGGCTTCGGGCCGGGCTTCAACGGCCCGCTGACCGTGGTCGTCGACGCCCGCGACAGCAACGCCCCCACGGCGGCCGCCGACGAGGCCACGACACTGCTGAACCAGATGGACGACATCGCCGACGTCCACGGCGCCGTGTTCAACCCTGCCGGCGATGTCGCGCTGATCAGCGTCGTTCCGGACAGTTCCCCGACCAGCCAGGCCACCAAGGACCTGATCTCCGAGATCCGCGATCGCGGTACCGAACTGCACGCCAACACGAACGCCGACGTGATGGTCACTGGTGCGACCGCCGTCGATATCGACGTCTCCACCAAACTTGCCGACGCCGCGATCCCCTATCTCGCCGTCGTCATCGGCCTGGCGCTGCTCCTGCTCCTGCTCCTCTACCGCTCGATCGCGATCCCGCTCAAGGCCGCCCTGGGCTTCATCCTCAGCACCGTCGCCACCATGGGCTTCCTGGTCTGCGTCTTCCAGTGGGGCTGGTTCGGACTCGACCAGACCTCACCCCTCAACGGCCTCCTGCCCATCCTGCTGATCAGCGTTCTCTTCGGACTCTCCATGAACCACGAGCTCCTCCTCGTCACCCGCATGCGCGAGGAGTACACCCGCGGAGCCCGCCCGACACAGGCGATCGTCGCAGGCTTCCGGCACAGCGCCCGGATCGTCACCGCCTCCGCGGTCATCATGATCGCCGTGTTCGCCGGGTTCTTCCTCGTTCCAGACGACATGGATCTGATCAAGCAGATCGGCCTCGGACTCGCCGCCGCCGTGTCTTTCGACGCCTTCGTGGTCCGCATGACCATCGTTCCGGCCGTGATGGCCCTGCTCGGCCGCCGCGCCTGGGCCCTGCCCAAGTGGCTGGACCGCGTCCTGCCCGACGTGGACGTGGAAGGCGAGAAGCTCCGCCGGGCGCTGGACACCGCGCCGGTCGACACCGAGCGGTCGCACCCAGAGCTGGTGGGCGCGGCGGCCCTGGTGGGCGCCGGACCGGGGCTCTCTGCGAGCTCGGCCGAATACAGCGCCACCCTCGCTCTCACCGGCGTCGACAACGACAAAGAGACCGAGGCTCCCGCACCTGCCCGGCATGCCCGCGTCCCGGCACGAGGACCGTCCTGGCTCAAGCGGCGCGGCCGACGCGGCGACGACGACGCGACCACCACCACCGTCGACCCGCCCCAGCAGCAAGAACCGACAATGAGGACATCAATGAAGAAACTTCCCTGGAGGAAGTGACGGAAAACGGCCGCCCCGGCCGTCTCGCCAGCCCCGCCCGTCGGTCCGGTTCCCCCGCGGACCGGCGGGCGGCTCCGACATCTCGTGGAGACAAACACCGTGAACGCACCGAGCGCCCGCGCTCAACCCGTAGACCCGGACGACCTCCAGGTCCTGAAGAACCTGACCGGGGACCCCGAGCAGCGTGTGATCGTCTCAGTGCTCTCCAAGCTCGCGAGATGGAGGCGAGCCGACCGGGCCCACTCCTGGGTCCGCCACTGGGGCGTCCCGGTCTTCTGCGCAGGACTCGGCGTGAGCTCCTTGGCCAACCCCTACAACACCGCCCCCGTCCCGCTGCAGTTGGTCCTCCTGGTCGCGTTCTGCGTTCCCCTGCTGTGGCGGGAACGCCACCCCATGCTGGTCTACGTGGTCGTCACCGCCGTCGCCGTGGCAACCCTTCCGCTGGGGGTGCTGACGGGCGCCGAGACCGCACGGGTCGTGGCCCTGTTCAATGTCGGCCGCTACTGCACACCACGGCAGTTGGCCATCGCCATAGGCGTAGCCACCGCCCAACTGGTCGCCTGGGCCGTCGTCTTCTGGCAAGGCCGTCAGCTGGAGTTCGCGACCCGTCCGGAGGTCGTGAGCCCGATGGCGGTGGCCGGTCTGATGGCCTTCGCCCTGCTGGGGCTGCTCACCCGGCTGGCCCACGCCTACGTCGTCGCGCTGCGCAAGGAGCGCGCCCGTCAGGCCCACCTCGCCGTCGCGCAGGAACGTGCCCGCGTCTCCCGCGAGATGCACGACATCCTCGGCCACACCCTCGCCGTCATCGTCGGCCTCGCCGACGGCGCCGCCGCGCTCGCCGCCACCAAACCCGAACGCGGCGCCCAGACCCTCCGCATCATCGGCGACAGCGGCCGCCAGGCCCTCGCCGAACTGCGGCGCCTGCTCTCCGTCATCAGCGAGGACTACGGCCGGCCACACGACGCACCGCTGGCCCCACAGCCCGGCCTCGCCGACCTCGACGCACTGCTGGAGCGCGTTCGCGCAGCAGGCCCCACCGTCGTCCTGGACTCCCAGGGCGACCTCACCCGCATGACGCCCGGCCTCCAGCTGTCGATCTACCGCATCGTTCAGGAGGCCCTGACCAACACCGTCAAGTACGCCGCCTCCGACACGACGGTCCACCTCCGCATCACCGCCGGCCCCGATGCCGTACACGTCACTGTCGACGACACAGGCCCGTCCCGCGCCCGGCGAGCAGAGCACCGGCCCCGTACCGGGGGCGGCCGGGGCCTGGTCGGCATGCGTGAACGCGCCGCCCTCTACGACGGCGAAGTCACCGCCGGCCCCAACGACCGTGGCGGCTGGACCGTCCAGGCGCTCCTCGTCCCCAATCCACCCTCCCCGGAGAGGCACCCCGCATGACCACCGTGCTCATCGTCGACGACCAGGCCCTGCAGCGGATGGGCTTCAGCATGCTCCTGGAGGCCCAGCCCGACATGACGGTCGTCGGCGAGGCCGCCAACGGCAGCGAAGGCGTCCGCATGACCGCCGAACTCCGGCCCGACGTGGTCCTGATGGACGTCCGCATGCCCGGCATGGACGGCATCGAGGCCACCCGCCGCGTCATCGAGTCCGGCGGCCGCTCCCGGGTCCTGGTCCTGACCACCTTCGACCTCGACGAATACGCCTACGACGCCCTGCGCGCCGGTGCCAGCGGCTTCCTGCTCAAGGACGCCCAGCCCGACGAACTCGTCGCCGGTGTCCGCGCGGTGGCCGCCGGCGACGCCGTCATCTCACCAGGCCTGACCCGCAAGCTCATCGACACCTTCGGCGACCGCTTCCCCGGCAACAGCCCACAACAGCAGCGCCGACTCGCCGACCTCACTCAGCGCGAACAAGAAGTCCTCACCGCCATCGCCACCGGCTGGACCAACTCGGAGATCGCCGAACGCCTTCACCTCGCCGAATCCACCGTCAAGTCCCACATCAGCCGCATCCTCCCCAAGATCGACGCCCGCGACCGCGTCCAGGCGGTGATCTTCGCCTACGACACCGGCCTCGTACGACCGGTGTGACCCGAGCAGCGTCCCGGTGAACTCGCGCCCGATCGGTGAGGGGTTAGCTGGAGATCCGATACTCCGTCAATTCGACGTACAGCTCCGCAATGGCGGGTGCGTCGGCGGCCGGCTCTCATGTGGTCAGCCATCGCCCAGCCGCCAATGCGGCGGGCTGACGGTCCAGGACGACGAGGGCAAGGCCACCCTCGTCGTGGAACGCGGACGATTAACTGTCCCGCAGGTCAGACTGCGTGGCCAGGACGCGTGGTACGGATTCGGCAGGCGGCATTGCCAGTGGCTGCCCGGTTGTCGATGCCCAGGCGCAGCTGGCCGCCGCATGTCTCTGGGCCCTCCTAGGCACATGGCCGGGTCGCCCGCACAGCCGACTTCCTGCGCCGGAGACCCCACATACACCGCTCTCAGCCGGGACGAGAACGTCGTGCCGCTGACCTCACACTCAGCACCGACGATCTCACCCGAATCGAAGAGATCCTGCCTCATGGCGCCTACGGTCCCCGCTTCATGGAAGCTCAGGACCCCAGCTGGGACTGACCCGGATCAAGACCCGAAACGCCGACAGCCGGGCGGCGTCCGCCATCCCCGCACTCTGCCGCCGGGCACGGCGTGAGCAGCCGCCGACGGGACCGGAGAATACAATCCTCCCGTCCCGTCGGCGGCGCTCCCCTCGGCCTGTTCACCTGCCTGACACGGTGCTGGTCACCAGGCGACCGGCAGTCGGTGGGGTCCGTAGGTGAGGGTGTTGTTCCGGAACTCGATCTGCTCCAGCGGCACCGCCAGCCGCAGCCCCGGCAGCCGACGCAGCAGCGCGGGCAGCGCGATCTGCAGCTCGACCCGGGCCAGAGGCTGACCGAGGCACTGGTGGGCGCCGTAGCCGAAGGCGAGGTGGCCGCTGGTGTTGCGGTCCGGGTCGAAGGTGTCGGGGGCGGCGGAGAAGGTCGCGTCGCGGTTCCCGGCGGGCAGGTTCACGGCCACGGCTTCGCCGGCCCGGACGAGCTGCCCGCCGATGGTCACGTCCTCGGTCGCGACGCGGTAGATCGCGTCCTGGACGATGGTCAGGTACCGCAGCAGTTCCTCGACCCCGTTCGCCACGACGGCGGCGTCGTCCGTGTCACGGATACGAGCGAGCCGGTCCGGGTTCTCCAACAGGGTCAGGGTGCCGAGGGCGATCATGTTGGCCGTCGTCTCGTGCCCGGCGACCAGCAGCGTGTTGGCGTTGACGACCACGGTGTCGCGGCTGATCTCCCCGGCGGCGACCCGCTGGATCTGTCGGCTGATCAGGTCGTCCTCCGGCTCGCGCTCCCTGCGCGCCACCAGCTCGTACATGTAGCCGGCCAGTGCCACGGTCGCGGCGCGCTTCTCCTCGTCCGAGGCGTCGGCCGTGATGATGGTGGCGCTGTGCTCCTGGAAGAACGCGTGGTCCTCGTAGGGCACGCCGAGCATCAGTGAGATGACCATGGACGGAATCGGGAATGCGTAGGCGCTCACCAGATCCGCCGGCTGCCCCTGGCTGATCATCTGCTCAAGGAAGCGATCGGCCTGCTCCTGGATCAGCGGGCGCAGCCGCTCCATCCGCTTGACGGTGAACTCGCCGGTGAGCATCCGGCGCAACCGGATGTGTTCCGGGCCGTCCATGCGTATGAAGGGCTGGGCCGCCTCGGGCCCGGCGCTGGACGGGACGGGAAAGCCGGGCGTACGGTCGTCCGCGCTGAGCCGCGGGTCGCTGAGAACCTCGCGGATGTCGGCGAACCGGCTCACGACCCACATCGGCCGGCCGCGCCACAGCGCCCGCCGGAGGCCCTCGCCCTCGCGCCAGTCCGCGTAGTCGGCCGGCGGATCGAAGGGGCAGCGCCCGGACCGTACTCCCGGGAACGGGGGAAGACCGGTGTGGTCGACCGGGTCGGTCGAGTTGGTCGTCGTAGTCATGGATCTCTCCTTGAAAAGGCATGAAGGGCTTGAGGGGTGTGGACGACTTCGAAGGCCGGCGGGTGGGGTGTCACTGGCGCGCTCGGCGGCGATGCCCGCCAGGTCGGCGCCGTCGGCCCGCGGATACGGTCACGCGGCGGCGGTGTCGGTGACGGCCGCTTCCCAGGCCGCGCCGGAGGCGATGAGGGCCCGCCAGGCGCGCAGGATCTTGGGTGACTTGCCCATGGCGAGCACGCCGGTGAGCCGGTCTCCCCGGCGGTAGGCCACGAGGAGCTGCCGCGCCGTGACATCGCTTTCCAGGACGAGTGCTTCATCGTGGTCGCGCAGATGGCCGTACGCCTGGACTCTGGTGTCGTACTGGTCCGACCAGAAGTACGGCACGGGGGCGAACGGCCGTGGCGCGTCCGGGTTGAGCAGGTTGTGGGCGACGGTGAGGGCCTGCTCGCCGGCGTTGGTGCGGTGCTCGACGCGCATCTTCGTGCCGAAGAGCGGGTTGTGCCAGCAGGCCACGTCCCCCACGCCGTACACACCGGGTGCGGCGGCACTGAACTCGTCGCACACGAGCCCGCCGCCGAGAGCGAGCCCGCTTCCGGCCAGCCATTCGGTGTTGGGCAAGGAACCGATGGAGACCAGGACGTCGTCGGCGGGCATCTCGCTTCCGTCGGCCAGCGCGACACCGGCGACCTCGCCACCGACGCTGAGCACTTCGCTCACCGCCGCGCCCGTGCGCAGTCGGACGCCATGGTGGCGGTGGAGTTGCGACAGGAACCACCCGGGCTCCTCACCGACCGCCTGCGCCATCGGCACCGCGTCGGCTTCCAGCAGGGTCACGTCCACGCCGAGCCCGCGCGCGACGGCGGCCACCTCGGCACCCAGGAACCCGGCGCCGACGATCACCAGCCGCCGACCCGCGCTCAAGCGGGTCTTCAACGCCAGCGCGTCGGTCAGGGTACGCAGTGTGTGCACCCCGGCCACCTGCTCGGTCCCGGGCAGCGGACGGGCTCGTACGCCGGTCGCCACGACGAGAGACTCGTACGGCAGCCGGGCGCCGTCCGCCAGCAGAAGCGTGCGCGCGGCCATGTCCAGCCCGGTCGCCCGCACCCCCAGTCGCAGGTCCAGATCGAGCGCGTCGATGTCCGCCCGCCCGCGCAGGGCGAGCCGGTCCGGCTCCCACTCCCCCTTGAGGATCTGCTTGGACAGCGGCGGGCGGTCGTACGGAAGGTGCGGCTCGTCACCGACGAGGGCGATCTCCCCCTGATGTCCCGCCCGGCGCAGCGCCTCCGCCGTAGCCAGCCCGCCCGCCGACGCGCCGACCAGCACGGTGCGACTCATGACGTCGTCACGTGGATGGCGGCGGCGGGGCAGGCCAGGGCCGACTCACGCACGACCGGGTGCAATACCGGATCGGGCGTCCCGTCGAGCAGCACGACCACGCCGTCCTCCTCACGCTGGTCGAAGACCTCGGGCGCGATCAGGACGCACTGCCCGGCGGCGACGCACTTGGGTTCGTCCACGGCGACGTTCATCTTCATGGCGGTTTCCTCTCTGGGTCGGCTGAAGCACTCCCGAGAAGCACGTTAGCCGACACTCGTCGGGAAACCAACATCTGTCGGCTAGATAGGATGGGGTCATGGCCACGACAAGACAGAGCACCCCTGTGGGTGACCGACGCGTGCGCCGCACGCACGCCGCCCTGCAGGGCGCGTTGATCCAGCTCGTCGAGGAACAGGAGCTGGGGCAGATCAGCGTCGCGGACGTGGCCGAACGGGCCGGGGTGAACCGCACGACGTTCTACGACCACTACCGGGACGTGCATGAACTGGCCGAAGCCGCCTGTACCTCGACGATCGACACCCTGATCGAGTCCGTCCCCGCCCTCGACTCCACCTCGGCCGAGTCGGACGCGGACCCCGCCAGTTCACTCGTGGCGTTCTTCGAGAACCTCGCCGACCACGCGGGCCTCTACCGCAGCCTGCTGGGACCCCAGGGCAGCGCCCGCGTCATCGATCACATCCGCAGCCGCGTCTCCACCACCGTCCACGTCGCCGTACGTGTGAACTCCGGTGCCGCGCCGGACAGTGTCGTGTCGGCGGACATCCCGCACGACGTACCCGCCGCGTTCACCGCCGGCGCGCTCCTCGGTGTGGCCACCGACTGGCTCCAGCGTGATCGCCCCCGCACACCGGCCGAGATGGCCGCACTCACCTGGCCGCTCCTCGTCGGCCGGCCCGCCTCCGGCGCCGAGCACACCGACGCGTGAGGCGACCTCCGGCCCGTCGGCCTCGGGAGGAATTCGCGGGAGGTCGTCGCGCACCGACGGCTGCTTGACCGGGCTATCACTTCGACGACCCGTTGGAACATGCCGTCAGCCTCGTCGCGCCGCCCTGGGCTGATGAGTGCCGATGCCGGTCCTGGAAGCAACCGGGGCTCCGACGCGGTGGGGTGAGATGCGCAGGCCAACTCGGCGCCGCGCAGTCTTCCGCATTGGCCCCGTTCGGCTCGGCAACCAGCAGACAGAAGCAGCAGGGGAATGCTCCGGCCGAACCGGGTTTCCCTCTGCCCGGCTCGGTGCGCGCACTCCGCGGGGTCGACGCCGGAAGCCGGCCAGAACGAGATGCCGGCAACCCAAAGGCGTCCGCGCTCCCCTCGCCCTCCCCACCGTCCCGGGGACGGATCGGCTGCGCGCGGCACTCGCCCCGGCGACCTGCTGGAACCATGCGTCGCGATCGCACAGGCTGGACGGCATGAACCCGCTGCGGGAGCCTCACCGCCGCCGATGATGGTGCCGCAGACGTCACGGCATCCCGTTGAACGCGGTCCTGGTCCGCTGACACGGACCTGCCTCGGAACCCCAGCGGCGTATGCCTTCCCCGACGTGCCGCACCGGCACGTCGGGGACGTGGCCCTCTTCCCGATGAGAGGAGTCGCCGGGCCGGCAGGGGTACCGGTTCGGGGCCCCGGAGGCCCGAGCCCGTGGGACTCGGTCCGGGCCGCGGAGCATGTTCACGGTCTCTGCCCGGGCCGTCGATCAGGCCGCCGTAGAAGACCGTGAGGCAGGTGCGCGTGCGCCGGCTACCGTGGTGAGAGCCGTGTCGCCGATGGTGTCCGCCACCTCCTTCCAGTCCGTGAGTGACATCGTGAGCGGTGGCAGCAGCTTCAGTACGTGTCCCTGGCCGGATGTCTCGGCTACGACACCCGCGTGGAACAGGGCCCGCCGCACCCCTTCGGCGGTCTCGGCGCGGGTGAATCCAAGTCCGCTCATCGCGCCCTTGCCGACGACTTCGGCGACGCCCGCCGGAAGGGCGTCGGTGATGCTCGTGAGGCTGGTGCGGATGGCGGCGGCCAGTTCCGCGGTGTGGTCGGTGAAGTGGGGGTCGGTCCAGTGGTCCAGGGCGGCTGAGCCCGCCACGAAGGCGAGGTTGTGCCCGCGGAAGGTGCCGTTGTGCTCGCCGGGCGACCACTGGTCGATTTCGCGCCGGATCAGCAGGGCCGCCATCGGCAGCCCCATGCCGCTGAGCGACTTCGACAGGCACACCAGGTCGGGGCGGAGTTCGGGGGCGTCCTCGAAGCTGAAGAAGGTCCCGGTGCGTCCGCAGCCCGCCTGGATGTCGTCCACGATCACCAACGCGCCTACTGAGTCGGCGAGTTCACGGATCCGGGCGAGCCAGGTACGGGGCGCCGTGTGCAGTCCGCCCTCGCCCTGGACGGTCTCCAGCAGGATCGCCGCGGGCGGTGCCGTCCGCGCGTCCGGGCCGAGGGCTTGTTCCAGGGCGGTGACGGGGTCGGTCCCGTCCGGGTGGGCCGCGTCGCCGTAGGGGAGGATCGTGACGTCTGTCAGGGCCACCCCCGCTCCGCCGCGCAGCAGCGGGGAGGTCGTGGCGGCCAGTGCTCCCAGGGACGCGCCGTGGAAACCTGCGGTGAAGGCGATCACCTCGGTGCGCCCGGTGACCTTGCGGGCCAGCTTCAGGGCGGCCTCCACCGCGAGCGTGCCTGCCGGTCCGGGGAACTGCACCACGAAGTCGCCGAGCCCGCGGGGCTCAAGGACGAGGCCGATGAGGCGTTCCAGGAAGTCGGCCTTGGCCGCCGTGTGCAGGTCCAGCGACTGCACCGGCCCGCCGGTCGCGAGGTAGGCCATCACCCGTTCGACGATCGCGGGCGGGTTGTGGCCGTAGTTGAGCGATCCCGCCCCGCACAGCAGGTCGACGTAACGGCGCCCGGTGCTGTCCCACAGGTGGTGCCCGGCGGCTCGTTCGAACACCACCGGGAAGTCGCGGCAATAGCTGCGTACGTTCGACTCGTGACGTTCGAACACCGTGACGGGTGTCCGGTCGGTCTCGGCCATGTCAGCACGTACCTTTCATCGATTCATCGGTTCATCCGTGTCGTAACGCCTCGCGGAACGAGGTCACTTGACCAGGACCGTTCCGTCACCAGGGCGGTGGTCGCGCGAGCGACGGAGATCGCTGAACGCGAACGTCCGCTGGAGCCAGCGGTCTTGGCCGTCGTAGCGCGGGGTGAACGCCGAACGGCCGTGCAGGGTGACGCGGTTGTCGACGACGGTGAGGTCGCCGGGGCGCAGGCGCACTGCGGTGTACGTCCGGTGGGTCACCTCGGAGAGTTCGGCGAGGGCCGCCCGGGCCTCGGGGGTCACGCCCCTGGTGGCCGCCTCGTCGATGCACCAGTCGGGGTCGTCCGGGTCGCCGGTGAGCACGGCGTGCGCCGTACCCTCGCCTGCGGGGCCGAAGGACGGCGGGGCCTCGGTGACGTACTCGGGCCTGCCGAGCGCCGCCCGGGTGCGGGGCGTCAACAGGGGCAGGACGCGGCGTACGCAGCTGGTACGCAGTTCGGCGAGGCCCTCATGGTCGGCCCTCAGGCACAGCAGCATGACGTAGTCGGGTCGATGGGGGTGAAAGGCGTTCTCGGTGTGGAAGGTGAGCTCGACCGAGCCGACGTTGCCCTGGACCTCCTCCTGACCGGGCACCGGCACCACGTCCTGGACCAGGGCCCCGGACTTCTCCGCCGCGAACGCCGCCGGATCGCCGAGCCCAGCCGCGAACAGCAGCAGGGTCGCCGCGGGCAGTGACGGGACGCGCTGTACCGAGCCCCTCACCATGGGGGTCGGCGGCAGGTCGGATGCGCCGATGGGCAGCCGCCTCAGGACAAGGGCGCCGTCCGGGCCGGAGTTCCTGCGGAACTCCCGTACGGTGCGCCGCACTTCGGTGGGACTGTCTTCCCAGGCACGGCGGGCGTGGCCCACCCAGGCCGGGTCGTCGACCCGCTCCCCCGCCCGGTCCAGCAGGCCGCTCGTCACCTGGGCCAGTGCGTCCAGTTCGGGGGCGCCGAGGCGCACCGTCCCGTTCCCGGCCGCCGGGCCGGCGGTCCACGTGGGCTCCGCCGGTGCCGTCGTCGATTCGACGCCAATCACGTCGTGTTCACTTCCGTTCCGTGCGTCGCGTGGCTTCGTGGGGTCGGTCAGGCGTCCATGGCGTCGACGAGGCTCTTGGGGCGCAGGTCGGTCCACTCGCGCTCGACGTACTCCAGGCAGGCGGTGCGGGCGTCCGGGCCGAAGACGGTCGTCCAGCCGGCGGGTACGTCGGCGAAGTCGGGCCACAGGGAGTGCTGGCCCTCGTCGTTGGCCAGGACCCGGTAGGTGCCGTCGGGGTTCTCGAAGGGGTTGCTCATGGCGGATCAGTTGCCTTTCCGGTCGTTGTCGGTGCGCAGGAGTGCGGCCACGGTCCGGCCGATGGATTCGGCGGACCGGCCGAGCAGGAGGTCGAGGTGGGCGACGTCGACGTCGTGGACGTCGATCCGTCCGGTGACGTGGGGCCGCCAGTCGGCGGGGTCGAGCAGGGGCTCGCCGGGCGCGCTGGGGCGGAGGGCGTGGAAGAGCACGACGTCGCCGTCGAAGACGCGGGGCACGTGCCGGAGCGTGAGCCGCCGGATGTGGGCGCCGACCCGCACCAGGTCCGCCCGCAGCTCCTGCGTGAGCAGCACCGGTCCGTCCTCCGGGATCGGCACGTGGTCCCGCAGCTCCTGCTCGGTCGGCTCGGCCCCCTCGTGATCGACGTGCGGGAGGTGGGTGTCGAGAAGGATCACCGCCTCGACCGTCTGCCCGGCCTCCCGCAGTTGTACGGCGACCTCGTGGGCGAGCAGTCCGCCCATGGAGCAGCCGAGCAGCCGGTACGGCCCTGACGGCCAGGCGGCGCGGATGAGTTCGACGTACCGCTGGGCCATCTCGCCGATGCTGCCGGGCAGTTCGTCGCAGCCGTCGAGTCCGGCGGCCTGGACGGCGTACAGGGGCGTGTCCTCGTCGAGGTGCGGGCCGAGGACCGCGTAGCACCAGCCGATGCCGTCCACGTGGTGCAGGCAGAACAGCGGGGTGCCGGAGGCCGAGGTGTTGCGCAGCGGCAGCAGTGGGGCCAGGGCGTCCGTGTCGCCGCCGTCGGTGGGAGCGGTGTCCAGTCGTTCGGCGAACGCGGCCGGCGTAGAGGCCTCGAACAGGGTCCGCACCGACACGCGGGCGCCCAGTTCGGCTCGGACCCGGGCGATGAGCCGCGTGCCGAGGAGGGAGTGGCCGCCGAGGGCGAAGAAGTCTTCGTCGGCGGAGACCTCGGGCACGCCCAGGACCTCGGCGAACAGTGCGCACAGCTGTGCCTCGCGTGGGGTGCGGGGCGCCCGGCCGGTGCCCGCGGCGGTGTCCGGCGGGGCGGGCAGCGCTCTGCGGTCGAGCTTGCCGTTGGCGTTCAGCGGGATCGCGTCGACCTCGACGAACGCGGACGGCACCAGGTACGCGGGCAGTGTCGCGGCCAGCCGGGCCCGCAGGTCGTCGGCGTCGAGTGGCTCGGCCTCGGGCACGAGGTAGGCGACCAGCCGCTGGTCCCCCGGACGGTCCTCGCGGGCGATCACGGCGGCGCGTGCGACCCCGTCGAGCGCGGTCAGCGCGGCCTCGATCTCGCCGGGCTCGATCCGGTAACCCCGGATCTTGACCTGGTCGTCGACGCGTCCGGCGTACTCCAGCACCCCGGCGCGGTTCCAGCGGGCCCGGTCGCCCACCCGGTACATCCGGGCGCCGGGCGGACCGTACGGGTCGGCGACGAACCGCTCGGCACTCTGGCCGGGCCGCCCGGCGTAGCCGCGGGCGAGTCCGGCGCCGGCGAGGTACAGCTCGCCCCACACGCCGTCGGGGACGGGCTGGAGGTGCTCGTCGAGCACGTACACGCGTGCGTTGCCGATGGGGCGGCCGATGGGCACCGGCCCCGCGCCCAGGCCGTCGTGCGGTTCGAGCCGGTGGACGACACAGCCGACGGTCGCCTCCGTGGGACCGTACTCGTTGATCACCACGGCCTGGGGGTGCCGGTCGCGCCACGCCCGCAGGGCGGTGCCGTCGAGTGCCTCGCCGCCGATGACCAGGTTGCGGGCGTCGCTGACGCGGTCGGGCAGCGACTCCAGCAGCCGCAGATGGCTCGGGGTGACCTTGAGCAGGGCAGGGGTCGGCGTGTCCTCGTCCAGTCCCGCGAACCGCACCCGGCCGCCGGTGACCAGCGGAGTGAACAGTGTGGTCACCGGCATGTCGAAGGCGAGGGAGGTGTGCACCAGGGACTCGCCGGACGCGGCCGGGTACATCGCCGCGGCCTCGTTGAGATAGGCGGCGAGCGACCCGTGGTCGACGACCACTCCCTTCGGGCGGCCGGTCGAGCCGGAGGTGTAGATCAGGTAGGCGGCCTGCCGCGGGTGGACCCTGACGCCCGGGGCGCCGTCCGCGCGGGTGTCCGGGGCCGCGGCGAGCGCGTCCTCGGTGAGCACGAGCGCGTCCTCGTCGAGGACGATCCCGGCGCCCGCGTCGGCGACCAGCGCGTCGATCCGCGCCTGCGGGTTGGCCGGGTCGACCGGCAGATAGGCCGCCCCGGTCTTCAGGACCGCGAGCAGCGCCACGACCACCTCCGGGCGGCGCGGCAGCACCACGGCGACGACGGTCTCCGCTCCGGCCCCGAGTGCGATCAGGTGCCGGGCGAGCCGGTCGGCGCGGCGGTTCAGCTCGTCGTACGTCAACTCCGTGCCGTCCGTGCCGTCCGTGCCGTCCTTACCGTCCGAGACGACGGCCACGGCGTGCGGAGTGCGCGCCACCTGTGCCTCGAACATCTCCGGCAGCGAGGCCTGCGGCAGCGGCCGGGCGGTGTCGTTGCGCCGGACGAGCACGTCCTCGCGTTCGGCGGGGGTGAGCACGGGCAGGGTGTGCAGGGGACGCGCGGGGTCGGCGGTCACCTCCTGAAGCAGGCACAGATAGCGGGCGGCGACGCTCTCGGCGGTGGCGCGGTCGAACAGGTCCGAGGCGTACTCGACCGATCCGGACCAGCCGCCCTCGCGGCCCTCGGTGAGCGTCAGCGACAGGTCGAACTTGGCGTGGTCGCCGTGCACGTCCCCGACGGTCACCTCGAGTCCGGGCAGCGTGGGTGCGACGGTCTCCTGGTTGACCGTCAACATGACCTGGAACAGGGGGTGCCGGGAACGTGAGCGCACCGGGTTGAGGACCTCGACCAGCTGCTCGAACGGCACGTCGGTGTGGTCGTACGCCGCCACGTCCGCCGCTCGCACCCGGTCGAGCAGTTCCTCGAACGTGGGGTCACCGGAGGTGTCGGCACGCAGCACCAGGGTGTTGGCGAACAGCCCCACGAGGCCTTCGAGCGCGGTGTCCGGGCGGCCTTCCACGGGCGTTCCGATCACGATGTCGTCACCGGCGCCCAGCCGGGTCAGCAGGGTGACGAGCGTGGCGTGCAGCACCATGAAGGCGCTGGCGCCCCGGCCACGGCCGAGCGCGTCGACACGGCCGCGCAGTCCGGCCGGCACGGTGAAGGGCACCGTGCCACCGCGCTGGGACGCGACGGCGGGCCGGGGCCGGTCCGCGGGTAGCTCGATCTGGTCGGGGATCCCGGCCAGCTCCCTGGTCCAGAAGTCGAGCCGGTCGGCTGGCAGTTCCCGCTCCCACAGCGCGTAGTCGGCGTACTGGAGGGGCAGGGGAGCCCAGTCGGGGGCGCGGCCGGCGAGGTGGGCGGCGTAGGCCGTGGAGAGGTCCTGGGCGAGGGGCCGCATGGACGCGCCGTCGCCCGCGATGTGGTGCAGAAGGAGCAGCAGGACGTGTTCACGCTCCCCGTCGGTGAGCAGCACTGCGCGGACGGGCAGTTGGTGGTCCAGGGAGAACGGCATCCGGGCGGCCTCCGCCACCCCCGCGTCGAAGTCGGCCGGGTCGAACGACCGGACCGCGAAGCGCGGCTCCGTGTCGACGACAACCTGGTGCGGCCCCTGAGGCCCCTCGGCGATCACCGTGCGCAGCACTTCGTGCCGCCGCACCAGGTCGCCGAAGGCCTCCCGCAGGGCGTCCCTGTCGAGGGTGCCGGTCATCCGCAGGACGACGGGGATGGTGTACGTCTGCGCCGGGCCGTCGAGCCGGTCGAGGAACCACATCCGCCGCTGCGCCGCCGACAGGGGCACCCGCTCGGGCCGTTCGCGCCGGACGAGCGGAGGCCGGGAGGCGTGCGTCGGCCGACCCGACAGCAGTTCCGCGAGGCCGGCGACGGTCGCGTGCTCGAAGACCTCTCGGATGGACAGCTCCGCTCCGAGGCCGGCGCGGATCCGGTTGACCAGGCGGGCGACGAGCAGGGAGTGGCCGCCGAGGCGGAAGAAGTCGTCGTCGGCGCCGACCTCGGGCACGCCGAGGACGGCGGCGAAGAGGTCCGCCACCCGCCGTTCCGTGCCCTCGGCGGGCGGCCTGCCCGTGCCCTCGGCGGTGAGGTCGGGAGCGGGCAGCGCCTTGCGGGCGATCTTGCCGTTGGCGGTGAGGGGCAGGGTCTCCAGGACGACGAACGCGGCCGGGACCATGTAGTCGGGCAGGGCCCGCGCCGCGGCGGCGCGCAGGGCGGCCAGGTCCGCCGGGTGACCCTGCTCCTGCACGACGTAGGCGACGAGGCGCTTGTCGCCGGGGGTGTCCTCGCGGACGACCACGGCGGCGGCGTCGATGCCCGGCCGGGCGGTGAGGACGGCCTCCACCTCGCCGAGTTCGATGCGGAAGCCGCGGATCTTGACCTGGTCGTCCACGCGGCTGACGAACTCCAGCCGCCCGGCGGTCGTCCAGCGGGCCAGGTCGCCCGTGCGGTACATACGGGACCCGGGCGGTCCGAACGGGCTGGCGACGAAACGCCCGGCGGTCAGGCCGGGGCGGCCGTGGTAGCCGCGGGTGACGAGGTCGCCCGCGACGTACAGTTCGCCGGCGGTGCCGACGGGTGCCGGGCGCAGCAGCGCGTCCAGCACGTACATCTGTGTGTTCCAGGCGGGGGTCCCGATGGTGATGACGCCGGGCGGGACGGGGTCCCCGGGTTCGATGCGGAACAGGCTGCAGCCGACGGTGGTCTCGGTCGGGCCGTACTCGTTGAGGACGGTCACCCCGGGGTGCCGGGCGCGCCACGCGTCCAGCACGTCGCCGAGGAGGGACTCGCCGCCGAGGACGAGCTGCCCGCCCGGCGAGTACTCCTCGGGCACCACGCCCAGCAGGTGCAGATGGCTGGGGGTGGCCTTGACGAAGTCGGGCCGGGTGACGTGGGCGTCCGGGTCGGGGCCGCTCGCGGTCCAGCGGACCAGTTCCACGGTGCCGCCGGAGATCAGTGGGCCGAACATGCCGGTCGCGGTGAGGTCGAAGGAGACCGGCGAGTGCACCAGGACGCGTCGGCGCAGGCTCTCGTACTCGTGTGTCGCCCAGGCCAGATAGGCGACCAGCGAGCGGTGTTCGACGACGACCGCCTTGGGCCGCCCGGTGGAGCCCGAGGTGAAGATGACGAACGCGGCGTGTTCGGGCCGCCGGACGACACCCGTGAGGGGGCTCTGCGGCTGGGCCGTGATGGCCGGATCGTCCGTCGGTACGACCGGCGCCTCCGTCAACGACCTTACGGTGTCGGCCAGTTCAGCCGTGGTGACGACCGCGACCGGCGCGATGTCCTCCAGCATGAAGGCGAGCCGGTCGGCCGGGTGGGCCGGGTCGAGCGGCAGGTAGCCGGCGCCGGTCTTCAGGGCCGCCAGCAGCGTCACCGGGATGTGCTCGGACACCGGCATCAGCACGGCGACGTAGCGCTCCGGACCGGCCCCCAGGTCGATCAGATGCCGGGCCAAACGGTTGGCATGAGCGTCGAGTTCGGCGTACGACAGCTCCGTGGTGCCGAAGAGGACGGCGGGGGCGTCCGGGGTGCGGGCGGTCTGGGCCTCGATCAGGTCGGTAAGGGTCCCTGACGGCACCTCGTGGCCGGTGGTGTTCCACTCGGTGAGCAGCAGCCGCCGCTCGTCGGCGGCCACGATGTCGAACTCCCCCACCGGGCGGCCGGGTTCGGCGGTGACGGCGGTGAGCAGTCGGGTGAAGCGCTCGGCGATGCGGGCGGCCGAGTCGCGGTCGAACAGGTCGGTGGCGAACTCCAGGAGCCCGCTCACCCCGCCCTCGGGCCGCTCGGTGAGGAAGAACGACAGGTCGAACTTGGCGGCGGGCGAGGCGACCGGCCGCACGCGCGCGGTGAGACCGGGCAGGTCGACGGCGAGGTCGAGGGCCGCCTGCTGGTCGGCGTTGTTGAAGTTCAGGCCGGTCTGGAACAGCGGGTGCCGGGCGGTGGAGCGTGCCGGGTTGACCACCTCCACGACCCGCTCGAACGGCACGTCCTGGTGGGCGTAGGCGGCCAGGTCGGCGGCCCGCACCCGCTGCAGCACCTCGGTGAAGCCGGGGTCGCCGGTCAGGTCGGTGCGCAGCACGAGGTTGTTGGCGAAGAAGCCGACCAGGGGTGTCAGGGCGTCGTCCGTGCGGTTCGCGACCGGTGAGCCGATCACGATGTCGTCGCCCGCGCCGAGCCGGTGCAGGAGCGTGGCCAAGGCGGCGTGCACCACCATGAAGACGGTCGTGTGGTGCTCGCGGGCGAGCCGGACCAGGGCCTCGTGGACCGTCGGCTCGACCGCGAAGGGCACCGTGTCGCCGCGGTGGGTGGGCACGGCGGGCCGGGGACGGTCGAAGGGCAGCTCCATCTGCTCGGGCAGCCCGGCGAGCGTCGTCCGCCAGTGGTCGAGCTGGCGGGTGAGGGCGCTGTCCGGGTCGTCGGCCTCGCCCAGCGCGCGCCGCTGCCACACCGCGAAGTCGGCGTACTGGACGGGGAGTCGATCCCAGTCGGGTTCCGCTCTCCGGGTCCGGGCCGCGTAGGCGGTGGCGAGGTCGCGGGCGAGCGGGGCCATGGAGGCGCCGTCGCCGGCGATGTGGTGCAGGACGAGGAGCAGCACGTGCTCGTCCGCACCGAGGTCGAACAGCGTGGCGCGCAACGGGGGTTGGGCGGTGAGGTCGAACGGGGTGCGGACGGCGTCGGCGATGCTCTCGTCGAGCGCCTCTTCGTCGGCGTGGACGACGGTCAGTGGCGGTACGGACGGCAGCACCACCTGGTGGGGGCCGTGCCCGTCCTCGGCGAAGACCGTACGCAGTGCCTCGTGCCGCCGCGCCAGGTCGTCCAGGGCGGCGGTGAGCGCGGCCACGTCGAGGTCACCGGTCAGCCGCAGCGCGACGGGCAGGTTGTACGTCGGGGACGGACCCTCGAAGCGGTGCAGGAACCACAGCCGTTCCTGGGCGTACGACAGCGGCAGGCGCCCGTCGCGCGGTTGTGCGGTGACGCCGCCCCGGCGCGGTCCGCTGCCGGCGAGCCGGGACGCGAGCTTCGCCACGGTCGTCGCCTCGAACAGCACCGACAGTTCGATGTCGACGTCCAGCGCGGCCCGGATGCGGCCGGCCAGCCGGGTCACCAGCAGGGAGTGGCCGCCGAGCGCGAAGAAGTCGTCGTCGATCGAGACCTCGGCCACCTGGAGCACCTCGGCGAACAGCCCGCACAGGATCTCCTCCTGCGGGGTGCGCGGCCCGCGCCCGGAGGCGTGGGTCTGCTCCGGCACGGGCAGTGCCTTGCGGTCGAGCTTGCCGTTCGGGGTGAGCGGCATGACGTCCAGCTCGACGATCTGGGCCGGGACCATGTACTCCGGCAGCCGTGCCGTGAGCCGGTCGCGCAGGTCATCCACATCGACAGGCGCTGCGGGAACCACATACCCGACGAGCCACTGCCCGTGCACGGCCGCGGCGGCCTGGGCGACGGCCGGGTGGTCGGCCAGCGCGTCCTCGATCTCGCCGAGTTCGACGCGGAAGCCGCGCAGCTTGACCTGGTTGTCGGCGCGCCCGAGGTACTCCAGCTCGCCGTCCGCCGTCCAGCGCGCCACGTCCCCGGTGCGGTACATACGGGCGCCGGGCGGCCCGTACGGGCTCGCGACGAACCGCTCGGCGGTCAGGGCGGGCCGGTCCAGGTAACCGCGGGCCAGTTGGACGCCCTCGACGTACAGCTCCCCGGGTGCCCCGGGGGCGACCGGCGCCAGCGTCGCGTCGAGCACGTAGGCGCGGGTGTTGGCGAGGGGCCCGCCGATCAGCACGGTCTCGGTGCCGGGCGGCGCGGCCCAGGCGGTGACGTCGACAGCCGCCTCGGTGGGGCCGTAGGCGTTGAGGAGCACGGCGCTGGAGTCGTCGTGGAAGCGGCGGACCAGTTCGGCGGGCAGGGCCTCGTCGCCGGAGACGACCAGGCGGACGGAGTCCGGCAGCCGGGTCTCGGCCAGATAGGCGCCGAGCATGGACGCGCTGAGGTGCACGACCGCGACGGACTCCTCGCGCATCACCTGCTCCAGGTGGAGCGGGTCGCGGTGGCCGTCGGGCCGGACCACGACAAGGGTGCCGCCGTACATGAGGGTCCAGAAGACCTCCCACACCGACACGTCGAAACTCACCGGAGTGGACTGCAGCACCCGTTCCCCGGGGGCGAGCCGGTGGTCGCGCTGCATCCACCACAGCCGGTTCGCCATGCCCGCGTACGTGTTGACCGTGCCCTTGGGGAGGCCGGTGGAGCCCGAGGTGTAGATGACGTACGCGGCGTTGTCGCCGTGGGCCGTCACCCCCGGGTTCTCCGTGGGCCCGGCGGCGCCGGGTGCGATCCGCTCGAAGCCGTCCACGTCCCGGTCGGAGATCAGCAGCCGGGCGCCGGAGTCGGCGAGGATGTACGCGATCCGGTCGACCGGATAGCCGGTGTCGATCGGCACATACGCGGCACCGGCCTTGAGCACCGCCCACAGGGCCACCATCAGGTCGACCGAGCGCGGCAGCATCACGGCGACCCGTGACTCGGGCCCGACACCCCGCTCGCGCAGGGTGTGGGCGAGCCGGTTCACCCGGGCGTTGAACTCGCCGTACGTGACCCGCTCGCCCTCGAAGCGGACCGCCTCGGCGTCGGGGTCGCGGGCGGCGTACGCCTCCAGGAGCTCGACCGCGGAGCCCTCGCCGTCGAACGCCACGGCGGTGTCGTTCCAGCCCGCGAGCACCAGGGCGCGTTCGTCGGCGCCGAGCACGTCGACCTCGGAGAGCCGCAGCGCCGGGTCGGCGGTGACGGTCTCCAGGACGCGGACGAAGCGGGCCGCGAAGCTCTCGGCCGTGCGCCGGTCGTACAGGTCGGTCGTGTACTCCAGGCGGCACAGCAGCCCGTCGCCCTCGACATGGCAGTCGAAGTGCACGTCGAACTTGGACGTACCGCTGGTCACCGGGCCGGGTTCGGCGTGCACGCCGGGCAGGTCGACGCGGGCCTCGGTGAGGTCCAGCCAGGCCAGCATCACCTGGAAGAAGGCGGCCCGGGACCGGGACCGCTCCGGGTTCAGCTCCTCCACCAGGCGTTCGAACGGCACCCCTTGGTGCGCGTAGGCGGCCAGGCCGGTCTCGCGGACGCGGTCCAGGAGATCCTCGAAGCGGGGGTCGCCGGAGGTGTCGACGCGGTAGACGAGGGTGTTGATGAACACGCCGACCACGTCGTCGAGCACCGAGTCGGGCCGGTCGGCGATGATGCCGCCGAGCGGGATGTCCTCGCCCGCGCCGAGCCGGGTCAGCAGCGTCGACACGGCCGCCTGGAGGATCATGTACGGGGTGGAGCGGGTGCGGCCCGCCAGGTCGAGGACCCGCTGATAGAGCTCCGGTGCGACGGAGAACTCCACGTGGTCGCCACGGTGTGTGGCCACCGCCGGGCGCGGCCGGTCTCCGGGGAAGGTGACCTCGGGCGGCAGGCCGTCCAGGTTCTGCTTCCAGTAGTCGATCTGCCGGGGCAGGTCCCCGGCCAGGGTGTCGCGCTGCCACACCGCGAAGTCCGCGTACTGGACGGACAGTTCGGGGAAGTCGGGCGCGCTGCCGCCGAGCCGGGCGCGGTAGGCGGCGGACAGGTCCTCGGTCAACGGGCGCAGCGAGGCGCCGTCGGTGGCGATGTGGTGCACCACGAAGAGCAGCACGTGGGTGTCCGGGCCGGTCGGGTAGAGCGTCGCCCGCATCGGCAGGTCACGGGCCAGGTCGAAGGGCCGGCCGGCGGAGACGACCAGGTCGGGGGTGGGGCCGGCGTCCCGTACGACCTCCATGGCGAAGGGCGTGTCCGGGGGCAGCACGACCTGGTGCGGGCCCTCGTCGTCCTCCCGGTAGAGCGTGCGCAGCGCCTCGTGACGGGCGACGAGGTCGGCGAGCGCGCCGCCGAGCGCGTCCGCGTCCAGGGGGCCGGTCAGCCGGATCTGGATGGGTACGTTGTAGGAGCCGGAGCCGCTCTGGAGCCGCTGCAGGAACCACATGCGCTCCTGCGCGAACGACAGCGGGACGCGGGCCGGCCGCTCGTCCGCCGTGATGCGCTTGGCCTGCGGGCCGATGTCCGACAGCCGTTCGGCGACCCCGGTGACAGTGGGGGCGGCGAACACGTCCCGCAGGGACAGGTCGACGCCGAACTCGTCGCGCACGCGGTGGACCAGCCGGATCATCAGGATCGACGTGCCTCCGAGCGCGAAGAACTCGTCGTCGACACCGACCTCCTCGACGCCGAGGACCTCGGCGACGATGCCGCACAGGATCTCCTCCTGCGGCGTGCGGGGAACCCCGGCCCGGTCCGGCCCGGTGGTCTCCCGGCCGTCGGGCTGGTCGGTGGCGCGGTCGCCCATGATCAGCAGCCGGTCCTCCTCGGACACGGCGGTCAACTCACCCACCGGTACGTCGAGTCCGGCCACCGCCTCGCCGAGCAGTTCGGTCAGGCGGTCCGCGAGCCGGGTCATGGCCTCCGGGCCGAGGACGCTGGTGCGGTAGCCCCACAGCAGCCGCAGCCGCTCGCCGGGGAAGACGTACAGGCTGACGGTGTAGTGGGTGCGCTCGGCGAGGTCGGCGTGGGCCAGGCGCAGTCCGCCGGCCTCGATGCCGTCGGTCGTCGGGTAGTTCTCGAAGAAGATGATGGTGTCGAACAGCGACTCGAAGCCGGTCGAGCGGGTGACCTTCGCCAGGGAGGCGTGCTGGTGCGGCCGCAGGGCCTGCTGCTCCCGCTGCACCCGGGCCAGCAGCGCCGCCAGCGGCTCGTCCGGGTCGATCCGGACCCGGGCCGGGAGGGTGTTGATGAACGGCCCGATCGTCGACTCCGCGCCGGGCAGCTCGGGCGGGCGGCCGGAGAGGGTCGCGCCGAACACGACGTCGTCCCGTCCGGTCAGCCCGCCCAGCAGCAGCGCCCACAGGCCCTGGAAGACGGTGTTGAGGGTGAGCCCGTGCGCGCGGCCCACGGAGGTCAGCGCGTCGGTCAAGGCGTCGGGCAGGACGACCTCGTGGGAGCCGTATCCCTCGGGGGTGTGCCCGGCGGGGGCGATCAGGGTGGGCGCGGCCAGGTCGGCGAGCCGCTCCCGCACCGCCTCGGCCGAGGCGTCCAGGTCCTGCTCGGCGAGCCAGGCCAGGTAGTCGCGGTAGGCGGGGGCCGGGGGCAGCTCGCCGCCGCCGTACAGCGTGAACAGCTCGCGTATCAGCAGCGGCAGCGACCAGCCGTCCACCAGCAGATGGTGGTGGGTGACGACGAGGCGGTCGCCGAGCGCGGTGAACCGGATCAGCGGCGGCCGCACGACGCTGAAGCCGCGCGCCCGGTCCCGGGCGAGGAACTCCTCCAGGCCGGTCCCCTCGCGCTCCTCCTTCCACGCCACCTTCACGTCGGCGGGAACGACCTGGACGGCGGCGCCCGTCGGGCGGGTGCGGAAGCCGGCGCGCAGGTTCGGGTGCCGGTGCAGCAGCGCCGCCGCGGCGGCCTTCATCCGGTCGCGGTCGAAACCGCCGTCGATGTCGAGGACGAGCTGGCCGACGTACGGGTCGTCCGGCTCGTACAGCGCGAGGAAGAGCAGGCCCTCCTGGAGCGGGGAGAGCGGCAGGACGTCCGTGGCGCCGCGGAACCTGTCCAGTTCCTCCTGGGTGATCCGGACGAGGGGTACGTCGGAGACGGTGAGGCCGCCGCGCGTGTGCGCGGCCAGTTCGGCCAGGGCTCCCGTCCACGCCTCGGCGAGGGCGCGTACGTCGGTCTCCGTGAGGACACCGGCGGGGTAGGTCCACTCGGCGGTCAGCTCGCCGTCACGGACGTGGGCGTCGATCTGGAGGGTGTGGGTGAGCGCCAGGCCGTCGTCGGCGAGGAGTTCCACGGCCGTCGCGCCGTCGGCGAGGTGCCAGCCGCCGAGGTCGTGGGCGTCCAGGCGGCCCAGGTAGTTGAAGGAGATCTGGGGCGCGGGCACTCCGGTGAGCCGGTCGCGCAGCAGGTCGTGGCCGCGGCCGCCGTACGGGATCGCGCGCAGCTCCTCCTTGGTGCGCTTGATCAGGTGGGCGCCGGTCTCGGTGCCGGGGCCCAGGCGCACCGGGTGGATACGGGTGAACCAGCCGACGGTGGTGGACAAGTCCATGCCGTCGGGCAGGTGGTCGCGGCCGTGGCCCTCCAGGTCGACCAGGACCGGTCCCTCACCCCGGTGGCGCTGGACGGCCGCCGACAGCGCGGCGAGCAAAATGTCGTCCGGGGTCGCCCGGTAGGCGGCCGGCAGGGTGGCCAGCAGGGTGGCGGTGAGGTCGGCCGGGACGGTGACGGTGACCGAGCGGGCCGTACCGTGGCAGTCCCTCGCCGGGTCGAGCGGGCGGGTGCCGAGGACGGGTTCCGGGGTGGACAACAGGTCGGTCCACAGCGGGAGTTCGTCGTCGGGGGCACTGAGGTGTCCGGCCCAGCGGCGGAGCGAGGTCCCGGGCGGGGACAGTTCGGCGCCAGTGAGCGCCTCGGTGAGGTCGCTCAGCAGGATGCGCCAGGACACGCCGTCGACGACCAGATGGTGGAGCACGAGCAGCAGCCGGCCCGACTCGAACCACACCGCCCGCACCATCACACCGTCGTCCGGCGACAGCGCGCGGCGCGCGGCCTCCTTCTGCCCGGCCACGTCCTCGTCCCGGGCCCGGGTCAGGCAGTCCTCGGCCCGTACGGCGCCCACGGGCCGGATGTGCCGGCCGCGCATCCGCAGGGCGTCGTGACGGTCGAGCACCTTCTGCAGGGCGGCGGACAGCCGGTCGTACGACAGTCCGGGCTCGGCGGCGAGGAGGAGGGACTGGGCGTACCCGGCGGTGGGGCCGCCGCGTTCGGCGAGGCGCCGGGCCATGGGCGTCTCGGCGAGGGCGCCGACCGGCTCGTCCTCGACGGGCGGGGGCGTCGGTGCCGTCGTGGCCACGGTGGCGAGCCGCGCGACCGTCGGGTGGTCGAAGACGTCCTGGGGGGTGAGGTGCAGGCCCTGGCGGCGGGCGCGGCTGACGAGCTGGATGGCGTGGATGCTGTCCGCGCCGAGGGCGAACAGGTCGTCGTCGACGCCCAGTTCGGGGCGGTCGAGGAGTGCGGCGGCGATGGTGTGCAGGATGTGCTCGGTGGCGGTCGCGGGGGCCCGTCCGCTCATCGGACGGGCCGGAGCGGGCAGGGCGCGGCGGTCGGTCTTGCCGTTGGGGGTCACCGGGATCGACGGCAGGACGAACACGCTCACCGGCACCATGTGGGCGGGCAGCCGTTGCGCGAGGTGGACCCGAGGGTCGGTGTCCGGGGTGCCGGTCACATAGCCGACGAGCTGCCGGGCGCCCGCGGCGGAGTCGTGGACGAGGACCACGGCCTGTTCGACGCCGGGCACCGACGCCAGGACGGCCTCGACCTCGGCGGGTTCGACCCGCTGCCCGTTGATCTTGACCTGGTCGTCGGCGCGTCCGGCGAACTGCAGGTCACCGTCGGCCCGGCGGCGTACCAGGTCGCCGGTGCGGTACATACGGGCGCCCGCCGGGCCGTGGGGGTCGGCGACGAACCGCTCGGCGGTCGGGCCGGGGCGGTCGAAGTAGCCACGGGCGAGCTGGACGCCCGCCAGGTACAGCTCGCCGGTCACACCGTCCGGCACCGGTCGCAGGGCCGGATCGAGCACGTAGGCGCGCGAGTTGTGGGTGGGCGTGCCGATCGTGACGGGCTCGCCGGGCACGCAGGCGTGGGAGGTGGCGGTCACCGAGAACTCGGTGGGCCCGTAGGAGTTGTGCAGCCGCGCGCCGCACTCGCGGTGGAAGCGGTCGGCGAGCCCTGCGGACAGTGCCTCGCCGCCGCAGCTGACCATGCGCAGCGCGTCCGTGGGCAGATACGCGTACTCGTCGAGGAACGGGCCGAGCATCGCGGGCACGAAGTGGATGACGGTGACGCGCTCGTCGCGGACCAGTCGGGCGAGGTAGGCCGGGTCGCGATGGCCGTCGGGGCGGGCGACCACGAGGGTCGCGCCGCGGGTGAGGGTCCAGAACACCTCCCACACCGCCACGTCGAACCCGGCGGGCGTCTTGTGCACGACCCGGTCCGCCGGGGTGAGCCGGTACTCGTCCTGCATCCAGGCGAGCATGTTGGTGACGCCGACGTGGGTGACGACGGTGCCCTTGGGGCGGCCGGTGGTGCCCGAGGTGTGGATGACGTACGCGGCGTTGTCCCCCCGCGGGGCGACGCCGGGGTTCGTGTCGGGCTCGCCGTCGCCGAGGGACCGCACGTTGTCCTCGTCGATCACCAACGCCACACGGGAGTCGGCGAGGACGTAGGCGATCCGGTCGGCCGGGTAGCCGGTCTCGACGGGCACGTACGCCGCACCGGTCTTCAGCACCGCCCACAGCGCGACGATCTGGTCGAGCGAGCGGGGCAACACCACCGCCACCCGCGACTCGGGTCCCACACCCTGCCCGCGCAGCGCGTGCGCGAGGCGGTTGGCTCGGGCGTTGAGTTCGCCGTACGTCAGCCGCTCGCCCTCGAGGACGACGGCCTCGGCCGCCGGGTCCTGGGTCTCGAACAGCTCCACCAGGGAGCGCGGGTCCGTCGCGTGGCCGGTGTCGTTGCGGGCGTGGAAGCGCTCCCGTTCCGCGTCGTCGAGCAGGTCGACGGCGCCGATGGGCAGGTCGGGCCGCTCGGTGACGGCGGTGAGCAGGCGCAGAAAGCGGTCGCGGTGGGCGGCGGCCGTCTCGGGGGTGAAGCGTCCCGGGTGGGCGTTGACGGTCAGTTCGATGCCGTCACCCGCCTCGGGGTCGCCGTAGGCGTGCAGGGCGAGGTCGCGTACCGGGCCGGAGGCGAGCTGGTGCGCCTCGGCCTCGGTGGGGCCGAACGGCAGGCGGGCGGCGGCGAAGGAGAGGACGTTCACGGACGGACCGCTCAGGGTGCCCGGGTGGGCCGCGGCGGAGAGGTCACGGCGCAGCTCGTCGTGGGGGTACCGCTGGTGGCGGGTCGCCCGGGCCAGGCGGGCGGCGACGCGGTCCAGCAGTTCGGCGAAGGTGGTGGAGCCGTCGACGGGGATCCGCAGCGGGACGTCGTTGACGAGCATGGCGGGCGTCGCCAGGGCGTGCGGGCTGAGCCGGGCGGCCATGAACACGCGGACGAGGACGTCGTGGGCGCCGGTGACGCGGTGGGTGTGGGCGGCCATGGCGGCGATCACCGGCAGGGACCAGCGGGACCCGGCGAGGCCGCGCACCCTGAGCGCGCCGTCCTCGGACAGGCGGCCGGTCGCGCCGGGCAGGCTGGGCGCGAGTCCGGTGGCGCCGGAGCCGAGTTCGGGCATGGCGGAGCGAGGGCCGGTGGGTTCGGAACCGAGTTCGGGCATGGCGGAGCGAAGGCCAGTGGGTTCGGAGCCGAGGCCAGTGAGGGCGGAGCCGAGTTCGGTGGACTCCGGCAGGTCGGCGAACTCGCTCCGCCAGTAGGCGCCGTCACGCTCCCGGCGGGTGGAGCCGAGGTAGGCGGTCTCCTCGGCCAGGACCTCGCGCAGGGTGCCGAAACCGCTCACGGGCGGCTGCTCGCCCGCGGCGAGTGCCGTGTGGACCTCCAGCAGGCGGCGGCAGTGCAGGACCTGTCCGTAGCCGTCGAGGAGGATGTGGTGGTAGCGGAAGTGGAACCAGTGCCGGTCGGGTCCGAGCCGCAGCAGGGTGTGCCGGAACAGCCGGTCGCCCGTGAGCGGGACGGGTCGGGCCTGGTCGGCGTCGATCCAGGCCCGGGCGGCCCCGGCCGGATCGGCCTCGCCGCTGAGGTCGAGGTACTCCAGCTCGCCGGTGACGGACGGGTCGACCGTCTGCCGGACCGTCTCCCCGTCGTCGTGGAAGCGGACCCGCAGCGCCTCGGTCTCGGCCACGGCCCGCTCCACGGCACGGGCGAGCAGGACGCGGTCCACCTGTGCGGGGGCGTCGTAGTAGATGCCGCAGGTGTACTGGGGGCTGTCGGGGGCGAGGCGCTGGGCGACCCACACGCCGTGCTGGGCCGCCGTGAGCGGCAGGCCCGGGTTCGTCGAGGCGTCGTCGTTCATGGTCAGGCCTGCTTCTCGCTCGTCCGTGCCGCCTCCGGCTGCCCGCCGACCAGCTCGGACAGGACCGCGCCCAGCGCGTCGACCGTGGGGTGGTCCCAGGTCAGCGCGTCGTCGACGGTCACCTCGAACTCGTCCTCGATGTCGGCGGTGATGGCCAGCGCCGTCAGCGAGTCCAGGCCGTAGTCGGCCAGCGGTACGGACGTGTCGATGTCCTCGGGCGAACGGCGCAGGTAGGTCGCCACGCGCTCCGTCAGCCAGGTGTGCACGTCTCGGTTGCCAGCGGTCATGAGGGGGGTTCTCTTTCTTGAGCGGGGGAAGAAAAGGAGGCCGGAGCGCGGGGCCGCGGGGTCGGGGGCGCGGCGGACGTACGTCGGACGGGCTCCGCTCGTCACGGGCGAGCGGTGGTCCGACGCCATACGGCTTTCGGATGGTGGGCGGCGGCCCTCAGGCGGCCGACGGCCCGGTTCTCACACGGCGAGCGGTCTCCCGGTCAGGCCGAAGGAGCGACCGGTGTCCCGGCGGTCCAGGAGTTCGGCGAAGAGCGTGTCCTCGACCTGGGCGGGCAGCGGGCCCGGCCGGTGCCGGCCCGGCGCCGAGCGGCACAGGGCCGCCCGCAGCCAGGCGGGGTCGGCCAGGAAGCTCTCCGGCCGGGCGTGCCGCCATACCCGCACACAGGCGGTGCGGGACAGGAGGCGCACGTACCGGGTGACCAGGTCGTAGTGTTCGGGGCGGGCGTCGATGCCGAGTTCCACCGGCGACAACCGCCCGCACACGGCCGCCAGTTCGGCCAGTTCGGCGTGGTCGTCGCGGAGCACCGCCCGTACGTCGTCGTGCTCGGGTGCCCAGGACGCGTCGACGAGGGCGTGGAGGGACCCCATGACAGGGTCGCGGCCCGCGGCGTGCAGGGCCAGCCGGTCGTACCGCAGGGGCGGCAGCGATTCCGCGAGCGCGAACACGTCGGCCGGCGCCTCGGTGCCGGGGCGGGCCCAGGTGCGGCGGGCCAGCAGGGGCAACTGGGGCAGCAGGCTCGTCTGGCAGGCGGCGCGCGCGATGTGCCCGAAACCGACGGGGGCGAGGTCGCGCAGCAGCTTCTGGAACAGCGCGGTCGGCCCTTCGCGCAGGTAGAAGTGGGCGCCGAGGAGCTCCGCGAGCCGGTCCATGGCCTCCAGCAGCAGCCGGGACACCTCGAACTTGACCGCGGAGGCGTACACGCTCGCCGCGCCGGGCACCAGGTGCAGCGCACGGGCGCCGACCGCGCCCAGCGCCTCGGCACGCAGCAGGTCGGCGAAGACGCCGGCCAGCACCGAGCGGACGTGCGGGAGGGCGGTGGCGGGGCCGCCGTACAGCCGACGCCGTGTCAGGTGGTCCACGGTGACGCGCAGTCCGGTGTCGAGGATCCCGGTGGCCATCGCGGGCAGGACCGTGCGGGTGATCTGGAGTGCCTTCAGCGCGGTCTCCAGGCCGGAGCCGACCGGCCCGAGGACCGCTGAGGCGGGCACGGGCAGTTCGTCGAAGCGCAGGCCGCCGAGCTGTACTCCCCGCATGCCGACGGTACGGAAGCGCGGCAGGTCGGTCAGGCGTGCGGGGTCGGTGCTCGCGCGGTCGACGAGGACCAGGGAGTGGCTGCGCGGACCGGGCCGGGGATCGGTGCGGGCGAGGACGACCATGGCGTCGGCGCGCCCGATGTTGGTGACGACCTCCTTGCGGCCGCTCAGGCGCAGGCCGTCGGGTGCGGCGGTGGCGGCGAACTCCGTGCCCGCCATGTCGTTGCCGTGGGCCAGTTCGTGGAAGGCGATGGCGATGCGCCGGCCGTCCAGGAGCAGACGGGCGGCGTGCTCGGTCTGCCGTGCGTCGCCGGCGGTCCACAGCGTGACTCCGGCGATGAGCGAGCCGGCGCCGTAGCCGAGGCCGAGCGCGGGGTCGCGGCGGTAGAGCGCGCGCATGACCTCGGCGAGGTGGTCGGCCCGCTCCAGACGGCCGCCCAGCCCGGGTGGTACGAACTCGGCGTTCAGCCCGTAGGAGTGCAGCAGCGACTCTCCGGCGACGAGCATCTCCGCGCGCTCGTCCGCGGCGAGAACGGCGGCGGTGCCGGTGGGGTTGGCCGGGTCGGAGAGGCTGCCGAGCAGCTGCTCCAGTTCGTCGGCGCGCTTGGGTGCGAGGCCGGTCACGGTGCTCATACCGCGCCTCCCCACAAGGTGAATTCCTGTGCGGGCGTGCCGAGTACGACGTCGGCCAGGGCGCCGAACACGTCGCTGTCGTCCTCGCCGAGGAGGGAGGTGCCGAGCAGGGAGGTCAGGCAGGCCCGCAGCCACAGGCCGTCCGTGCCGAGCCGTCCCGTGCGCAGCGGAGGGTTCTCCAGCCACAGCAGCAGGCAGGCGGCAGCGGCGTAGGCGCGTTCGTAGCGCTCGGCGAGGTCGAAGGCGGTGCTGGGCAGTCCACCCGCCGACGGCACGAAGTCCGCCGACTCCGCTTCCAGCCGGGCGAGTTCGGCGAGCAGCCGGGCGATGAGCGGGCCCGCCTCCGGTGGCCCCTGCTCCTCCATGCGCGCCGCCGTGTCCGGCAGCGTCTGCACGGCGCTGCATCCCGTGACGGACAGCAGCGTCAGCCGGTCGCGGTCGAACGGGGGCAGGGGAGCGGTGAGGTCGGCGGCGGCCCGCAGGCCTTCGACGTCGGCCCGGCGGCGGCCCAGCTGACGGGCCAGACGCGGCATCTGGTGGAGAACTGCGGCGCGGTTGACGACCGTGCTGCCGTCGAAGATCGCGCAGATGCGGTGGTCGCGTTCCAGTTTGGCGAAGCCGCCGCCGGGCGGCGAGGTGAGAAAGCCGCGTACGCCCAGGAGTTCGCCGAGCGAGCCGAGCGTCTCCTGGGTCAGCGTCGGGACGTACGCCTTGGTGATCGCCGAGATCGCGCTCAGTTCCCCGGGCAGGGTGTGCACCGAGCGGGCGGAGAGCGCGCTCACCGCCTCCGCGGTCAGTGCGGCGGCGGCCGCCCGGCCGAGGATGCGCCGTACGTGCGGGACGTCGGCGAGGCGGCGGCCGTACAGCTCGCGTCCGGTGACGAAGTCGCGGGCCAGCCGCAGGGCGTGGTCGGCGGCGCCGAGGGAGAGCGCCGTGCAGGCGATGCGGGTGAGCTGGAGCGTCTTGAGGACCACGGCGATTCCGTCGCCCTCTTCGCCGACGAGGGCGTCGGCGGGCACCGGGGCGCCGTCGAGGGCGAAGCCGCTGATGTCGGCGCCGCGGATGCCGTGCGTACGGATTTTCGGCAGGTTCCGCCAGGCGCCCTCGGGCAGCCGGTGCTTGTCCACGAGGAAGAGGCTGAAGCCGCGTCCGCCGCCCGCCGGGTCGGTGCGGGCCAGGACGCAGGCGAGGGTGGAGCGGGTGGCGTTGTTGATGAGCCACTTCTCGCCGGTCAGCCGCCAGCCGCCGGCTTCTGTGCCTGCCTCTGCCTCTGCCTCTGGGCCCGCGCCCGCCGCTGTTTCTGCGCCCGCGCCCGGCTCGGCCACCGCCGCGAACTCGCTCGCGAGCAGGTCGGCGCCGTGGTCACGCTCGGTCAGCCCCCAGCAGACGGCCTCGCCCCCGCGTACCCGCTCGGCGAGCCGGGCGGCCTGATCCGGGGTGCCGGCCACCCACACCGGGGCCGACCCCAGGAATGTCTTGCCGTGCGCGATGGCCACGGTCAGATCACGGCGGGCGACCGCGCGCAGCAGCCGTACCGTCTCGCTGAAGTCGCCGTCCGGGGACAGGACGTAGTGGGCGGGCATCCCCGCGTCGTCGAGAAGGCGGACCGCGCCGTCGGGGAACTCCTCACGGTCGTCGAGCTCGGCGAGCACGTCGGGCGAGAAGGCGTCGCTCTCGTGGGCGGCGAGCAGGGTCTCCAGACCGGCCGTGGTGGTCATCGTGCGGTCACCCGCCGGTGTTCGGCCAGGGCCGCGGTGAGCAACCGGTCCTCGCCGAGGTGCAGGGTGTCCAGTTCTCCGGCGAGGTAGAGGGCGCGCATCGCCGAGCGCTGCACCTTGCCGCTCGTGGTCCGCCGGACGCCGCCGGGCCGTACCAGGGCGACCGCCGCGACCGGCACACCGAACTCCCGCGCGATGGTCTGCTTCATGTCGACGCCGATCAGGCTCAGCCGTTCGGCGCCCCAGTGGGCACGGATCTCGTGCACGGCGACGATCGCGGGAGCGGTGTCCACGCCGTCGTCGTCCCCGACCATGAAGACGGCCCCGTGCAGACCCTCCAACTCCTCGTGCTGGGAACGCAGTTCGTACTCGATGTCGGCGGGGTGCAGATTGCGTCCGTGCAGGACGAGGACGTCCTTGCGGCGGCCGGTGATGTAGACGTCACCATCGAGCAGGCCGCCGAGATCGCCCGTGCGCAGGAACGGACCGTGTCCGTCGCCGGTGTACGCCCGGAACGTGGTGTCGGTGGCGCCCTCGTTCTCCCAGTAACCCGCGGTGACGCAGGGGCCGCTGAGCCAGATCTCGCCGACGCGGCCGTCGGGCAGTGCGTCCCCGGTGTCGGGATCGACGATCAGCACGTCGGAACCGGTCGGTGCCCCGCATCCGACGAGCACGCGGGACGGTTCCGTGCCGCCGACCGGCCGCAGCACACGGTTCTCCAGCGCCGAGGCGTCGACGGTGGTGCGCAGGGGCGGCCGCCCGATCGTGCCGGACGCCATCAGGGTCGCCTCCGCCAGGCCGTACACGGGGATGAGCGCGTCGGCCCGCAGTCCTGCGGCGGCAAACCTCTCGGTGAAAGCGGCGACCACGTCGGCTCGGACCGGTTCCGAGCCGTCGGCGGCCTTGACGCGGGACAGATCGAGCGTGGCGAGCTGCTCGTCGGTGACCCGCCGGACGCACAACTCGTAGCCGAAGTCGGGCGCGGCGGTGAATCCGACGTCGCAGGCGTCCAGCATCCGCAGCCAGTGGTACGGGCGGCGCAGGAAGGACATGGGGTCCATCTGGACGTATCCGCCGCCGGACAGGAGGCCGGGCAGCATCAGGCCGATCAGCCCCATGTCGTGGTACAGGGGGATCCAGCCGCCGTACGTGGTGTCGCTGTCGTTCCCGAACGCGGCCACCATCCGCTCAACGTTGGCGGCCAGGTTTCCGTGGGTGACGATGACGCCTTTGGGATCGCCGGTCGATCCCGACGTGTACTGGAGCAGCGCCGGCGTTTCGGGCGCCACCCGGGGAGCGGCCCAGGCATCCGGGTCGCCTTCACCGGTGTCGGTCGGGTGGCAGACCACCCCGACGACACCCTCCTCGGCCACCCACTTCTCCACGTCCGGCAGATCGCTCCGCTGGGTCAGGATGACGCTCACCCCCGCGTCGCGAGCGATGGCGGCGAGCCTGCGGCGCTCGTGCCGGTAGCGGCCCGGCAGCGGGGCGGGCACGGCGATGACGCCGGCGTAGACACAGGCCGAGAAGGCGGTGGTGAATTCGATTCCCGGGGAGTGGAGGAGCAGCGCTCGGTCCCCTGCGGAGAATCGCTCCTGGAGCCAGGAGGCAATGCGCCTGGAATGCAGATCCAGTTCCGCGCGGTCGCGCACCGTACATCTGATTTCACCGAATTCCGAGACGAAAGTCACGGCAGGCTGCTGCGGTTTACGCGCTGCCTGTTTCCTCAGCGTCGTGAATAATTCTCGCACGACAGGAACCGTACGTGATCATGGTTCTCGGTCCGGTAGTAAAAGGCTCAAGCAAGCTTCAAGTAACACCATCGAACGCACAAAGAACCTTTAGGATTCCGTGATCGACCGAGGGCGCCGCCCTGGCGTACAACGGATCTGTGCATACCCCCACGACGTCGGCCATCGTCCTACATGGCCTGCACAAGAACTTTCAGGAGAACCCCGCGTTAAGCGGCGTCGACCTGGAGGTGAACGCAGGTGAGGTCATGGGCCTCCTGGGCCCGAATGGAGCCGGTAAAACCACTCTGGTAAAGATTCTGACGACGCTCCTCAAGCCGGACTCCGGCCGCGCTTTCGTGAACGGCTGGGACGTGGCGGCTGAACCGGAAAAGGTACGCTCCACAATCGGAATGGCCGGTCAGTACTCGACGGTCGACAGCCTGCTGACCGGCTTCGAGAATCTTTATCTGATCGCTAAACTGCGTGGCCTGGGCCGCTCTGCGGCCCGCCGCGTCGCCGACGACCTGTTGTCCCGGTTCCGGCTCACCGACGTCGCGGGGCGCCCTGCCGGCACCTACTCGGGCGGTATGCGCCGACGGCTGGATCTGGCCGCCGCCCTCGTCAGCTCCCCTCCCCTGGTCCTCCTGGACGAGCCCACCACCGGCCTCGACCCCGAGAGCAGGTTCGACACCTGGGAGGCGGTCGGTGAACTGGTCGCCGGCGGCACCACGATCCTGCTGACGACCCAGTACCTGGAGGAGGCGGACCGTCTCGCCGACCGGATCACCGTGATCGACCGGGGCAGGGTGGTGGCGGAGGGCACCAGCGACGAACTGAAGGCAGCCGCGGGAAACCGGCTCGTCGTGTGTGTCGCCGAGGACCACCAGCTCGACGCGGCGGCGCGTGCCGCCGCGCGGGCCACCGGCGTGACACCGACGGTGGACCGCACCGCCCGGCGCGTGGAGGCCGCCGCCGCCGACGGCCGCGCCGCGCTGGGCCGCGCTCTCACCGCGCTGGAGGACGAGGAGGTCGACGTACTGGAGATCGGGCTCAGCCGCTGCACGCTCGACGACGTGTTCCTCGGCCTGACCGGCCGCGCCCGGCGAGAGGCCGCGTGATGACCGCGCCCACCGACGTCCGGAGGACCGGTTCCCCGCACCGGGGCGCGCCTGCCACCGGCCTCCCCTCGCCCGCGGTCCCGACCCGCGCCCGGCGCAATCCCGTACTCCGTGTCGTCGCGGAGAGCACGGACCTCGCCCTGCGCAACCTGCTGCACCTGCGGCGCACTCCGGGACTGCTCATCTCGTGCCTGGTCGAGCCGGTCGTGTACGCCATGCTCATCGGGTACATCTTCGGCAACAGCCTGGGCGGCACGGCCTACCGCTCGTACATGTTCGCCGGGCTGATCGCCCAGACCGTGGCCTTCACCACCACCTTCACCACGGTCGGGCTCTCCCGGGACCTGGATCAGGGCATGGTCGACCGCTTCCGTACGCTGCCGATCTCCCGCGTGGCGCTGCTGCTCGGCCGGACGACCTCCGACCTCACGACCTGCGTGGCCAGCCTCGCCGTCACCACCACCTGCGGTCTGCTGATGGGCTGGCGCACACACACCGGCCCCGTCCAGGTGGCCGCCGGCATCCTGCTGGTGCTGCTGTTCTCCTTCGCGATGTCGTGGATCGGCGTCTTCGTCGCCCTCGTCTCGCCGAACTCCCAGGTGGCCGGGAGCCTCGGGGTGATCTGGCTGTTCCCGGCGACGTTCATCTCCTCCGGATTCGTCTCCGGGGCGACCCTCCCGGGCCCGCTGTCCACCGTGGCCGCCTGGAACCCCATCACCTCGCTCGCGAACGCCCTGCGGCGGCTCTTCGGCAACCCGCCGCCACCGGGCTTTCCCGTACAGCACGGCTGGCCGGCCCACCACCCCGAGCTGTACACCGTGGGCTGCTCGGTCCTGCTCATCGCCGTCTTCACCACCCTCTCGACATGGCGTTACCGCACCCGCACGAGCCGCTGACCGCGGCCACGACCGGGCCCGGTGCCACGACCGGGCCGGGCTCAGACCGTCCCGCGCCGGCCCGGCCCGGCCCGGCCCTCGCGCCCTCGCGCCCTCGCGCCCTCGCGCCCTCGCGCCCTCGCGCCCTCACAGGAGTACCCATGACCGTCCCCACCCTGCGTCTCGGCCTCAACCTCGGCTACTGGGTCGGCGGCAACGACGCGTCCAACCTCTCGCTCGCCTCCCTGGCCGAGGATCTCTGCTACTCGGCGGTGTGGGTCTCGGAGGCCTACGGATCCGACGCCGTCACCGTGCTGTCCTGGATCGCCGCCCGCACCTCCCGCATCGACGTCGGCAGCGCGGTCCTGCAGATCCCCGCCCGCTCGCCCGCGATGACGGCGATGACCGCCGCCACCCTCGACACCCTGTCCGGCGGACGGCTCAGGCTCGGCCTCGGCGTGTCCGGTCCCCAGGTCTCGGAGGGCTGGCACGGTGTCAGATTCGGCTCGCCGCTGGGCCGTACCCGCGAATACGTCGACCTGGTACGCCGCGCCCTTCGCCGGGAACCCCTGGAGTACGAGGGCAGCCACTTCACGCTTCCGCTGCCGGGCGGCCCCGGCAAGGCGCTCACCCTGACCATCCGGCCGCCACGCGAACGGATCCCCGTCTACCTCGCCGCCCTGGGACCGAGGAACCTGGAACTGGCCGGAGAGATCGCCGACGGCTGGCTTCCGGTGTTCTTCTCCCCCGCCCACGCCCCCAAGCAGCTCGAACCCCTGCGGGCCGGCCTCACCAAGTCCGGGCGCACCCTCGACGGGTTCGACATCGCCCCCTGCGTGCCCCTGGTGACCGGCGCCGACTGGCGGGCCTGTGCCCGGCGGGTACGGGGGTACGCCGCGCTGTACCTCGGTGGCATGGGCGGCCGGGAGGACAACCACTACACCCGGCTGGCCGAGCGCATGGGCTTCGGCCCCCAGGCCCGCACCGTCCAGGACAGGTTCCTGGCCGGTGACTACCCGGGCGCCATGGCCGCCGTACCGCTCGACTTCCTCGACGCCACCTCGCTGCTCGGGCCGCGGGAGCGGATCGCCGAGCGGATGACGGCGTTCGCCGAGGCCGGCGCCACCACGCTCAACCTCATGCCGGTCGGCCCCGGGCTGCCCGGCCCGGACCGCGCCGCCGACGCGCTGCGCACCGCCGCCGAGGCCGCGGAACTCGCGGGCGTGCTCGCCTCCGGTCCCACCCCGTAAACCCCGCCCACGAGGCGCACACGGCCGGCAAGGCGTGCCCGCCCGCGAAACCCCCGCCCCCAGGGCGCACACGAGTCACAAGGAGACACCCGCACTCATGACCACCTCTGACACGACCAAGCTGATCTGCCTCCCGTACGCCGGAGCCGGCGCCTCGTTCTACCGCCCCTGGACGGCCCTCGCCGGGGACGCGCTGGAGGTCGTGGCTCTGCAACTGCCCGGCCGGGAACGGCTGATCGACGAGGAGCCGTACCGTGACGTGCACACGGCGGCGGACGGACTCCTGGTCCAGCTGCGGGAACGGCTCGGCGACGGCGACGACCACCGAGTCGTCCTGTTCGGGCACAGCCTCGGCGCCGTGCTCGCCTACGAACTCGCCCACCGGCTGGTCGGCGAACCCGACATCGAGCTCGTCCACCTGTTCGTCAGCGGATCTCCGGAACCCTCCCTCGGACGCGAACAGCACGCCACCGGCCTCTCCGACGAGGACTTCCTCTCCCGCGTCGGCGAGTTCGCGGGCTATCACCATCCCGCGCTCGACGACCCGGAGATGCGCGCCATGGTCCTTCCCACCCTGCGCGCGGACGTCGAGATGCACGAGGCCTACACGCCCAGCACCGACCTTCCGCTGGAGGCGCCGCTCACCGTCATCCGGGGCGAGGACGACGACTTGGTCGACTACGACGACGCCGAGGCCTGGAGCAAGGTGGCCGGCGAGGACTTCGAGCATGTCAAGGTCCCCGGCGGCCACATGTACCTGGCCGACTCCTCCCCCTCGCTGGTCCGCCTGATCGTCTCGTCGGTGCTGTAGCCCCGGGCCTCCCCTCCTCAGAACGACTCTCACGACTCTCACGACTGTCCCAAGGAGCATCCGATGCGTTTGCACGGCAAGTCGGTCCTCATCACCGGCGCCGCCCGCGGACTCGGCCGTGCCACCGCGGTCGCCTGCGCCGCCGAGGGCGCCGACCTCACGCTGCTGGACATCTGCGCCGACCTGCCCGGGGTGCCCTACCCGCTGGGCACCCCGGGCCAGTTGGAGCACACCGCCGCACTGTGCCGGGAGGCGGGCGCCGCCGTCCTCACCGCCGAGACCGACATCCGCGACCTGCTCGCCGTACGGGAGGCGGTGACCCGGGCCGAGGACCGGTTCGGCCGGATCGACGTCGCCGTCAACAGCGCGGGCATCGCGGCGCCCTCCGGCAAGCCGGTGCACGAGATCGACGAGGACGAGTGGTCCCTGATGATCGACGTGGATCTCTCCGGGGCCTGGCGGGTGATGCGCGAGGTCGGCAAGGCGATGAGCGCCCGGCGCGCCGGCAGCATCGTCAACGTCGCCTCCACCGCCGGGCTCGTCGGCTACCGGCACTTCGCCGGATACGTCGCCGCCAAGCACGCCGTCGTCGGCCTCACCAAGGCCGCCGCCCTCGACTACGCGCCGACCAAGGTCCGTGTGAACGCCGTCTGCCCGGGATCGGTGCGCGACGACGCGGGGGCCGAGGGCCGGATGCTCGCCGAGATCGCCCGCGCGCTGGAGGTACCCGTCGACGAGCACGAGAAGACCTTCGCCGAGGCCCAGCCCATGAACGCCCTGATCGAACCCGAGGACGTCGCCGCCGCGATCGTCTTCCTCGCCTCCGACGAATCCCGGCAGATCACCGGCACGGTCCTCACCGTGGACGGCGGCTTCAGCATCCGCTGAGCGGTGCGCACACCGTACCGGCCCCCTCCGGACAACCTGAACAACCCTGAACAACAAGGAGTACCCCTCGTGTCAGGCCCTCACCTCCCCGCGGCACGCTGCCATGCGGTACGCGTGCGCTTGGACCGTTCCCCGGACTCCGCGGCCCCTGCGGGGCTGTGGACGGAGGACGTACCCGTACCGGCGGCGGACGCGCTCGCCGAGCGGCGCCGCGCCGTCGAACTCGCCCGCCCCACCTCCGGACCGCGCAGGGTCCTGCTGCGCTACGCCGACGGCCTGTGCGACCTGATCGTGGTGGCCCCGCGCGACCAGTGGGACCGTACGGCCCTCGCACGTCTGACGACCGGCGAGTCCACCCGATCCGTCGAATCCGGCGCGGCGAACACCCGACGACCCGTCCCCGAGGGGCCCGCGCTCGCTGCCGCCCCCGCATGGGGACTCGGCCACGACGGCCCTACCGTCCCGCACCTCCTCTCCCTGCACGAAGGGGGCGACGAGGCGAGCTGGCTCGCGGCCCTCGCCGTCACCCTGCGCCGCTACGACCCCGAGGCCGAGCCGGTCATCGGCACGGACCACGGCTCCTTCACCGTGCGGGAGGCCCCCACGCTCGGTGAGCTGAAGCCCACCGGCGCGGACGGACCCGCGCTCGTCGGCCTGCTCTTCGACGAGGCGGAGCTGCCCGGCGCGTACGTGCCCTGCCTGGCACCGCCGTTCCCCCTCACCCTCTCGGTCTTCCGGGACTCCGGTGGTCCACGGCTGCGCTGCGACCATCTGGGCAGCCACTTCTCCCCGGAGATCGCCGCGCAGTTCGTACGACACCTCGCCCACGTGCACGGGCAGGTCCTGCGCTCCCCGCAGACGCCGGTCGACGACGTCGAGCTCCTCGACGAGGCCGAACGCGCCCGCACCGCGGCGCTCGGCCGGCCGACCCGCACCCTGGTGACCACTGAGGTGAGCATCCCCGAGGCGGTCGCCCGCGCGGCGGCGGCGACACCCGACGCCATCGCCGTGACCGACGGGGCGGCGGGCCTGACCTATCGCGAACTCGAGGAGCGGGCCGACCTGTTGGCCCGTGGCATGCGGGCCCATGGAGTCGTCGGCGGCGACCGTGTGGGCGTGTGCCTGGAGCGCTCCGCCGAACTCGTCGTCGCACTGCTCGCCGTGCTGAAGGCCGGCGCGACCTACGTCCCCGTCGACCCCACCTACCCGAAGGACCGGATCGCCCACACGGCGCAGGACGCCGAGCTGGGCGTGGTGGTCACCCGGCTGCCGGAGTTCCCGGCGGTGCCGGGCTGTATGGCACTGACCCCGGACGAGCTGCTGGACGCCGCGACGACGACCGGGACGGACGACACGCTCCTCCCGTTCCCCTCCCCCGACACCCCCGCCTACGTCATCTACACATCCGGTTCCACCGGCCGCCCCAAGGGTGTCGTCGTACCGCACAGCAACGTGATCGCCCTGATCGACGCGACCCGCGACGAGTACGGATTCTGCGCCTCGGACGTGTGGACCTGGTTCCACTCCAGCGCCTTCGACCTGTCGGTGTGGGAGATCTGGGGCTGCCTCGTGACGGGCGGGCGGCTGGTCCTGGTGCCGTACTTCGTCTCCCGCGAACCCGACCACTTCCGCGACCTGCTCGTCGCCGAGAAGGTCACCGTGCTCAGCCAGACCCCGTCGGCCTTCGCCCAGCTCCTGGGCGTCGACCACGGCGACGTGTCCGTCCGGCTCGTCGTCTTCGGCGGTGAGCCGCTCGACGCGCGCATGCTGCTGCCCTGGTTCGACCGGCACCCCGAGTCGGCCTGCCGCATGGTGAACATGTTCGGCATCACGGAAACCACCGTCCACGTCACCGAGCAGACCCTCACCCGGAAACTGGCCCTGGCCGCCACCCGCTCCGTCGGGCCCGCCCTGCCCGGCTGGCACCTGTACGTGACGGATCCGGCCGGACGCCTGCTGCCGCCCGGAGTGACCGGCGAGATCTGCGTCGGCGGCGCCGGAGTCGCGCTCGGCTACCTGGGCCGTCCGGACCTGACCGCGCGGCGGTTCGTACCGGACCCGTTCACCGGCGGCACCATGTACCGCAGCGGCGATCTGGGACGCCTGCGCCCGGACGGCTGTCTCGAACACCTCGGGCGCATGGACAACCAGGTGAAGATCCGTGGCTTCCGCATCGAGCTGGACGAGATCCGCTCGGTCCTGCTGGAGGACCCGGACGTGCTGACGGCGGCCGTCGTCGTGCGCCGCGTCGATCCGGCCGACGCCGCCACGGCCAGGATCGACGCGTACGTGGTCCTGTCGGCCGGGGGCGGCCCGGGCGCCGTCCGCAAGCGGGCCGCGGGCATCCTGCCCGATCACATGCTCCCCACCACGGTCACCTCCTTGGACGCGCTCCCGCTGACGGCCAACGGCAAGCTCGACGCGGCGCGGCTCCCCGCACCCGCGGCGCCTCGCTCGCCGGTCCGGGACACCGTGCCCGTCACGGGCGACGCCGACCTCACCGAGCGGCTGCGGGAGATCTGGAGCGAGGTGCTGGGTGTGCCGGTCAGCCTGGACGACGACTTCTTCGAACTGGGCGGCAACTCCCTGTTCGCCCTCCGCATAGGCGCCGCCCTGCGAGCGCAGGGCCTGCCGTTGCTGCGACTGAGGGAGCTGTACCGCCGCCCGACCATCCGGGAAACCGTCAGCGGCCTCGCGACCCCGGGCAGCTGACGCCCGCGCCGCCCGACACGGAGGCGGTGGTGCGCCCACCGCCTCCGACCGGGCCGAGCGGATGATCGCTCACGGTCGACGTCACCGGCCCACCGAGACGGCGACCGTGCGAGTGGGTCTGCGCCGGTCACCTCGGCAAAGGCGAACCATCGGCGCAGGTCATGACCGGCTCCGGCGTGACCGGTGACCGACACCGTCCGTGGAGGACGAGCAGCGCCAGGGCGCCGGTCGCTGCGGACCAGGTGAGGGAGAGCAGGCGCTCGGACTTGGCATCCCGCTTCCGCAACACCGGCCAGGCCGACCTCACCGTCAACGGTAGGACCCGGCGCCCGAGTTGTGCGATACAACCTTGACAGTTGTATCGCACAACTCCAGGATGGCGTCATGGCAGCCAGGGACGACCCCCTCGATGTGATCCATGAGTCGATCATCCTGTTCTCCCGCAATTCCAGGGTGCGGGCGAACAACATGTACGACGACCTCTCCTTCGTCGCCTACACGATGCTGTCCTACGTAGGCACCTTCCCCCAGCCGACCGCGTCCGATCTGGCGGAGCGGTACGGCCTGGAGAAGTCCACCGTCAGCCGTCAGCTGTCCCAGCTGGAGGAAGACGGCATGCTGCGCCGGGTGTCACATCCGTCGCGGCCCAGGACCAAGTTGCTGGAACTCACCGACACCGGTCGCGACCGCCTGGCCCGCGTCAGGCAGCACCAGCGCGAAGGGCTGGAGGAACGCCTCGACCGGTGGCCGGACGAAGACGTCGAGATGTTCGGCCGCCTGCTGAGGCGGTTCGTCACGGAACTCGACTGACCGCCATGACAGGACGAACGGAGACCCGAATGCGCCGCCCCGGCACGCATTTCCACCGGCTCACCCCCTTCCAGGGCCTGGCAGGGCCCGTGCGGACCACGGGCCGGCGGTGCGGACCGTGATCTACGCCGAGAACCTTCGGCCCGGGACCGTGTTCGAGCTGGGCAGCGCCAAGATCTCCAAGGAGGAGATCCTCGATTTCGGCCGCCGCTTCGACCCGCTGCCGATGCACACCGACGAGGACGCGGCGGCCGGCAGCCGCTTCGGGGGCCTCATCGCCAGCGGCTTCCACACCGCGGCGATCCTGCAACGTCTCGTGGTGGACGCGGTGTTCGCGCACGCCGCCGTCATCGCCGGCCGGGAGATCAGTTCCCTGCGCATGCGGGCGCCGGTCCGGCCCGGGGACGTACTGCACGGGGCGATGGAGATCGTGGAGATCCGCCCCCGCGACGACGGCACCGCCGTCGTCCTCAGCCGGGGCACCCTCACCAACGGCTCCGGCACCGTCGTCCTGGAGGTGCGGGGGGAGACGCTCTGGGAACACCGGCCGGCGGGCGGGAGTGCGGTCGGGGCGGCATGATGGACCGGTGTGCCGCGGTGAGCGGGAGGAGCCTGCCCCTCCCCCATGTCCTGTGCCCGTCGGCCCGCCGCCGCTGAGGCGGGCCGGCGTCGGCGGGGCCCCAGGCACCATGCCCGGGGAGGGTCTTCAACTGTTGGTGGTTTTGCTGCGGTTTCCTGCATGAATCGGGCGGTGTCGTAGGGGTGCGTGTCTTTGTGTGATGGTCGGTCGTTAGGCCGATCGGATACGGGGTGTGCCTGGTCGGAGCGGTGTAGGGGGTGGTGGGTGTGGGCCGGTTGATGGCGACGGCGCCGTGCACCGCCTTCCGAGGCGTGGTCGAGGGCAGTGGTGAGCGGGTCGGCGGGCGGCTGCTGTATCAGCGGGTGTCCTACCTGAGCGAGTTGTGCGCGGACCTCACCCGGCAACTGGTGGCCGCCCGGTGGGACGAGGACTCGCTGGATGTGCTGGCCGCCGGTGTGGACGGGCAGGGCGAGGCGTTGCCGTCGAAGGGGTGGATGGCGCTGCGGCGTCTGGGCTGGGCGCGGGCCGCCGCTCCGGCCGCGGGGGTGTATGTGTCGGACCGGGTGCGGCGGGCGGCGCAGGAGTACGCGGTGCGGATGCTGCGGCTGGCCGTGTACCGGCGCGCCTTGGTCGCGGCGGTCCTGGCGACGTGACCCGCCCAACCCCCTCGGCGCACCGGGGAAGAGTGGACGGCGCTGCGGGCCGCTCTGCCCGTGGGGGTGAGCGCCGCGGAGATCCGTAACCGCACCCGGCAGGTGAGTGGCTTTCTGCGTGAGCACGGGCGGCTGCCGGCGGGGTTGTGTGAGCTGGAGGATGCGCCGCGGGTGGCTGGGCTGGTGGTGCTGGCGGCGATGGACCGCCAACAGGTCACCCTGGTACGGGTGGACGAGGTCACGGCCCGGCTGCGGGTGAAACTCCCGCTGCGTGCGGCACCGGTATCGGGGCGGGACTGGGCCTGGCATGTGATCGACATCCGCCTGCCGGGCACCGTGCGGGCCGATGCGGTCCTGCACACCCCCACCCTGCGCCCGGCTGGTGGCGGGCGCATCGCGGTGGACCTGCCGCACTCCCGTCCCGCCCCGCCCACCACAGCCTCCGGGCACCGGGTAGCCATCGGGTTCGACTGGGGCGTCAACACCCTGCTCACCGGCACGGTGGGCCGCCTGTCCGGCCAGGGCGAGACGGCGCGGGTGGTCACCGACGACCGCCCCCTGATCTTCGACGCCACCGCGGTCAGTGCGAAACTGCACCGGCTGCGCGGCCACCGCGAACACCTCGCCGCCAAACGCGACCACTACCAGCACCTCGCCGACGGATACGGTTCCCCGCACCTGGCCCGGGCCGAACTCCTGGACAAGGCTGCGGTGCTTCAGGTGGAGCATCAGCGGGTGTGTGCCCGCATCCGCCACCTCAACCAGGCACTGGCCTGGTCGGCGGCCCGCTGGGCCATCGACCAGAGCACCGCACTCGGCGCCACCGTCATCTACCTGGAAGACCTCACTACCCTGGAAGCCCGCGGGCGCAGGCGCGGTAACGCCCGGTTGTCCGGGCAGGTCCGCGGCACCGTCGCCGACGCGATCCGGCACCTGGCCACCAAGGCGGGGATCGCGGTGGTCACCGTCCCGGCCCGCGGCACCTCCGCCCAATGCCCCGGATGCCTGCACCCACTCGGCCACCACCCCGCCCCCGACCGGCTCGAGGAGCGGGGCCGGAGCTGGGCCCACTGCGCCCGCTGTGGGCTGTCCATGGACCGTGACCATGCCGCAGCCCGGCGGATCGTCGCACGCGGCCTGCTCGCCCAGTCCCACACCGTCACCGAGCGCGCCACCGGCACCCGCACCATCCGCACCACCGTGGAAGGCACCGTCCGCCCGGTACGCCGACCGAAGAAGACCACCCGCCACCTGCGCCGCGCCCGCCGCAAACAGGCCGCACCACCCCGCCCGCGCGGGCCCAGAACCACCCCCGGCAAAGGCCACCCCACCCCCAGCAGACCCACCGGCCCACACCAGCGGCACATCCCACGCCCGGCCGGACAGCCAGCCACAGCCCCCGCCCCAGCAGTGGCTGTGGCTGTGGCTGTGGCTGTGAAGACTTCCCGCCGTATGCCCGATGTGCGTACGGTCCCCGCCACCACCCCTGCCGGGGTGGTTCAGCGTCCGGCGGGGCATGACACCAAGACACCAGCCCCTCCCGGACCGGTGCCAGGTCATGGAGTACCCGTCCCACCCCACCCGGAGGCTTCTCCGGCGTGGCGGGGGCGGCTCTCACGCGAAACCTGTCGACGGCGCACCCGCGCCGCCGAGCGGACCGGCTTCCACCACGTGCACGCCACCGAAGTCCACCACCTCACCCCGAGGTTCGGACCCCACCGTGACGCCACACGGCCACGCCGCGCCCGAAAAGCCTGAAACCCTCAGGCACACACAGAGTTTCCGAGACGCTGTATCACCGCCCCGGACAAGAGCCGTCGGCAGGGATCGGGGCCGGGACCGGCACTACGTGAGTGGTTTCCTGCCGTGAATCCTCGACGGCGCACGTCCGGATCATTTGTGTACGGTCGGCGGTTCCTTTGAATAGCGTCCAGCCTCTCGACAAGCCTGGGGTAACCAGCGGTAACTTCTGCGACGGCCCCCACAACCGCTTTCCCCCCAGGAGACGCTCCCCATGCGCAGACCCCTCGCCTGTCTGGTGGCGGCAGCCGCCGCCCTCGGCGGGCTCATCGCGGCCGCCCCCTCCGCGGCGGCCGCCGAGTCGGGCACCTTCAACGTCCTCAGCTACAACGTCGCCGGCCTGCCCGAAGCGATCTCCAGCGCAGCGACGCCCCGCGAGTCCAGCACCACGACGATCGGGCAGCGGACGGCGCCGTACGACATCGTCCACGTCCAGGAGGACTTCAACTACCACGCCTACCTCTACGCCGCCGACACCACGCACGCCCACCGCACCCCCACCAGCGGCGGCGCCGGCATCGGCAGCGGGCTCAACACCCTGTCGAAGATCTCCTACGACGAGGACGACTTCGAACGGGTGGGCTGGAACACCTGCACCTACGGCTCGGGCGACTGCCTGACCCCCAAAGGCTTCACCTTCATGCGGGAACGCCTCGCCGAGGGCGTCTACGTCGACTTCTACAACCTGCACACCAACGCCGGTGTCAACGACGACGACCTCGCCGCCCGAGCCGACAACCTCAGCCAGCTCACCGAGTTCATCAGCACCCACTCCGCGGGCAACGCCGTAGTCGTCATGGGCGACACCAACACCCGCTACACCCGCACCGGCGACACCATCGCCGAGTTCGCCGCCGCCAACGGTCTCACCGACCCCTGGGTCCAACTGATCCGCGGCGGCGTGGCTCCCGCCAAGGGGAGCGACGCCCTGGTCTGCGACCAGACGGGGACCACCGTCCCCAACGACTGCGAGGTCGTCGACAAGATCCTCTACCGCGGCAGCAAGCTCGTCTCGCTCAACGCCACGTCCTACAACAACGAGCACTCCGAGTTCCTCACCGACGACGGGCTCATGCTCTCCGACCACGATCCGCTCACCGTGGACTTCTCCTGGTCGCGGAATGCCGCCTTCCAGCTCAGCGACCAGTTCGGCGGCCCGCACGGCGACTACTACAACGACATCGGTGGCGTGCCCGCCGGCGCCCGCGCCACCACCGTCGCGCTGCGGGCCGGTTCCCGCATCGACCAGCTGAGCCTGACCCTGTCGAACGGCACCACGCTCACCCACGGAGGCTCCGGCGGCACCGCGTCCTCGCTGACACTCGGCAGCGGGGAGTACGTCTCGACGGCGCACCTGTGCCAAGGGCAGAAGGACGGTCACACGCGGATCTTCTATGCCCGGTTCACCACCAGCCTCGGCCGAACCCTGGCCGGCGGCACCACGACCTCCGACTGCGTGACACGCACCGCGCCGTCCGGCCGGCAGATCGCCGGGTTCCACGGCCGCTCCGACGACGAGGTCGACAAGGTCGGTTTCATCTACACCCAGCGCTGACCACCACCCGGCCGACAGCACATCCCTCGGCCCGGGCCGCGTGACGTCACACTGCCCGGGCCCATCCCGTTCCCCCAGGGGTACGCCCGTTCGACACGCAGGGAGGGCTCCGCACACTGCCTTCGCGTATCTGTGGGCCCCCTACCCCCTTGCGCGCCGTGGAGCCGTACCCGTGGGCGGCGCACAGCATGGCCTACCTGGCGTCGGGCCGACCGCTGTCGGGTTGCTGAGGGGCTTCGCAGGTGATCTCGTCACGCGGGGTGTAGTGGGTGCGGAACGGCTCCCGTCCTACTTCCTTGCCGTCGTTGTAGAAGACCCGCTCCACGGTGACGTCGAAGCCTTCGAGCGGGGTCTGCGGCACGCATTTCTTGTCGGCGCTCACCCTCTGTTCCGGCGGCTTCACGTTGCTCCGGGGTCCCTTCACCGACTTGATCTCGTCGTAGGGCCTGGTGCCGACGAAGGTGACGGTCACCGAGGTGTCGGTGGACTCGGCCTGGATGTATATGGCGTTGCCCGAGTCGTTGGTGAACCTGAGATCGAGGCTGCCCCAGGCGACCGTCGCCTCACGGCCCTCCGGGTAGCGCTCGATGTAGAAGGAGTGGGCGCCGTGCTCCACGGGCTTGACCCCGGCGAAGAACATCGCGTTGAACATGGTCGTGGCCACCGCGGAGACACCGCCGCCGGACGCCTTGGTGAACTGGTCGTCGAGGATCATGATGCCCTCGACGAAGCCGTTGGCCTCGGTGCGCTGCCCCACGGTCCGGTTGAAGCTCCAGGTCTCGTCGGGCATGACGACGGAGCCGTTGATGAGTTGCGCGGCGCGCCCGATGTTCTTCGTGCGGTACGCCGCCGGTTCGAAGTTGACGGTGAAGGAGGACATCTTCTCCGTCAGCCCCAGCCGCGCCGCGTTCTCGCGGGTCACCCGCGGCTGGATCCGTCGCGCGGCCACTTCCCCGGTACGGTCGGCGCCCGCTTTGGTGAGCAGCGGCAGCACGGCCTCGCTCAGTGCCTTGTCGGTGACCTGTACGCCGGTCCGGGCATCGCCGGCCACCACGACCTGGTCGCCGTCCAGCCGCAGTCGGGCGTTCTCGGCCGTGGCAGTGACGCCGGCCAGCGGGCGGGCCACCGCGGGGACGGAACGCAGGCCCTTGCCGTCCAGTTTCGGTATCAGTCTGCCGGAGTCGTCCGGCCGCATCCTCAGGTACTCGCCCACCACGGCCTGACTGATCGTGAACCGCCTGCCGCCCGTGGTGAGCGTGACGGGCGCCGACATCGCCGGCTGCGCGAAGTCGCGCACCGCCCGCCGTACCTCCTCCGCCGCCACCTGCGGCTGGGTCTCGCGGGTGGGCAGGGCCGTGACCGTGTCCGCCGCGCCGTGCAGGAAGGTGGTTCGCAGGGTGCGGACCGCCGCGTCCACGTCCAGCGCGTAACCACGGTGCGGAGCGACCTGCTCGACCCGGCCGTTCTCGAAGGTGACGGCCCCGTCGCGGACCTTCTGGTCGAGCGTCCGCGCCAGCTTCCCGAGAACGGTGCGGGCCTTGCCCTTGTCGAGGTGTACGACCGGCTCGATGTCGCCCCCCGAGCGGAAGAACCCGCCGATCACGCTGAACGGATCGGCGGCTGTGCGTGCAGCCCGGTCGACGGTCTGCTCGGCGTCGAAGATGAGTCCGGCCTGCCGCGGGTCGATGGATGCGCTGCGATCACCGATCTTCACGGCCAGCTCCCGCGAGCCGGCCACCGCCAGGTGATCGTCCAGCTCGCGGATGGCCTCCGCACGGCTGAGGCCCCCGATGTCCACTCCGACGTCCACTCCGCGCACCGTCGTACCCGCCTCGACCTCACCACCCGTGACGAGCAGCCCGGCCAGATACAGACCGCCGACTCCGACCATCAGCGCACCGCCCGTCAGGGCGAGGGGCGACACGGAGGTTATTCGAGGGCGCATGGGTCTCCCGGACAGGGGATCGGTAGGCGGTGCACTCGGCGACGCATCACCGCGGACGGGGCAATCACCCCAAGCTACCCATGACAGACAATAAGGGCGTATGGCCCATATCACGTCTGCTCCAGTCCGCTCCAGATCACCTGGGGAAATTCGCCGCGGACGGTGTGCGCAGGCTGCCGATCGCACCTCATGCGGCGTTGCGGGCCGGTCTACTCGGCGTCGAGCTGATGGTCGGCCCAGACGTAGCTTTCGGGCAGCAGGTCGGCGATGGGGACGGTTCGGGTGTGGGCGTCCTCACCGACGATGACCTTGAGGGCGGGAAAGTAGTCGAGAAGGACCTGTCGACATCGTCCGCAGGGCGGAACGACTCCCCGGTCGCGGTCGCCCACGGCGACGATGGTGTCCAGCTCGTAGGCGCCCTGGGCGGCGGCAGCGCCGATGAGGACCAGTTCGGCGCAGGGGCCTCCGGTGAAGTGGTAGGCGTTCACGGCCGTGAGGATCCGGCCGTCCCGGGCGCGGGCCGCGGCCGCCATGGTGTGGTTGTCGCCCCGGCATCGAGTGCGTGCGACGTCAGCCGCGGCCCGGATGAGTTCGTGATCGACGGGGTGGGGCTCGGTGGTCATCTTCTCCGCCTTCGTCAGGTGTCGGACGACGCTGACCCGAGTGCCGGAGGGCGTGCAAGCGAATATCGGCGGTGCGTGTTCCCCGGACGTCCCGTCGCCCCGCGTCGCGGACGGGAAGGCGACGCCCCGGCGGAGAGTGGGTCACTCCGGCGGGGCGTCGACGTCACGCGTCAGGGATGTCCAGGACATTCAGGAAGTTCGGGATGCCCCGGACACCCTGTGGAGCTGTTTCAGCTGGTCACCGGCTGCAGTTTGGCGCGGAAGTGCCGCAGGATCGGGGACTGTTCCACGATTCGGTAGCCGTGGACGGATTCCGCGTTCTTGGCGATCTGTTCCAGGGTCCGGCCGACGTGATCGTAGTGACTGCGGGTGTAGACACGGCGCGGGAGCGCCAGTCTGACCAGTTCGTACGGCGCGCTCTTGATGGGATTGCCGTCCTCGTCCTCCTCGCCGAGGTAGAGGGAGCCGAGTTCGGCCGAGCGGATGCCGCCTTCGAGGTAGAGGCGGCAGGCGAGGGCGTGGCCCGGGTAGTTGTGGGGCGGGATGTGCGGGAACAGGCGGCCCGCGTTGAGGTAGAGGGCGTGCAGGCCCGGGGGTTCGAGGATGTCGACGCCCGCCGAGCGGACGCGGTCGGCGAGGTGGGAGGCGACGTCGGCCCGTTCCGCGAGGTAGGCGGGTTCGGTCACCTCCAGGAGGCCGGTGGCCATCATGTCGAGGTCGCGGCCCGCGAGACCGCCGTAGGTGGCGAAGCCCTCGGTGGCGATGAGGAGCCGCTCGCACTTCTCGGCGAGTTCGGGGTCGTTGAGCCCGATGAAGCCGCCGATGTGGACGATGCCGTCCTTCTTGGCGCTCATGACACAGCCGTCGGCGAGGCGGAACGCTTCTTCGGCGACCTGGCGCGGGGTGTGGCCGCGGTATGCCTCCTCGTGGCGGATGACCAGCCAGGCGTTCTCGGCGAAGCGGGCGGCGTCGAGGATCATGGGGACGCCGTGGTGGCGGCAGATCTCGGCGGTCTGCTTCAGGTTCTCCATGGAGACGGGCTGGCCGCCGCCGCCGTTGTTGGTGATCGTCATGATCACCACGCGGACGCGGGAGCCGTCCGGTCCCTCCAGTGTGGTCCGGAGTCTGTCGAGGTCGATGTTGCCCTTGAAGGGCCGCTCGCTGTCGAGGTCGCGGGCCTCGACGCACGGGATGTCATGCGCCTGACATCCAGAGAGTTCCACGTTCGCCCGTGTGGTGTCGAAGTGGGTGTTGGCCAGGACGATGCCGCCGGGTTCGAGGAGCGTGTTGAACAGGATGCGTTCGGCGGCACGCCCCTGGTGGGCCGGCAGGATGTGCCGGTAGCCGGTCAGCTCGGTCACGGTCTCGTGGAAGCGGTAGAAGGAGCGCGAGCCCGCGTAGGACTCGTCGCCCTCCATGCCCGCGGCGAGCTGCGCGGCCGAGATGGCGCCGGTGCCCGAGTCGCTGAGCAGGTCGATGGTCACCTCCTCGGCGCGCAGGTCGAAGAGGTTGTAGTGCACCCGCTCCAGCGCCGCCTCGCGCTGTGGTCGAGTGGTGAGCGCGATGGGCTCGACGACTTTGATGCGGTAGGGCTCCATGCTGATCCTTGCTCCTGAGGTACTGCGGAATGCCTCGTCGTCGCTGTGTCGGAGGCCGTACTCATGCCGTCCGGACGACGGCGTGCCGTGGTCCGTCGACGGGGTGTTCGGTGGCCGGACCTCGTAGGCCTCCGACGAGATGTACGTGGTCACCCGGGGCGGCTGATCCAGCTCGTGGGCCAGCGCCACGTACGCGATGAGCCCGACACCGTCCCGCAGTGGCCGTGGGGTGACGGCGGCCAGTGGCCGGTCGAGCGCGTCGGTGGCCAGCCCGTGGCGGCCGAGGACCGTTCCGGCCCACCGGAGTGCCTCCCCGTCGTCCCTGGCGTAGTCCCTGACCGGGACGTGGAGGGTGAAGCCGGTGGGGCCGCCGGTCGTCCGGGTGAACGAGTGGCAGGTGAGGACGGGGCGGCGGTCGAACCGGGCCTCCGAGGCCAGTGGGTGTCCCGTTCCGTCGCCGAATCCGCCGCCCGTGCGGAGGAACTCCTCCAGCGTGTCGCTGTCGGGGCCGGATTCCATCCGGCACAGACCGCCGGTGCCGGTCACCGGCAGCCCGTGGTGAGTGGCGTAGATCTTCACTCGGGGCGCCGCCCAGTCGCCCAGGTCGAGTGCGAAGAACGGGTAGCCGTCGGCCGACGGCAGCGCGTCGAAGGCGTGCCGGTGGCCCAGCCGTTCCAGTGCTTCCCGAACCGTCTCGGCGGCCCTCGTCGCGCCGGCCGCCGCCGGGTTCAGGTACACCTTCATCTTGGGGACGCCGCCGGGGCACAGTTCCAGCGCGATCCACAGCGCCAGGGGGCCCTGGGGGTCGGGGGGCAGGAACAGGTCCTCCAGGGCGTCGAGTTGCTCGGTGGCGAAGCCCCAGCGCCGCGCCATCGACCGGACGACGCGCAGTCCGGTGCGGCCGTTCTCCCGGAGGCTGTCGGCGCCGCATCCCGGTTCCAGCAGCACCCGCACCCTCGTTGGCGCGTCCGGTGTGAAGGAGAGCGAGAACTCCACCGGCGTGGAGTCGTCCGACAGGAAGCTCCGGGAGGGGGGCGGCAGGTCCAGGGACCGTTCGGCCGTCGCTCCGAGGGAGTCGGTCAGTACGTGCGCGTATGTCTCGGCGTCGGATCGTCCGAGCCCCGACTCCTGACACAGCCGCAGCAGTTGGCCTGTCACGAGTTCGCCGAGCGTCCGGTCTCTCCGGGTCCTCCCGGCGCCGGACCCGCCGGCGCTCACCGGTGCTCCCGCCGTTGCTCGGAGTGCGGGGACGGGGCCTGGGGCGAGGGTTTTGCCCCGTGGGGGCCGAGAGGGCGGGAGGACACAGAAAGATACCCGCCGACCTCGGCGGGTATCTCGTGTCGCGGCGACAGGTGGCGGGTCTCGCCCCTCGTGGCCTCCGCGTGGGATAAGGCGGTGTGCCGTCGGGAGCGGCGGGAAATGTCCGGATGTCGAGCAGAAGCGGCGCCGGTGGATATGTGGTCCACGACACCTCCCTTTGTTCGTTGGTCACCACGAATTTCGCCGCGTTACTACCCCTTTGGTTGAATACTCATGCAGTGCCTTCTGACACAGGCTGTGGCGTGCGTCACCCCTTCAACCAGGAGAGGAAGGAGCCCCACACACCTCGCTCCGCCTTCCGGCCCGCCGGGGCGTTCTCGCCACGTGCGGATGTCTCCGTCGCGCGGGGCGGGTTCGGCCGCTGCATCACCTGCGGGGTGAAGCGGCAGGGCAGCGCGGCGAGCGCACGGTGGAAGGGGCCCGGACGCCAGGTCAGGCTGTCCTCGGGCACCGCGAGTTCGATGTCGTGCAGCCGGTTGAGCAGGTTCTCGATGGCCACCATGGTGACGAGCCGGGCGAGTTCCTTGGAGGGGCAGGCGTGCGGGCCGGCGCTCCAGGACAGGTGGGCCCGCCTGCCGCCCGTCCGACGGGCCGTCGCGAGCGCCGGGTCGGTGTTGGCGGCCGTCATGCTGACGAGGACCAGATCTCCGGCCCGCATCTTCGTCCCGCCGAACTCCAGGTCGGCCGCGGGGTAGTGCGGCGCGTAGTTCGCCATGGGCGGGTTCTCCCACAGCGTGTCGTCGATGGCCTCCTCGATGAGGCCGCCGTCGGCGTACCGGTCGTGGATGAGCAGCCGGTGCAGGGTGTTGCCGATGAGGTTGCGCAGCGGCTCGGCGCCCGCGCCCAGCAGCAGGATCAGCTGGTGGACCAGTTCCTCGTCAGTCAGCCGCGCCTCGTGCCGCATCAGGTACGAGGTGACGTCGTCGCCCGGCCGGGCCCGCTTGAGCGCGACCAGTTCGAACACGGCCTGACCCAGCACCTCGTTCGCCTTCTCGGCGTTGACGCCTTCGAAGACTCCGGAGATGCCGAAGACGACCCGGTCGCCGATGTCCGCCGGGCAGCCGAACAGCTCGTTGAACACGAGCAGCGGCAGCTGCTTGACGTAGTCGTTCATCAGGTCGATGGAACCGCGGGCGGAGACCTGGGCCAGGAGGTAGTCGGAGGCCCGCTTGGTCATGTCGCTGATGCGGCGGGAGTCGACCTTGGCCAGGCTGTCGGTGATGGCCTGGCGGAGCCGCGCGTGCTCGGCGCCGTCGGTGAACATGGCGTTGGGGCGGTACCCCAGCATCGGTACGACCGGGTTCTCCGGGCCGATCCTGCCTTCGGCGACGTCCCGCCAACGGCGCGCGTCCTTACGGAAGTTGCCGGAGTCCTGGAGCAGTCTCAGCGCGGTCGCGTGGTCGGTGACGAGGGTCGCCTCCACACCGGGCGCGATCTCGACGGGCGCGGTCGGCCCGTAGTGCCGCATGTGCGCGTAGTACGCCTGGGGGTCGGCCGCGTACTCCGGCCCGTACAGCGGAACCCGCAGTCCGCTGCCGTGGGCCGGACAGCCCGGCGGGGGTGCGGGAAAGGTGGAATCGGAGGTCATGTCTGCTCTGCTCCTAACGGGCACGGTCCATCAAGTAGCGGACGAGCGTGATCAGTGCTTCGGCCGACGACCGCTCGTCCCGTGCGTCGCACGTGACGATGGGGGTGTCGTCGAGCAGATCCAGCGCTTCACGCAGTGCCCTTGCGTCACGTATGGACGTGCCGTCGAAATGGTTGACCGCGATCGCGTAGTCGAGTCCGTACTGCTCGATCAGGTCGATCACGGCGAACGAGTCGGCCAGCCGCTCGGGGTCGACCAGCACCAGCGCCCCGAGGGCGCCGCGTGCCATGTCCTCCCACATCTGCACGAAGCGCTGCTGGCCGGGTGTGCCGAAGAGATACAGCACGACGCGGTCGCTGACGGTGAGCCGGCCGAAGTCCATGGCGACCGTGGTGGTGGTCTTGCCCTGGACGCCCTTGAGATCGTCGATCGCCTCGCCCGCCTGGGTCATCGTCTCCTCGGTGGAGAGCGGCGAGATCTCGGAGATCGACCCGATGAACGTGGTCTTCCCCACCGCGAAGTGCCCGACGACGAGGATCTTCACGGCGGTCTGCGTCTCTCCGCCCGGGACGTACGCCCGCTCATCCAAACTTGGACTGGAGACCATTGAGCACCTCCTCGAGAATCTTCAGGTTGGCGACGGGAGCACGCGTCACCGGCGGGCGGGTGACGAGGTAGCCGGCCTCGGAGAGGGCGGCCAGCAGAATCTTCACCACCCCCACCGGCAGGTGGAGGTGTCCTGAGATCTCGGCGACGGAGAGATAGCCGCCGACACACATCCGCAGCAGGTTCTGCTCCTCGGGCGAGAGGCGGGCAGGCCGCTGCTGCTGGTCGGTCACCGCTGTGACCAGTGTGATCAGCGAGAACTGGCTCTCGCCGGGAAGGCTGCGGCCGCCGGTGATGACGTACGACCGCACTAATTCGGTGGCCTCGAGCTCCTGCTTGTCGAAATCGTTCACGGCCCCACCACGCTGCTCTCCCGGGGCGGAGCGGTCATGACCTTGCCCAACTGGCCGACGAGCTGCTGCATCCGGAAGGTGATGTCCGCCATGTCGACGTCGGAGGAGGCCGACACGGCGAGGTAGGCGCCGTCACCGGCCGAGATCAGGAAGATCCAGCCGCCGTCGAACTCGACCAGGGTCTGCTGCCAGCGCAGATCCGACCGGGAGCAGAAGAACGCCAGCGATCGGCTGAGCGACTGCATGCCGCTCATCGCGGCGGCGGCCTTGTCCGCGTCGTCCTTGTCCACTCCCTTCGAACGGGCCCTCAGCAGCCCGTCGGAGGAGACCAGAACCGCGTGGATAGCTCCGGGGATCTCCAAGGCGCTGTCAAGCATCCAAGAAAGATCGTTGTTCATTGGACCTCGTGCCCTTCGCTGCTTGCGTCACGGGTACCGCCCGGCCGCTCCCCCGCCTCCGGATGTGTGGCGCGGCCGGCGTCCGTGCCCTGCTTGAAGGCGGCCATGATCGCTGCCGTCTCCTCGCTGCGGCGCTTCGGGGCGGCCGGGGCGGACGGGCTGGTCGAGACCAGGGCCATCGGCCGCTTGCGCCGCCGCTTGGGCAGACCGTCCTCGGTCGTGGCGACGGGCAGCGAGGGCTCGGGGGTGGGCTCGTACACCGAGGGACGTGTCTCGACGACCGACGGCTCCTCCCTCGGCGCCACCGAGTCCATCGACACCGTCGGCTGCTTCGGCTCCGGCATGCTGGTGAGCAGGTCGTCGGGCAGCAGCACGACCGCCCGCACCCCTCCGTAGGGGGAGGTGGAGTCCACCGACACCGTGAAGCCGAACCGCTCGCAGAGCACACCGATCACCGCGAAGCCGAACTGCGGCGGGTTGCCCAGGCCGGAGACGCCCGTGACCCGCTCGCTCGTCAGGAGCTTCTCGGCCCTGGCCTTCTCCTCCTCGTTCATGCCGACACCGGCGTCGTCGACGATGATGCAGACGCCCTTGGGCACGGACCGGACGTTGATCTCGACCACGGTGTCCGGGCTGGAGTAGCTGGTCGCGTTGTCGAGCAGCTCCGCGAGGGCCAGCGCCACCGGTTCGACGGCCCGGCTGGTGACGCCGAAGTCGACCTTCGACAGGATGTGCGCCCGCTGGAAATGGCGGATCCTGCCCTGGGCGCTGCGGACGACGTCGTAGACCGAGGCCACATCACGGTGCCGGCCGAGCCAGCCCTCGCACAGCACGGCGATGGACTGGGCCCGCCGGCCGAACTGTGCGTTCATGTGGTCGATCTCCAGGAGGTCCTGGAGCATGACGGAGTCGCCGTACTTGCGCTGCAGCCCGGAGATGATGCGCTGCTGCTCGGCGGCGAGACCCTGCAGTGTCCGCATGGCGGACTTCAGGGCTGTCCTCGTCTCCCCCTCGGCTTCCTGCTGGGCCGAGCGGACGGAATCCGAGTATTGGCTCTCCAACTCACCGTAGTGGTTTCTGAGCCCTGCGATCTCCTGCCGTAATTTCCGCGCCGCCCGTCGCTGACGAACGATGAGGGCGGCGGCGAAAAGGGTTACGACAAGGAGTGCCCAGAGCGCCGGATTTTGTATGTATTGCGTCATGAGACCCTCTTCAGGCGGCTGATAGCCAGCTACTGAATTCCTGTCAATTCACACGTACCGAAGGTCAGCCATTCCAGGGTTGCCACGAGGAATTCACCAAAGACGATGGATGCTCCTTTTGCACCCATCCGTCCGTTCGGTAAGTGCGGTGATCGTATCATCACTCCCGCTGATGACGAGGCGTCAACCTGGGCGGATGTCGCGACAGTTGAGTCCAACCGGAACGTCGTGAACACGGGCACAAGCCGCATTGCCGAAGTCGACTGCCCTGCCCGTGGGCGGCGTTGACTCGTGCGTTCGCTCACCGACCTTGCATCTCACCGCAGTTGATGATTCGGATCACCGCGCGGCGAGCCTCCTGGAAGCCATGATGGACGGTAAGCGGAACTTCAGGGGGAGATCGCTGTCGAAGGGAACCGCCTGCCCGGCCCCCGGGCTCGGGTCGGGGGCGCTCGTCGCGGAGCGCGGCCGTCGGGCCCGCACGTCTCGCCCAGCTGATTCCGCTCCAAGAAACAGAACGACACACACGAGCGGCGTGCCGACGATCCGCCGCGTCGACACCACGGAGGCTGTCATGTCACACAAAGAGCACGGTGCCGTCAACAGGCGTCAGTTCCTGTCCCGGTTCGGAGCCGGGACCATAGCGCTCGTGGCCGGATTCGACCTGGTCTCCCGGCAATGGGTCACGGAGGCCGCGGCTGCGGAGAACTCCGCTTTCGCCACCGCGCCCTCTCTCGACGGCACTCTCACGTTCGACGCGGAGTCCCTCGCGGCGAACGCGCACGACCAGGGCAACATCGTGTTCAGAAGACCGTGCGCGGTACTCCGGCCGGGTTCCGTCCAGGACATCCGGAAAATGGTCGGTTTCTGCGCCGACCACGGCATCGAGGTCGCACCGGCCGGCGCACACCACGCGATGTTCGGCCAACCGCTCGTCAGCGGTGGCCTGGTCATCGAGATGCGGTCGCTGAACACGATCCACTCGATCGGCACGGACGGCGCCGACGTCGACGCCGGAGTGCTGTGGCAGGACGTGATCGAGGCCGCGTACGAGCAGGGCCTCACACCGGCGTCGATCACCAGCTACATCAGGACGACGGTCGGCGGGACCCTGTCCATGGGCGGCATCGGAATGATGTCGGCCTACCGGGCCGGCGCACAGGTCGACCACGCCCGTCGGCTCCAGGTGGTCACGGGCGACGGTCGGCTGAAGTGGTGCTCCGGCACGCAGAACAGCGACCTGTTCGAGGCGGCCCTCGCCGGACTCGGGCAGTGCGGTGTGATCACGCGCGCGACCATCGACCTGGTTCCGGCCAAGCAGCTGGCCCGCACGTACCGGATCGGGTACACGGACATACCGACGTTCTTCCAGGACACCCGCACCCTGGCGAACCGGGGCGAGTTCGACTCGCTCGGCAGCATTCCCCAGCCGGGCACGGCACAGCCCCTGACGCTGTGGGCCACCGTCTTCCACAACCCGGGTGACGCGCCCGACGCGTCCCACCTGCTCCGCGGGCTCAGCCCCGCAGCGGCCACGGCGGCCTTCGAGGACTCCCCCTATCTCGACTACATCTCCCTCGTCACCAACATGTACGACTCCTTCGCGGCGAACCTGGACTGGGACGCGAAGGTCAAGCCCTGGTCGGATTTGTTCCTGCCGGACGGCGCCGTCGAGGAGTACGTCGAGTCGGTGTTCTCGTCGTTGACCGCCGAGGACCTGGGCCCGACAGGTTTCGGGCTGGTCTTCCCGATGCTGCGTTCCAGCTACGGCCGGCCGCTGCTGCGGCTTCCCAGCGGGGCGAGCGGGCCCTGGGTCTGGCTGGTCAGCGTGCTCACCGACGCGGCCGGGTCCGGCCCCGATCCCGAGTTCGCGGCACGGATGATGGACCGCAACTACCGCTTCTACCAGGAGGCGGCCGCCGTCGGCGGCGTGCGCTACCCACACGGCGCCTGCGCGTTCACCGAAGCCGACTGGCAGGCGCACTACGGCCCGATGTGGGCGCAGTTCACCTCGTGGAAGAACCAGTACGACCCGCGCGGCATCCTGACCCCGGGTCCGGGCATCTTCTGACCCCCGTCCGACCCAGGGCGCCCGGGGAACCCGCCCCGGTCCTGTGAACCGCGTTCCTCCTCGGCCGCGCCCACGGCGCGGCCGAGGAGGAACGATCGCGGGCACGTTCCGGGTCTCGCTGTTTCACTCTTTCGGTCCTCACCCCCGGCCCGGTGCGCACGGCCGGTCAGGGGCCGGACGGCGGCCTGTGCGCGGTGGGGACGGTGGGGGGCGCGGGACGTCCGAAGTGGCGGGCGGGGAGAAGCTCCGCACCGATGCTGCGGATCTGCCGGTTGTCGCGGCCCGTTCACCCCTATCGTGGAACGGCACACCGACGCTCGGCGCCAAGGCAGGCTGGACATGAGGGAACCGCATATCGACTATGCGGAGGTCTTCCGGGCACTGCCCGGCATGGTGGCGCTGCTCACGCCCGACCTCGTGTACGCCGACGCCAACGAGGACTTCCTGCGGCTTGCCGGGCGCTCCCGCGAGCAGCTCCTCGGCCGCTACATCTTCGACGTCTTCCCCGAGAACCCGAACGAACCGGCCGCGGCCGGCATGCGGGAGACCCGGGAGTCGATGCTGCGCACGGTGGCCACCGGCGAGCGCGACACGATGGCGCTGCTCCGCTACGACATCGAGGACCCGCGGCGCCCCGGCCTCTGGCAGGAGCACTACTGGAGCCCGGTCAACGCACCCGTCCTCGGCCCCGACGGGAAGGTGACGCTGATCGTCCACCGGGTCGAGGAGGTCACCGAACTCATCCGCGCCCGGGGCGGCCCGGGCGGCGACAGCCGGGCCCAGGTGCTGGAGGCCGAGCTGTACACCCGCGCCCGCGAGCTGCAGGAGGTCAACGAACGGCTGCGCACGGCGCATGCCCACGAACGCGAGGTCGCCCTGGCCCTGCAGGCGGCGATGCTGCCCCCGCCCGGCCCGACCGGGCAGCACGACGCGGCCGTACGGTACCGGCCGGCCATCGGCGCGCTGAACGTGTGCGGCGACTGGTACGACCTGGTCGGCCTGCCCGGCGAGGGCCTCGCGGTGGCCGTGGGCGACGTGGTCGGCCACGGCCTGGCGGCGGCCTGCGTCATGGGGCAGCTGCGCAGCGCCCTGAGCGGGGCCACCCGCGTCTGTGACGGTCCCGCCCAGGCCCTGGAGGCCCTCGACCTCTACGCCCGCTCCGTCGAGGGCGCCGAGTCGACCACCGTCGTGACGACCTTCATCGACTGGGACAGCCACACCATCACCTACAGCTGCGCGGGCCACCCGCCGCCCGCCCTGGTGCACCCCGACGGCACCGTCACGTTCCTCGACGGCGCCACCGACCCTCCGCTCGCCGCCCGGCCCACCCACGCCGCCCGCCCCCAGGCCCGCACACCGTTCGTCGAGGACTCCACCCTGGTCCTGTACACGGACGGACTGATCGAACGCCGTGCCGAGGGCATCGACACGGGTCTGCGGCGCCTCGCCGACTCCCTGGCCCATCACCGGAAGCACGACCCCGAGACCCTGGCCGACGCCCTCCTGGCCGATCTGCTTCCGCCCTCCGGCAACACCGACGACACCGCGCTGATCGTCCTGCGTCTGTGACCGGCGAGGCGTCCTGATCCGACGCGGGCCGTCCGACACGGGCCGTCCGCGTCGGGCCGCCGACCGGTGGCCGCGCGCGGTTCCCCGGGCCCGGCGGCGCGGTCACCTGCCCCAGATCTTCCGGTACCCCTCCCGGTAGCCCGACGGGTCCCAGCTCGTGGCGCCTTCGCTGTTGTCGGCCGTACTGATGTGGACGGGAGCCACATAGCCGCTGGCCGGGCGGCCGGAGAAGGCGCGGTTGAACTCGTCGATGATCTGCCAGCCCTGCTGGGTGAGCGGCTCGGGGACGGTGGCCGCCTGGTACTGGTCGCTGTTGACGCGCTGGAAGGCGGAAGGGTCGCCGTCTCCGGCACCGATGTTGAAGGGCGGGCCCGCGCCGTCCTTGCCGGCCGCGCGGAAGGCGGGCGCGGCGTCGGCGAAGTACAGGTCGTTGATGGCGGCGGAGTGGGTCCAGGTGTTCTGGAAGCGGGAGAGGAGCGAGGAGACCTCGCGGGGCGTGCGGCTGCTCGCGTCGGAGATCGGGATGTTCTGGTACGCCAGGAGTTTCACGCCCGCGCAGGTGGCGAGTTCCTTTCTGATCAGGTCGGACTTGTTCTTGGCGAAGGGGATCGAGGCGTCGGTGAAGATCACGACTCCGGCGTCGCCGCCGGAGGTCGAGATGATCCATTGCGCGCTGATCCTGGCCACGTCCTCGACCTGGGTGGTGACGTTGGTGAAGAGGGCGGGGCGCCGGCTGGGGCCGGGTGCGGCGACCGCGTGCCAGCCGATGAGGGGGATGCCCGCCTGCTCGGCGCGTGCGTTCTGCTGCGAGGTCGTGCCGGGGTCGAAGCCGCCGATGACGATGCCCGAGGGGCGGAGGGTCACTGCCTCGCTCATCGCCGCCTGGATGCCGGCGGGGGTGCCGCCGCCGTCGATCACCCGGACGTTCCAGCCGATGACCCGTGAGGCTTCGCGGACGCCCTCGGCGGCGCCCGCGACTCCGGGGTTGGTCATGGTCTGGGCGACGTACACGATGGTTCTGCCGGTCACGGCACTGGGGCCGGTGGTCGGGCCGTTCCAGGGGACGTCGGTCCGTTCCGCCCGGTCGACGGCGCTCCGGGCCTCCGCGTGGGCCTTCGGGCAGCCGCTCGGGCCCGAGGCGGACTCGTCCGGGTCACCGGACGAGCCGCGTTCGCATCCGGCGAGCAGGGCGGTCGTCACGGTCAGCAGGGCGGCCGTCGCGTACCGGGCTCTCGACGCGCCGGAGTCGGACTTGCGTTTGTGGTGCACGGAGGCTCCTCGCGGAGGGACGAGCGGGAGGGCGCGGCCGGGTCCCGACGGTGGTACGGCGGCGGTGCGCGCGGCCGAGGTCATGGGGCACCGCCCGGCGGCCGCGCTGTCACGGCGGGCGCGTCGCGGGCCGCGACGACGCCGGTGCGCGTCCGGCGACGGGCGGCGTATCCGGCGAGGCCGACGGCGAGGAGCAGGGTGCCGCCGTGGAACAGCGGCACGATCCAGAAGTCGGCGCCCATCTGGGCGATGCCGGTGAGGCCGACGGCCAGGACGGCGACGGCGACGAGGGTGCCCAGGGCGTTGGGGCGGCCTGGTTTGATCGCGGTGGAGCCGAGGAGGGCCCCGACGAAGGCGGGCAGCAGATAGTCCAGGCCGACGCTCGGGTTGCCGATCTGTTGCTGGGCCGCGAGCAGCACCCCGGCGAAGCCGACGATCAGGCCGGACGCGGCGAAGGCACAGACGGTGTACTTGCGGACGGGGATGCCGACCAGGTCGGCGGCGCGCGGGTTCGATCCGACGACGTACAGGTAGCGGCCGATGGGCAGCCGCTCCAGCACCAGCCAGAGGGCGACCGTGAGCGCGAGCACGTAGAAGGCGGGGACCGGGAGACCGAGGAACGTGGAGGTGTAGAGGTCGGTGAAGGCGGGCGGGAGGCCCTGGGGGCCGGGGACGATCCGGCCGCCGTCGGTGATCCAGCCGGTGACGGCGAACATCATGCTGCCGGTCCCGAGGGTGGCGATGAAGGAGTCGATCCGGCCGAACTCGACGACGACCCCGTTGAGGACGCCCACGACCGTCCCTCCGGCGATCACGGCGAGGCAGGCGAGCGGCCAGGGCCAGCCGGCGTCGACGACGAGGTACAGCACCATGACGTGCGCCAGGCCGAGTCCGTAGCCGATGGAGAGGTCGAACGCGCCGGTCACGATGGGGACCATGGCGGCGAGCGCGAGGACGGCCGGGATCGACTGGGTGGAGAGGATCGAGTCGACGGTGTCCAGGGTGGGGAAGGTCCGCGGCAGGGCCAGGGAGAAGACCAGGACGAGCAGGACGGTGAGGATGAGGAGGCCGTAGGCGCCGATGAAGTGTTCGCCGAGGCCTCCACGGGGGCCGAGCCGTTTCGGCGGGCGCGGTCGACGCGGGCGCGGCGCGGACGGCGAGGGTGGGGAGGGTGGGCTGGTCACGGGTTCGTCGCGGTTCCGGCGGAGGGCATGGCCGAGGCCGCCCGGGTCAGTCCCGCGACCGTGAGGGCCGGTCCGGTCAGCTCGGCCGTCACGGCTCCGCGGACGAAGACCAGGGCGCGCCCGCACACCCCCGCGACCTCCTCGAAGTCGGTGGAGATGAGGAGGACCGCGAGACCTCCGGCGAGCGCCTCGTCGAGCAGGCGGTGGATGGCCGCCTTGGCGCCGATGTCCACGCTCGCCGTCGGCTCCTCCAGGATCAGCAGGCGCAGCCCGGTCCGGAGCCAGCGGCCGATCATGACCTTCTGCTGGTTGCCGCCCGACAGGGTGGCGATGGGGGCCTCGCTGTCGCGGGGCCGCACCGAGAACCGTTCGATCAGGGCGGCGGCCTCGGCGCGTTCACGGCGGGGGCCGATCCAGCGCGGCGTCGGCCCGTCTCCGGCGCGGGGGTTGGCCAACAGGTTCTCCCGTACGGTCAGCTCGGCGAGGCAGCCCTCCCGCTGTCGGTCGCCGGGTACGAAGGCGACACCGTGTCCGACGGCGTCGGCGACCGTACGGGGGCGGTACGGGACGCCGTCGAGGAGGACCCGTCCCCCGAGGAGGGGGAGGGCACCGGCGAGGGCCCGGCCGAGGTCCATGTGCCCGGCGCCCGAGAGACCGACCAGGCCGAGGGCCTCCCCGGATCTCAGCTCCAGGTCGACCGCTCCCGCGCCGGAGGTCCGTACGCCGTGGAGGGCCAGCACGGCGGGGCCGCCCGCCGGGACCAGGGGGCCGCCGGCCGGTGCGGTGACGGGGCGGTGGCCGGCCGCTTCCTCGCCGGTGATGTCACGCACCAGGCGGACGGGGCTGTGGCCCGCGGTCGAGCCGTGGCTGACGAGGCGGCCGTCGCGCAGGACGGCGAAGGTGTCGGCGACCTCGTACACCTCGTCGAGGCGGTGGCTGACGTAGAGGATGCCGTGGCCGCGGTCGCGCAGGGTGTGCAGGACGCGGAAGAGGCGGGCGCAGTCCGCGGCGGGGAGGCGGGCGGTCGGTTCGTCGAGGACGATGACCTTCGCGTGGGTGGCCAGGGCGCGGGCGATGGCGACCAGGGACCGCTCGGCGGGGGCGAGGCGGGCGATGGGCGCGTCGGGGTCGAGGTGTCCGCCGACGAGCGTCAGGGCCTCGGTGCAGCGGTCCCGGGTGCGCCGCCAGGAGATGAGTCCGGCGCGGCGGGCGTACCCGGTGCTCAGGGCGATGTTCTCCGCGACCGTCATCCACTCCACGAGGCCGAGGTCCTGGTGGATGAAGGACATGTGGTGGGAGGCGGCGTGGCTGCCGAGTGGCTGCCCGTCCACGGTGATCCGCCCGGCGTCGGCGTGGTGGACGCCGGCGAGGATCTTGATGAGAGTGGACTTTCCGGCTCCGTTGGGGCCGAGGAGCGCGAGAACGCTGCCCGCGTGGACGTCGAGGTCGACCCCGGCCAGTGCGAGGGTGCCACCGAACCGTTTGATGAGGCCGCGGACACGGATCAGCGGTTCCGGCCCGCTGGGCGGGGCCGGCTGCGCAGAGGTGTCGTGAGCGTCGTGCACGGACAGCTCCGGGGGTCGGCCTGGCGAGTTCTTCCGACTTCGGCTTGCGCCAGCGATACTAATCTCCGATATCGCATTATTTACGGCATTTGGCCATCGTCTGGTGTCGGTCGCGTCAAGCGCCGTCGAGTCCGCATTCGGCCCAGATGACCTTGCCCTCCGGGGTGTAGCGCGTGCCCCAGCTCTGGGACAGCTGGGCGACGAGGAACAGGCCGCGGCCGCCCTCGTCGGTGGTGGCCGCCCGGCGCAGGTGCGGGGCGGTGCTGCTGGTGTCGGACACCTCGCAGATCAGGGAGCGGTCGCGGAGCAGCCGCACCCGGATGGGCCCGGCGGCGTGGCGGACGGCGTTGGTGACCAGCTCGCTGAGCATCAGTTCGGCGGCGAACGCGGCCTCGTCGAGCCCCCAGTCGGCCAGCTGCCGGAGGGCGGCGGCGCGGACCTCGCTGACGCGGGCCGGGTCGGCGGGCAGCTCCCAGGTGGCGATCCGCCGCGGATCGAAGGCGTGGGTGCGGGCGACGAGCAGGGCGATGTCGTCGCCCGGGTGGGCGGGCGCCACCGTGTCCAGGACGACCCGGCAGGTCTCCTCCGGGGCGCGCTCGGGGTCGGCCAGAGCCTCACGCAACTGGTCGAGGACCACGTCGACGTCACGGTTACGGTCCTCGATGAGCCCGTCGGTGTAGAGGACCAGCTGACTGCCCTCGGGCAGGTGGATGTCGACGGCTTCGAAGGGCAGCCCTCCGAGGCCGAGTGGAGGTCCGGCGGGCAGTTCGGGGAACGTCACGGTGCCGTCGGGGCCGACCAGTGCGGGCGGCGGGTGGCCGGCGCGGGCCAGGGTGCACTGCTGCGAGGTCGGGTCGTAGACGGCGTACAGGCAGGTCGCACCGATGATGCCGCCGCCGTCGGAGACGGGGTCCTCCCGGTCCAGTCGACCCACGAGGTTGTCGAGGTGGGTGAGGACCTCGTCGGGTGGGAAGTCGAGTTCGGCGAAGCTGCGGGCGGCCGTGCGGACGCGGCCCATGGTGGCGGCGGAGAGCATGCCGTGGCCGACGACGTCACCGACGAAGAGGCCGATACGGGTGCCGGAGAGGGGTATGACGTCGTACCAGTCGCCGCCGACGTCGGATTCGGCGGGCAGGTAGCGATGGGCGACCTCGACGGAGTCCTGGTCGGGGAGTCCCTGCGGGAGCAGGCTGCGCTGCAGGGCCAGGACCATGGTGCGTTCGCGGGTGTAGCGCCGGGCGTTGTCGATGGACAGGGCAGCGCGGGTGGCGAGTTCCTGGGCCAGCGAGCGGTCGTCGTCCCCGAAGGGGGCGGGGTCCTGTGCGCGGTAGAAGGCGGCGACTCCCAGCACGACGCCGCGGGCGACCAGGGGGACCGCGATGAGGGAGTGGACGTGGCTCAGCAGGCGGTCGGTGTGCTCGGGGTCCTGCGCGAGCCAGCCCACGGCCGTCTTCAGATCCGGCTCCAGCACCGCTTTCCCGCTGGTCAGAGAGCGCAGCTGCGCGATGGTCGGGCCGTAGTCGACCTGCTTGCCGACCGGGCTGAAGGGGAGGTCGTCGCGGATGCCGTGGACCACCGTGCGGCGCAGGTCGCCGCGCGGGTCAGCGGCCTCCTCGCCGCGCAGGACGGGCTCGGCGAGGTCGATGGTGACGTAGTCGGCGAGGCGCGGGACCGCCGTCTCGGCGAGTTCCTGGGCGGTGCGGCGCACGTCCAGGGTGGTTCCGATCCGGGCACTGGCCTCGGACAGCAGCTCCAGACGGCGGCGCGCGGCCAGCGCGTAGGTGCCGACATGAGGCTCCCCCACCATCAGGAGACCTCTCTCCGGGGCCGGGGAGCCGTCGGCGGTGACGCCGTCGGTCAGGACGCCGTCGGTGACTCCGTCGACGGCCGCGGTGATGCCGACGGATGGTGCGGCGTCGCGCAGATGACCGGGGGCCGGGACGGCGGCGAGCGGACCGGGCGCCACGGTGAGGGGGGTCCTCGGCAAGCGCCGGACGGCCGGGGTGTCGGCGGACACGACGGGCCGCACGGGTTCGGCGGGGAGGCTCAGCACCTGCCCGGCCAGGCGAGGGGCGAAGGGCTCGTGCCCTGCCGCACCGGGAAGCACGGCCTCGACGGCGATGCCCTCCACTCCGGAGGCACTGGTCATCGGGCGGCTCACGAGCGTCACCCGTCGGCCGTCCGTCAGGGGTACGTCGACGGCGGCCCGCTGTGCGCGGGAGATCAGCTCGGCGGCCTTCTCCAGGAGGGCCGCCCGGTCGGCGGGGCGCAGCCCGAGGACCAGTTCGTCGACGCCGACGCCGTGGCGCGGGCCCGCGCCGGCCTCGACCCCGGCGTCCAGGTACGCCCGCAGCAGGGAACGCGCACGCACGGAACTCTGCCTCAGCAGCCGCCGCTCGATGGCCGCCGCCGCCTTGCGGATCACGGCGTCCAGTGCCGGGTGCTCGAAGCCTCGCGGATATCCGAAGCACAGGACGCCCTCGATGAGGCCGCTGAGCGGGTCGCGCACGGGAAGCGCGCGGCAGGCGCTGGCCTGGGAGCGTTCGGCGAAGTGCTCGGCGCCGTAGACCCGGATCGGCCGCCGTTCCGCCAGGGCGAGACCGATGCCGTTGGTACCGGCGAACCGTTCGGCGAACACGAACCCGGGGACGGTCTGGATGTCCGGAAGCCCTCTGGCCAGCGACGCCTTGCCGAAGCGGCGCAGGAGAACGGTGCCGTTGGCGTCGGCGACGGAGATGTTCATGGCACTGCCGGCGAACCTGGACTCCAGCCGGTCGAGCACCGGTGCGGCCGCACGGGCGATCCGGTCGTCCCGGTCGAAGTCGTCCCGGAAGGGAAGGTCGGACCGGTCCGGCGACAGCCCCAGGGACCGGCACCGCTGCCAGGAGCTGAGGATCGACGTGCGTACGCCGGTCTCCAGCGACTCGCCCTGCAGAAAGCGCTCACGGAACAGGGTGGGGCCCGTGTCACGGAAAGGCGTGGGGCCCGTGCCGTCTGTCGCACGTCCCGTGAATATCGACTGGCCGTCGGACCGCACCACGCTGGCCTCACTCGCGCCCTGGACAATCCGCTTATCGGAAATATCCGGCATTGACGAGGATACGGGCATCAGCAATATGAGTCACCATTCGCCGGTTTCCTCACGCGCGGTGACCACGCGGGGCAGCCGCCGAGCGGTCGGCCGGGCGCGCGAGGGCCGAGCAGGCCTTGAAGGGTCGGGCAGGCGCCGGAAACAGCGGGCGGGTGCGGTGATGACGGGCGGGTGCCGGTGATGACGGGCGGGTGTCGAGCGGTCGGGGGGCGCCGGTGATGACGGGCGGGTGCCGAGCGGTCGGGGTCGGTGTCACAGGACCGCGACCGGGTTGACGGGCGAGCCCGTCCCGCCCGGGACGTTCAGCGGGGCCACGACGAGCAGGAACGCGTACCGCCCCGCCTCGGCGGTGGCGCCGGCGAGTGCTTCCAGGTCGAGGTTGTCCAGCAGCGGCACCCCCATCGCGGTCACCGCCAGGGCATGCACCGGCGAGTGCACGCCTTCCACGGGCGAGGGCCGCACATCGCTGTCGCCGTCCCCACCGATCAACGCGATCCCCCGTTCGGCCAGCAGGCGTACGGCGTCCACATGGAACCCCGCGCTCGCGGTGTCGGGGTCCCAGGCGCCGAGCTCCTCGCGACGGCGGACGTGTCCGGAGCGCAGCAGGACCGCGTCGCCCTCGCCGATCGTCACGCCGAGCGCCCGCTCCGCGGCGACGACGTCCCCGGCGCGCACCGCCCGCCCCGGCTCCAGCCAGGGGACACCGAGGACGGCGGGAAGGTCCAGGAGCACCCCCCTCGTGACGAGGGGACCGAGCGCGGAGACCGCACCGAACCGGGCACCCGCGGCACCCACGGCCTCACGGGCCGGGCGGCCGTCGTAGAGCAACCCCCGGTAGGCGATGTGGCTCAGGGCGTCGAGATGCGTGACGCCCTTGCCGTGGTAGTCGGCGGCGATGAAGTCCTTGTGGGTCGTGGGCTCCGGGCTCTCCACGTCCCCGAGATCGGTCATGTGATGCAGGGCGGGCTTCCGGTTGTCCGGGCCCGGCCGGGTGTTCCACGGCAGCGCCATCGGGACGACCACCCCGGTCCGCACGCCGCCCACGGCCCGTCGCACGTGATCCGCGGTCACACGGTTCCACGAGCCACGATCGGCCGGATCCCAGCGTCCCCACGTACGAACGGCCTCGAAGAGGGCGTCGAACTCCCGACGGGAGACAGGGGGGCCGTTCTCCGTACCGGCGGCCGGGACGGGTGGCGGGGCACCGGCGGGAGTCGAGTTCATCCGTACGCACCGTTCAGGGTCGACGCCACATCGAGAGGGCGGAGAGGAATGACGCCCAAAAGGCACTTTATGGAGTTTTGTGGCGTCCCTCGCGTCGACCGATTCGAGCACACTGCAAATTTTACTCAGCGCAATGATTCATTCGCCGACTCGGTCCGTACCTCTTGGCGACCAACTCCCCTGCCAGGAGGTGCCATCCCGTGCGTCGCACATGGAGCATCGGAACGATCTTCTTCAGCGGCGGTCTGCTGATGACCGTCGCCGCGCTCGCCTACCCCGCCATGGTGGGGGTCGAGAACACGGCCACCGCCCCGGACCGGATCATCGCCAACACCCGATACGGCCCCCTCACGGAGGCGGACCGGGACTTCGTCGTCAAGGTGCGTGCCGCCGGACTGTGGGAGTACCCGCTCGGCGAGATGGCCATGGAGCGCGGTACGACGCCGGAGATGAAGGAGGCCGGCAAGCATCTGGTCGTCGGACATGCGGGCCTCGACGAGTTGTGCCGCAAGATAGCGCCCGAACTGGGCATCACCCTCAACAACCAGGCCAGCCCGCAACAGCAGCAGTTCGTGGCGACCGCCGACGCGGCCACCGGCAAGGAGTTCGACTCCACCGCGGTCACCATCATGCGCGTCACGCACGGCCAGATCTTCCCGACCATCGCCAAGATCCGCGCCAGCACGAGGAACACCATGGTGCGGCAGCTGGCCGACCTGGCCAACGACACCGTGCTCGACCACATCACCGTGCTGGAGAAGACCGGCCTGGTCAACCACGACCAGGTCAACTACCAGCAGACCAACCCGCCGAAGCTCCCCGCGGATCAGGCCACCCCGCCCGTGCCCCAGCCGGGGGCCCCGATGGTCGTCCTGACCCCCCGCCCCGACCTGAACGTCAGGACGACCGCCCCGACGGCCACCCCGACGAACGGATCGGCGGACGGATCGGCGGCGGACTCCACGGGTGGATCGGCCGCGAACACCGGCGGATCCACGCCGGAGTGACCGCGCTGCCGTGGGGGGTGCGGCAAGGCCGCCCGGTCGGAGGCGTCAGGCGCCTCGGCCCACCCAGGTGTCGACCCAGCCGAGCGGGTACGTCTCCGTGTCGTCCGCCGCCGGGGCCGCGGGTTCGCCGCCCGCCGCGTTGAACGCGGTCAAGGCGTCGATGAGCGCCGCCCTCTGGTCCGAAGCGAGACGCTCGACGACCGTGGCGAGTTCGGTGCGCCGACGGGCCATGACGTCCTCGACGGCGCGCCGGCCCTCGTCGGTGAGCTGGAGCAGGGTCTCGCGGCGGTTGTCGGGGTTGGTCTGCCGGTCGGCGAGCCCGGCCGCGATCAGCCGGTCGACCATGCGCATCGCGGTGGACGGGGCGACCTGGAGCTGGTCGGCGAGTACGACGAGCTTCGTGGCGCCACGCATGGACAGCACCACCAGCATCCGGAACTGCGGCAGTGTCACCCGCTCCTCGACGGCGGCGAGCGACCGTGCGGAGATCGCGACCAACAGCCGCGACGCGGTGAGCACCGCTCGCGTCACCTCATCGACGTCGTCCACGCCACTTGCCAGACCATCGCGTTCAGTCATGGTCCCTTTCTATCCCGCCGCGTCATCCCGGCAGTCATCGGATCCGTACAGATTTTCCCTCCCCATGACCGAACGGGACCTCCGTCGTCGTCGCCGCGCTCGAACACTCCTTCGCCCGCAGGCAGCCACACCCGCCTGGCACCCGGACCTCGGTTGGCCCGCGCGCAGTACGTCACCCCTGCCGGCTCGACGGGACGGGCGGCCGGCGGGGTTCGCGGGACTTTCGATCCGAGCCGGCTCGCACCGGAATGGGTAAACGATTACTCAATCTGTTCCATGATCTACCCAGAACAGTCGCGCGGCAAGGCGTCCCGACTCCCTGAACGGCGAAGTTGAGCCGCTCACGACCATTGACCACCCACGAGCGCCCTCATTAGCGTGGAATACGTTTACTCCACTCGGAGAGGAACGTCCTGCCGTGGCCGAAGCCCTTCAGCGCAGATCCCTTCTCAAGATGGCCGCCGGCACCGCGGCGGCGGGTTGGCTGTGGCAGGGCGGCACCGCCCTGGCCGCCGACGCCACGACGACCGCGCCCGCCACCGCGGCGTCCGCCTCCCGCGCCCTCGACACGCTCGTCCTCGGGAACACCGCGTCGGAGAGCGCGCACGGTCTGACCGCCTCCCTCTCCGATGTCGTGGCAGGGGGTCTCGACCAGACAGCCCGGGTGCTCGCCGCCCCCGAGACCCCGGGCTTCTGGGGCGGCGCGCTCTCCGCGCGGATGGCCTGTCGGCCCAGGGGGGCCACCTATGTCACGGTCAAGCTGTGGGGCTCGGAGAGCGGCGCCGAACTCGGCCGGCTCCAGCTCTTCGTCGAGGGCAGGCAGGTCGGCCACTACCACCTGGGCGCCGTCGACCCGTTGGACATCGCGAGCGAGGACCCGCGCTCCCCGGAGCGGTTCTTCTTCCACACGCTGCCCCTGCCCCTCGACCTCACCGAGGGCAAGAGGTCGATCTCGTTGGAGATCCGGTCCATGGGCCGGATCGCGGGGTACGCGGCGACAGCAGACGCCTACTACAAGGCGATGGAAGGCCCGAGCCGCACCATCTACCGCCTCTACACCCACGACGCGCCCTGCTTCGACCCCACCGACGACGACCTCACCGGCACCGCGCCGGCCGCGGCCACCCGTACCTCCCCCGGCACCGCGATCATCGACACGATCAACGACCGCATCCTTGCCCGAGCCGCATCCGAGGCGTCCCGTACCGGCGCCCAACTCGACCTGTGGTACCTGGAGTTCCTGGCCCGAGCCCACGGCATGCCGGCGACGGCCGCGTACCGGAACATCGCCGTGCCACCACAGATCGCCCGGAGCCTGGACGGCGTCCACTGGAAACATCTCGCCGACCCCACCGTGCTGACCGGCTCCAGCCAGCAGTGGATGGGCCTGGGCCGGTCCGGCCTGGTCATGCTTGCGCTCGCGGACGTCCTGGAACCGCTGCTCGACGAGCCGGTCCTCGGTTCGCCGTACGGACTCACCAACCCGGGCTTCGAGTTCGGTATGACCGGCTGGAAGTCGTCCACCTGGTCCGGCAGCGGCACCGCCTCCCGCGACACCACCGTGTACCGCACCGGCCACGCCGCCGCGAAGGTGACGATCCCCGGCGCGGGCACCGTCGGCTACAGCACCTCGGCGAAGATCCCCGTCGACCGGGGGACCTACACGTACGGCGCCTGGATCAGGACCGACGGTGTCGGCACCGACAGCGCCTACCTGGACATCCTGTTCCACGACGCGAACGGCGCCCTGGTCGGGGCGGACAACAAGGTCCACGCCTCGGCCGGCACCCACGACTGGGAACAGGTGACGCTCTCCCTCGCCACACCCGCCACGGCCACCCAGGTCACGATCGGCGTCCGGTTGTCGGGCGCGGGCACCGCCTGGTTCGACGACCTGACCATGGTCGAGCCGGACGGCTCGTCGTACAGGCCCGTCGTACGCCGGGACGCCTGGGCGAAGATGCTCCTCGACAGCCGCGAGTACTGGCGGCAGCACATCCCGCAGTACACCAACCAGGCCATCATCTGCGCCATCGGCCTCTACCTCGCCGACCGGGGCCTGAGCCTGCTCGGCTCCGGCGAGGCCTGGGGCGAGGAGAGGGCCCGCGACCACATCTACCAGGCGGTCGGTCTGGTCCCCTGGCTCGGCCCGGAGGACGAGGACGGCACCCCGACCAGACCGCTCGGCGGCTCGTACCACCAGGTCACCAGGAAGGGCATCTCCAAGGAGCTGGGCTACGCGGGCAGTTACGGTGAGCTGCAGGAGTGGCTGTCGCTGGTGTACGACGCGGTGACGGGCATCGGCGGTGTCGAGGACGGCACGCTCCGCGACCACCTGGTCAAGATGGCCAAGGCGCGCATGGTCTTCCGCCACCCGTCCCTGGACCGCGACGGCTGCCGGGCGATGCGGCTGGAGACCATGGTCGGCTGGCGTGACACCGAGTACCCGGGCAAGGTCGCCTACGACGAGGACACCAAGTGGGACGGCCACGCCCTGAAGATGGCCGCGCTGATCAAGGACCCGGACCTCACGGCGTACGCGCGGCAGTCCATCGACGACGGCCAGGCGTTCCAGTCCCTGGCGGACTCCCACGCGATGACGGTCTCCGCCCGCACCAACCTCAACCTGGTGACCGCGGCCGACGACTACGCGTACATCAGCGCGGCGACGGGCAGCGGCGCGCGGCTCCCCATGACGCCCGGAGCGCCGGACTTCGTCTTCTCCGACGAGGAGAACGGTCTGCTCGCGGTCAAGCACGGCGACGAGATCCTCTACGCGTCCCTGTACTGGCGGGCCCGCTGGGGCGTCAACCGGCTCGCCCGCGTCCACCACATCGGAGCGGCGGGCGTGGAGCGTTCGGCCACGGTGTGGCAGGACGTGAAGTACGTCGCGGACGGGCGTGCCTTCACCGAACCCGACTGGGTCAACTGGGAGTTCGCGGTCGGTGACCTCGACATCCCGGACGGCGGTTTCGACCCGCCCGGTGACACCCTGCGCCAGGCGTTCGCGGGACAGGTGCTGCCTCTGGCCAAGGCCCCCGACGACATGCCGGAGCGCGCGGTGGGCGTCGAGACCCCGTACGCCGGACGCGCCTCGTTCTACCGGTGCGAGTACGGCCCGTACCTGATCGCCATGAACACCACCGACGACCGCCACTACACCCTCAGCACGAGTGGGTTCGGCGCGTCGATGAACCTGGTGACCGGCGCGAAGGTGGGCGGGAACGCGAAGCTGCGGGTGAAGCCCGGCACGACCGTGGTGCTGCGCAGGCGTTGAACGACCCGGCCGACGGCCTCGCCAGGGTGTAGCGGTTCACAGCCAGGCCCGAGATCTCCCGTTACACGCGCGTGCCTGGTCAATCACCTTTCGAGGGTCCCCGACGCTGCTGCGCGGCCGGGTGACGGGACGGCTGTGAGGAAGCCCTCGGTCGTGCGCGCACCCAGCCGAGCAGCACCACCGAGCAGACGGCGGCGAAGGCGCACCAGGTCGAGACGAACTCCAGCCGCCACAGGGTCCAGCAGATCGAGGCGCCGACGGCGGCCAGGATGCCGAGCACGGCGAGGTGCCGGTCGCCGGAGAGGAGGAGGGAGCCGACGGTGGCGAGGAGGTAGCCCGCGACGAGAGGTACCGGGTGGGCGAGATCGATCGTGTAGCCGACGGTGTGGCCGCGGATCTGGGCCGTCACCGGGCTGGTGGCGAGGCCGTGGGTGAGCAGCGCGGCGGTCGCGGCTCCGATGGCGAGGAGCACAGTGAGCCGGCTTCGGGCGGACGGCGGGGCGGCGCACCGCACGCCCGCCGGCACCCACACGGCCAGGAGCGGCAGTGCGATGAGGGCCCAGGCGACGGTGGCCGTTCCGCTTCCTCCGCCCGAGGACCAGACCACCGACTCCACGATCTGGTGGGCCCCGAGCAGCAGTGGCAGTGCGGCGAGCGGCAGATCCCGCCGGCTGCCCGCCGACGCCACACAGGCCACCCCGACGGCCGCGACACCGGAGCCCGCCACGAGATCGGCCGTCGCACTCCAGCACATCACGCCACCATGGGGTCGACCGGCATCAGCGCGGGCCACGCTACGTCGCTCCCGGCGGCCGTTCGCGAGGCGACACGGGCGACGGCGTTCCGGGACCTGCATCACGATGTCGATCATGAAGGTGCGGCCCCCGGTCCGGACCTGGCTCCGCCGGCGGTCCAGATCCCTGACGGCCTGCCGTGCCTCGCGGATCGTGCTCTCCCGCACATTGCCCCGGCTGTCGAGGACGCGGTCGACCGTGGCCGTGCTCAGCCCCGACTGACGGGCGATCTCCCTGATCGTGTACGGGGGCCGCATCGTGTACGGGGGCCGCATCGCTCTGCTCCCACCTGGCTTCCCAGGTTCCGTGATGTCTTCCGCGATGTCTTCCGTGATGTCTTTTTGATGGGCTTCCGCGCATTGAATGACGGGTTCGAGGTCCTCAGACTGGCAGAGACACAAGGGCTGCGAAAGGAGCCGCGATGTCTTCCATCGCTGCGATGTCACGGACCTGGCTGACCGAGGCGGACTGCGATCTCGACACGTTCCGCGCGCTCGTCGAGCAGAGCACCGACCCCGCCGCCCATCCCTCGGCCGAGCGGGTCGAGCTGAACGTGCCGCTCTACGACAGCGACCGGCTCCGATCCCTGACGGCCACCGAGGAGGGCCGCCGGACCGTACAGACGGAGCTGGTCCGCACCCTGATGGACGGCCCCGGGATCGTCGTGCTCAAGGGCGCGTTCACCGATCCTGCCGTCGTGGACCGGGCATCCGCCGCGTTCCGGGAGCTGATCGAGGAGGAGCGCACCGCCGGCACGGCACGGGGCGACCACTTCGCGAAGCCGGGCGCCAACGACCGCGTCTGGAACGCCCTGGACAAGATGGCCGTACGTGCGCCGGACGTCTTCGCCGACTACTACGCCAACGACATGCTGGCCCTGATCGCCGACGCCTGGCTCGGCCCCGCCTACCAGGTCACGTCACAGGTCAACGTGGTCAACCCGGGCGGTGCCGCTCAGAGCCCGCACCGCGACTACCACCTCGGGTTCCTCTCCCAGCGGCAGGCCGCCTCCTTCCCCGCGCACGTCCACCGCCTCTCCCCCGTCCTGACCCTCCAGGGCGCGGTCGCCCACTGCGACATGCCCGTCGAGTCCGGCCCCACGCTCTACCTGCCCCACTCGCAGAAGTACGAGCCCGGCTATCTCGCCTGGCGGCTCCCGGAGTTCGTCGGGTACTTCGACGCCCACCACGTCCAACTCCCCCTCGACAAGGGCGACGCGGCCTTCTTCAACCCCGCCCTCTTCCACGCCGCCGGGCACAACCGCTCGTCGCACATCCGGCGCATGGCCAATCTCCTGCAGATCTCCTCCGCCTTCGGCCGCGCCATGGAGACCGTGGACCGCGAGGCGATGGCCAACGCGCTCTTCCCGGTCCTGTCGCACCGCAAGTCCGAGGGGGCACCCGAGGACTGGCTGCGCCGCGTCGTCGCCGCCACCGCCGAGGGCTACGCCTTCCCCACCCATCTCGACCTCGACCCGCCCGTCGACGGCCTGGCCCCGCCCTCCCAGGCCGACCTGCTCTGGCAGGCCGTCAGCGAGGGCTGGGACACGGATCGGCTGCGCCGCGAACTGGAGGCGGGCGGCAGGCGCCGAGGGCGCTGAACCGGTCGGTGACGGCCCGCCTGCCGACCCCTGCCCTCGCGGCGCTGCGCGCCGGAGACGACGGACCTCGCCCGCCGGCTGGGAGTTGACCCTGCGGGCGGCGCACCGTTTCGTCGTCGGCGACGAAGACAGGGGCATCAGCCGGAAGTTCGTGGGGAACCCGTCGCTGGTCGAGTGTTCCCTGGTGACGCCGGCGACCCATCGCGGGCTGACGCTCGTCGTGGAGCAGTGCGCGACGCCACAGCCGGCCCCAGCCACCGGCTTCGGCCGGCTCGGCCGGTCGGCCGACCCCGACACCGCGCAGGACCGGAGAGCCCCAGGAGAAACGCCCCCACTGCCTCGGTGGACCACGTGAAACAGCGTGAAGCAGCCCTCATGACCGGCTGCCCGGGTCTCCATGCGTCGCGGGCGCGCGGTGCGGATGTCTTCGCGAGGGGTTGACGGCGCCGTGTGTGACGGCCACCTTCGATAGCGCGTGCACCTTGGGAGCGCTCCCACACCCCGTGTGTCGAAGGGACGGACATGCAGACGCCTCGCCAGTTATCCCGACGGACGGTGGTCGCGGCCACCGCCGCCGGCCTCGCCGCCGCCGTCGTGGCCCCCGCACGGGCCGTAGAAGCACGGGCGGCCCGGTTCCACACGGTCGGCCGGGTCAGGAAGGCCGCCGACGGGACCGTGCGGTACAGCTGGCCCGGGGTCTCCTTCGAGGGGAGGTTCCACGGGACCGGGGTCGGGGTGGTCCTCGACGACTCCGACAACGACTACGACGTCCAGGTCGACGGGACGACCCTCGCCACTCTCGTCACCCCGGGCCGGGCCGTCTCCTGGATCGACGGCCTCGCCGACGGCGGACACCGCGTGCGGGTCGTGAAGCGGACGGAGAGCCCGTGGGCGGCCGGCCGGTTCGGCGGTTTCGTCGCGGCTCCCGGTGGCGCGATTCTCGCGCGGCCCAGGGCGCGGAGCAGGCAGATCGAGTTCATCGGCGACTCGTACACGGCCGGTTACGGCAATGTCTCCGACACCCGGGACTGTTCCGGCAACGGCGGGGTCAACCGGAACAGCAACGCGGATCTCGCTTTCGGCGCGCTCACCGCCCGGAAGCTGGACGCCGACTTCCAGATCAACGCCTTTTCCGGCCGTGGAATGGTCCGCAATTACAACGGCGGCGATCCCGGAACCGACTTTCGCACGTACTACGACCGGGCCCTGCTGAACGTCGAGGGCGATGTCTGGCGGAAGCCGGACAGCTGGCGTCCGCGGGTCGTCGTCATCGGGCTCGGTATCAACGACTTCTCCACGCCCCTCAACCCCGGGGAGCGCTGGAGCACGACGGCCGAGCTGGTCGCCGCCTACGAGAGCGCCTATCACGGGTTCCTCGACAAGCTGCGCGCCCGGTACGGGCGCGGGACGTTCCTCGTGGTCGCCGCGGCCCGCCTCTGGAACACCACCGCGTTCGCGGAGGCCACCCTGCGGATCGTCGAGGAGCGGGGGCGACGGGGCGACGGCCGGGTCAGCCACTGGTACTACGACGACCCCGGCCTCGACTACCTGGGCTGTGACTGGCATCCCTCGCTCCACGACCACCGCATCGTCTCCGGGCTGCTCGACAGCCATCTCGCGGGGCTGCCGCTGCGCTGGTAGCGAGCTTCGACGGTGCACCGGGCCGGTTCAGGCCGTCAGGGCCTGCCCCGGCGTCAGCGTGTGGAGAAGGCCGGGGTGGTGCAGCGTCGCGACGGGGGCGAGGAGGTCGGGGTGGCGGAGGAGTGCGGCGGCCCGTCGGTCGAGTTCGTCCGGGGTGAGGAGGCGGCGGAACGCGGCGGGTGAACCGGCCGTGTGGGGAGAGTCGGTGAGGGCGGCCACGGCGGTGTGGGCCAGCTCCGGGTCGGCGAGCAGGCAGGCCGCCCAGCTGGCCACGACCTCGTCCACCCAGGTCCGCCAGGCGTACTCGTCGGGTGTCAGGTCGTCGTCGAAGCCGGTGATCCAGTCGAGCCCGGCGGTGCCGCCCGGTCCCGCCACGCCGACGAGCGCGGCGTCCATCGGCGTCGGATAGCGGAGCCAGGCGGCCACGGTGACGGCCTGCCGGGCCTGCGCCTCGGCGAGGGCGCCGTCCAGGGCGCCGCCGCCCGCCGGAAAGGCGCGCGTCAGCCATTGGGTGGTCGCCGCTATGAGCGGGGAGAGATCTGCGAGCACTGGGCCATCCGTGGGTATTGGGGAATGCTTTGCACAACGTAGTCGTGTGCTGTCCTGCCGGAAATGGCGCAGGCCACGGAATGGACGTGTCCTGAGCCACATGCCCCTGCCCGCACTGACTCACCGGGACGTCAATACGACGAATTCCGGACCGTGAGGGTTTCACTGACCTCCACAGAGGTCCGGACCGGTACGGGCGCCCGGGGCGCGCAGGTGAGGAGCGACGGAAATGGCACCTGACGGAGACGTCATCGAGGAACTGAAGACCGACCACCGGGAAGTGGAAGAACTCTTCGGCAAAATCGAGGAACTGCCTTCCGGTGACCCGCAGCGCAAGCAATACGCCGACCTCGTCACCATCGAGCTGGTACGGCATTCCGTCGCGGAGGAGGCCTGTCTCTACCCGGCGGTCCGCGAGCACCTGCGCAACGGTGACGCGGTCGCCGACCGGGAGCCGGCGGATCACACCACGGCCGAGCGCACCATGAAGGACCTGGAGCGGTGTGGCGCCGACGACCCGGAGTTCGACCGGCTGATCGACCGGTTGATGGCCGAGGTCCGGCACCACGTCCGGGACGAGGAGAGCGATCTCTTCCCTCAGATGGCGAAGTCGTGTTCCGCCGAGATGCTGAACGGCCTCGGTGACAAGGTCCGCCGGGCCAAGAAGCTGGCGCCGACCCGCCCCCACCCGGCTGCCCCCACCAAGCCCCCGGCCAACAGGATCCTCGCGCCTGGCCTCGGCCTCGTCGACCGGATGCGTGACGTGTTGAACGGCCGGGGCAAGGAATCCTGAGGAAGCCGAGAGCCACACCTCCCAGGCCGATACGGCGCGGGACCCTTCCAGCCAAACCCTTCCCGCCGGACCCTTCCCGCCGGACCGTTCGCCGCCCAGGAAGCCTCTACCGTTCCGACCATGAAGCTCCTGATCATCGGTGGCAGCGGGTTCCTGGGCGGCGAGTTGCTGCGCCGGGCCCCGGCGGCGGGATTCGCGGCGGCCGCGACCTACTCCACCCGGCCGCCGGAGGCCGCGGGGGACGTCGCCTGGCACCGGCTCGACGTCCGGGATCCCGCGCGGGTGACCGGGGTGCTGGACGAGGTGGCTCCTTCGGTGATCGTCAACACGTCCAGCGGCGGCGCCGATTGGGCGGTCACCGCCGAGGGCGCGGTCCGGGTGGCGATGGCCGCGTCCGCGCGGGGCTGCCGCCTGGTCCATGTGTCCAGCGACGCCGTGTTCTCGGGTGATCGGGGCCGCTACGACGAGACCTGCCTGCCCGATCCCGTCACGCCGTACGGTGCGGCCAAGGCAGCGGCGGAGACCGGGGTCCGGTTGTCGGCGCCGCACGCGGTCGTGGCACGGACCTCGCTGATCATCGGGGACGGGCACGCCCTGTCCGCGCATGAAAGGCATGTGCACGACCTCGTGGCCGGCACCCGCGACGGCGTGCTGTACACCGACGTCGTGCGCTGCCCGGTGCAGGTGGCCGATCTGGCCGCCGCGCTGCTGGAACTGGCCGCCTCCGACGAAGGAGGCGTCCGGCACATCGCCGGGCCGGACGCCCTCACCCGGCACGAACTGGGTGTCCTCGTCGCCCGCCGCGATGGCCTGGACGCGTCGCGGCTGCCGGCCGGAGGCCTGGGCGGCACCTCCCTCCGGGGAGCGCTCGACGTCCGGCTGGACAGCGGGATGACCCGGCGACGCCTGCGCACCCGGCTGCGCGGCGCCCGGGAGTTCCTCGCGGAGCGGCGGGGCTGAGGACGCGCCGGGCGGTGTGCTCAGGGCGCGTGGCTCGTGAGGGCGGCCATGGCCTCTACCGCGCGGTCGAGTTCGGCCTCGGTGTTGTAGTAGTGCGGGGAGAGCCGGACCAGGGGGTGGACGCCTCGATGCTCGGTGTCGAACTGGGTGTGTTCGGGGACGGTGGTGGTGACGGGGTCGCGGTGGTCGCGCACCTGGATGCCGCACCGCCGCTGCGTGGCCCCTCCCCGGAGGCCCTTGACGTGGATGTGGGCGCCGCGCTTTTGGGCGTTCCTGGTCGGTGTGGTCCCGAATGCCCCGGTCGCGCCCCCGGCCCTTGTCACCCACGGACGAACCCCGGGCCCTCGGGACTCATCTCCCGCACACAGAACGGTGATTGACCCGGCCCACCCCTCCACCGCTGCCATATTCGAAAGCCACTTCGGAGGTGGCTGTGACACTAGAGGTGACGACATCCCGGGCGAGGCAGTTGGCGGATCGGGCGGCCGGCCGTGTGCCCGACCCGCTCACTGAACGAACCGCCGACCGGACCGCCGACCGCATCGCCGACCTGGAGGCCCGCCGGGTCCGGGCGGTCGCGCCGGTCGGGCCCAGGAGACGCGGGGAGTACGGCGCCCGGGAGCGGATCGATCTGCTGCTGGACGCGGGCTCGTTCACGGAGACGGGCCTGTTCGTACGGGCCCGCCCCACCGGGGAAGCCGCCGGACGTCCGTACGGCGACGGGGTGGTCACCGGGCACGGCACGATCGACGGCCGGCCCGTCTGTGTCTTCGCCCAGGACGCCACGGTGTTCGGCGGCAGCATGGGCGAGGCCTTCGGCGAGAAGACCATCGCGTTGATGGACCTCGCCCTGAAGACGGGCTGTCCGGTCATCGGCCTCAACGACGGTGGCGGCGCCCGCATCCAGGAAGGTGTCACCTCGCTCGCCCTCTACGCCGAACTGGTACGCCGCAACGTGCAGGCGTCCGGTGTGATCCCGCAGATCTCGGTCGTCCTGGGCCCGTGCGCCGGCGGGGCCGCGTACTCGCCCGCCATCACCGACTTCACCGTGATGGTGGACGGCGCCTCGCACATGTTCGTCACCGGGCCCGACGTCATCGAGACGGTCACCGGCGAGCGCACCAGCGCCGAGGAACTGGGCGGCGCCCGTACCAGCAACACCGTCAACGGCAACGCCCACTTCCTCGCCGCCGACGAGGTGGACGCCCTCGACACCGTGCGCGACCTGCTGTCGTATCTGCCCGCCAACAACCTGGAGCGGCCCCCGCAGTACGCGCCGGGGGCCCCGCCCGCCGGGCCGGGTCTCGACACGGTCGTGCCGGACCGGCTCGGGGAGGCCTACGACATGCGGGACATCCTGCGCGCGGTCGTCGACGACGGCGAACTCCTGGAAGTGCACGAGTTGTTCGCGCCGAACATCATCTGCGCGTTCGCTCTGGTCGAGGGTGGCGCGGTCGGCGTCGTCGCCAACCAGCCGCTCCACGCGGCCGGGGTCCTCGACATCGACGCCTCCGAGAAGGCCGCGCGGTTCGTACGGTTCTGCGACGCGTTCAGCATCCCGCTGCTGACCTTCGCCGACGTCCCCGGCTATCTCTCCGGCGTCCGCCAGGAGCAGGCCGGCATCATCCGGCGCGGCGCGAAACTCCTGTACGCGTATGCCGAGGCGACCGTCCCCAAGGTCACGGTGGTGGTGCGCAAGGCGTACGGCGGCGGATACGCGGTGATGGGCTCCAAGCACCTGGGCGCCGACATCAATCTGGCCTGGCCCACCGCCCGGATCGCCGTCATGGGCGCCGAGGGCGCGGTGGGGGTCCTGCACCGGCGCGAACTCGCCGCCGCGGCCGACCCCGAGGCCCTGCGCGCCGGCCTCGTCACCGCGTACGAGAGCACGTACGGCACCCCGTACCTCGCCGCCGAGCGCGGCTATGTCGACGCCGTCATCGCCCCGAGCGACACCCGAGCCCACATCTGCCGCGCCCTGCGCGCCCTGCGCGGCAAGCGCGCCCCGATGCCGGCACGCCGCCACGGCAACATCCCGCTCTGACCGGCCACCGCGCCGCCGGGCCGCCGGGCCGCCACGACCGACACAACTGAACTGCCCGGCCGTGTGCGGCCGCTGCGGATCACCCCAAGCACCCGGAACCGCCCATAACAGCCCAGAACTTCCCCGAACCGCTCTGACCGCTCTGACCGCTCTGACCGCAAGCCGTTCCCCGCGCTGTGAGGAGCCTGCCCGATGGACAACCGCCGCCCCCCGCTCGCGCCCATGTTCCGCAGTCTGCCGGAGTATGTGCGGCACTGGGCCGAGACCACCCCCGACCGCCGGGCCTTCACCTTCGTCGACCATCCCTCGCCGCACTCACGGGGCGTCCACCGCACCCTGACCTGGCGCAGGCTCGACCTGCGGATGCGGGCCGTGGCCGCCCGGCTCGCGGCGAAGGCCGAGCCCGGGGCGCGGGTCGCGGTGCTGTGCCCGCAGGGGACGGAGTACGTCACCGCCTTCCTCGGGGCGCTCGCCGCCGGCCTGATCGCCGTACCGCTGTACCCGCCCGGTCTGCCGGGACAGGGCGACCGGCTGTCGGCGGTCCTGACGGACGCGTGCCCGGAGGTCGTCGTCACGACGGGCCACGCCCTCGCCGGGGTGCGGGAGTTGTGCGAGGGCCGGGCGGTCAAGGTCGTCGCCGTCGACCACGTGCCGGACGCCGCCGCCGACAACGACGACCCGTGGCCGTCCGCGCCCGACGACACCGCCGTCGCCTACCTCCAGTACACCTCCGGCTCGACCCGCACCCCGGCGGGCGTCGAGATCACCCACGCCAATGTCGTCGCCAACGCCCGCCAGGCGCTGTCGGCCTATGGCGCCGACGCGCATCCGGTGACCTTCGTGGGCTGGCTGCCGCTGTACCACGACATGGGGCTCGTGCTGAGTGTCGCGGCGCCGGTCGTGCGGGGGCTGCTGTCGGTGCTCATGGATCCGGTGGCCTTCCTGCACGAGCCCGTGCGCTGGCTGCGGCTGCTGGCCGCGCACCCGCGCGCGCTGAGCGCGGCGCCCAACTTCGCCTACGACTACTGCGCCTCGACGGTCACCGAGGCGCAGAAGGCCGGGCTGCGGCTGGACGACGTCGCCGCGCTGATCAACGGCAGTGAGCCGGTCCGCCCCGGCACGGCCGACCGTTTCCACGCCGCGTTCGCCGCGCAGGGTCTCGTCCCGCGGACACACTGTCCGTCGTACGGACTGGCCGAGGCGACCGTCTTCGTCAGTGCCGCCCGGCCCGGGGAGCCGTTGCGCGCGTTCGCGCTCGACCGTGACGCCCTGGCCACCGGGAAGGCCCTGCCCGCTCGGCCCGACGATCCGAGGGCGGTGCTGCTGGCCGGCTGCGGGGCGCCGGCCGGCCAGCGGGTGCGGATCGCCGACCCGGTGTCGCGGGCCGCCCTGTCCGAGGGCGAGGTCGGCGAGATCTGGGTGCAGGGCCCCAACGTGGGGCGGGGCTACCGGAACCAGGACCGGCCGACGCGGCGGGTCTTCGGCGCCGTACTCGCCGATGCGACGGCGGGGCCGGGCGAGTGGCTGCGGACCGGCGACCTGGGGACGGTCCTGGACGGGCAGTTGATCGTCACCGGGCGGCTGAAGGACCTCATCGTCGTCGACGGGCGCAACCACTACCCGCAGGACGTGGAGGCCACGGTCCAGGACGCGCATCCGGTCGTACGGCGGGACCGGCTGGCCGCGTTCGGTGTGCCGGGCGGCTCCGGGGAGCGGGTGGTCGTCGTCGCGGAGCACACGCGCACCGTGCCGCTCGCCGACATCGACGTACCCGCCTTCGTGCGGACCGTACGCGCGGCCGTCTCCGCCCGGCACGGGCTGCGGCTCTCCGACGTCGTCGTCGTCCCGCCGGGCACGGTGCCCCGTACGTCCAGCGGGAAGGTCTCACGGGCGCTGACCCGTGACCGCTATCTGGCGGGTGCGTATGCGGTGGGGGTCGTGGGATGAGGGTCGTGGCGGACGACGAGGGCGGGCCACGGCGGCCGGTCGGCGGCGGCGGCGGCGGCGGCGAGGAACGCCTGGTGCGGCGGCTGATCGCCGAGCAGGTGGCCGCCTGGAGCGGTGGGGCCGCCGGGGACGTACCGATGGACCGGCCGCTGGCGGATCTCGGGATGTCCTCACGGGACGCGGTCGTCCTCGCCGGGGAACTGTCCCGGGCGACGGGTCGTGAGCTGCCGGCGACGCTGTTGTGGGAGGCGTCCACGGGGGACGCGCTGGTGGCGCGGCTGTGCGGTGCGGAGACGGCCGTCGCCCCGGTGGCGGCCCCGCCCCGGGAGTCACCCACGCTCGGTGAGCCGGTCGCGGTCGTCGGGGTCGGCTGTCGGCTGCCCGGGGGTGTGCACGGCCCGGCGGAGTACTGGCGGTTGCTCCGCGAGGGTGCCGACGCGATCCGGCGGGTGCCGGAGGACCGGTGGCGGGACTTCACGGCCTACCCGCCCGCCGACGCGCTCCCGTACGGCGGCTACCTGGACGACATCGCCGGGTTCGACGCGGACTTCTTCCGCGTCACCCCGCGCGAGGCCGCCGTGATGGACCCGCAGCAGCGGATCCTCCTGGAGGTCGTCCAGGAGGCCCTCGACCACGCCGCCGTCCCGGCCGCGTCCCTCGCGGGCAGCGCCACCGGTGTCTTCGTCGGGGTCTCCGCGCCCGAGTACGGACAACTGACCGGCGCCGACCCGGCCGCCGTCGACCCCTGGGCGCCGGCCGGCGGCGCGCTGAGCGTGGCGGCGGGCCGGCTGGCGTACGTCCTGGACACTCGGGGGCCGAGCATGGCCGTCGACACCGCGTGTTCGTCGTCGCTGGTGGCCGTGCACCAGGCGTGCGTCAGCCTGCGCACGGGCGAGAGTGATCTCGCGATCGCCGCCGGGGTCAATCTGCTGCTCTCCCCGACGGTCACGGTCGCGTTCCGGCGGGCGGGCGCCCTCGCGCCGGACGGGCGGTGCAAGCCGTTCTCGGCGGCGGCCGACGGAATCGGCCGGGGTGAGGGCTGCGCGGCCGTGCTGCTGAAGCGGCTGTCCGACGCCGAGCGGGACGGCGACCGTGTCCTCGCCGTCGTCCGCGCCACCGCCGTCAACTCCGACGGCCGCTCCAACGGCCTGCTGGCCCCCAACCCGGCTGCCCAGCAGGCCCTGCTGAGCACCGCCTACGCGCGCGCCGGGCTCGACCCGACACACATCGACCACGTCGAGGCGCACGGCACCGGCACCCCGCTGGGCGACCCGATCGAGGCGGGCGCGCTCGGCGCGGTGCTCGGTACGGGCCGCGACCCCGACCAGCCGCTGCTCCTCGGCTCCGTCAAGGGCAACCTGGGCCACCTGGAGTCCGCAGCGGGCATCGCCGGCCTGGTGAAGACGGTGCTCGCACTCCACCACGATCTGATTCCGCCCTCGCTGCACTGCGCCGAGGGCAGCGCCTTGGAGGACGACGTACGGCTGCGGGTCGTGACGGAGGCCGAGCCGTGGCCCCGGTACGGCGGTACGGCCACCGCCGGGGTCTCCGGGTTCGGGTTCGGCGGCACCAACGCCCACGCGGTCCTGGAGGAGTGGCGGCCCGGCGCCCCGCTCCCACCCCAGGCCGGGGAACCCCCGGCCCGCCTCCACCTCCTCTCCGACATCGACACCGCCCGCGTCCGTGACACCGCCGCCCGGCTGGCGGACTGGCTCGGCACGGCCGAGGGGGACGCCGTGCGCCCCGCCGACGTGGCGCGCACACTCGCCGGGCGTGCGGGGCGGGGGCCGGTGCGCGCCGCGATCGTGGCCGGCGACCGTGCCGAACTGGTGGACGGGCTGGGCGCGTTGTCTCGGAAGAGCCCCCACGCGCGGGTCGTGGTGGGCGACCGGGATCTCGTCGGACGCGGCCCGGTGTGGGTCTTCTCCGGGTACGGCAGCCAGTGGTCCGGCATGGGTCGTCGGCTGCTCGCCGAGGAACCCGCCTTCGCCGCGGCCGTGGAGAAGCTGGACGCGCAACTGGCCCCCGAGTGCGGGCTCTCCCTCTACGACCACCTGGCCACGGGCGGTCGCCTCGACCGTCTGGAGGTCGCCCAACCCGTCCTCTTCGGCTTTCAGATGGCGCTGGCCGAGCTGTGGCGGGCGCACGGGGTCGAGCCCGTCGCCGTCATCGGCCACTCCCTGGGGGAGGTGGCGGCCGCGGTGTGCGCGGGCGCGCTGGAGGTGTCGGACGCGGCCCGCGTCGTCGCCGTACGGTCCCGGCTGCTCAGCGGGCTGCGGGGCGGGGCGATGGCCGTGGTGGACCTTGAGGACGGCGAACTCGACGCCCTGGAGCGGGACTTCCCGGGCGTGTATGTCGCCGTGCACTCCTCGCCCGGCCAGAAGGTGGTCACCGGGGAGGAGGAGGCGGTGGCCCGACTGGTGAACCGGCTGGAGGGGGAGGGTCGGGCCGCGCGGGCGATGCGGGTGGCCGGGGCGGGTCACTCCCCCCAGGTGGATCCGCTGCTCGACGAGTTGGCGGCAGAGCTGGCGGACATCCGGGGCGGGCTCCCCCGCGTCCCCGTCTACTCCACCGTGCTGGACGACCCGCGCGGTGACTGTGTGTTCGACGCCGCGCACTGGGCCGCGAACCTGCGGCGGCCCGTGCGTCTCGACCGGGCGGTCGCCGCTGCCGTCGCCGACGGCCACACCGCGTTCGTCGAACTCTCCCCCCACCCGGTCCTGACCCGCGCGATCACGGACACCGCCCCCGGAACCCTCGCCCTCGGCACCCTCCACCGCGACGCCGACACCTCCGCCGACTTCCTCACCCAGGTGGGCACCCTGCACACCGCCGGGTACCGGCTTCCCCTGCCGCCGGGCCGCGTCATCGACCTGCCCGGGCCGCGCTGGCGGCATGTGCGGCACTGGTGGACCGATGGGAGAGCGGGGGTCACGGCGCCGGAATCGTCAACCGCGTGGACAGAGGGGCGCCGCGAGCCCGGCAGGGACCCCGTGACGGCAGGGGACCGCATGGTGTCCGGACGGCACATGCCGGAAGCGGACCGCACGGCGGCAGGGAGCCACGCCGACGCAGAGGGCCACGCCGGAGAAGGAGGCCACGCCAGGGAAGCGAGCCCCGGGCCGGCGGACAGCCGTGGGCCGGAAGGGTGGAGCGCGGCGGACGACACCTCCGTCTCCGCCCGCCTCTGCCACCACATCGCCGCCGTCACCGGGCACCCGCCGACCCGCATCACCCCGGCCACCGCCTTCGCCGAGCTGGGCCTGGACTCCCTGATGGCCGTGCGCATCCGCACCGCTCTTGAACGCGAGTTCGACATCGAGCTCCCCCTGCGTGACCTGCTGGGCGCCGCCACGGTCGAGGACACGACGGCCCGCATCCAGCGGGCGCTGCCCGGCGAGACGGCGTCGGCGGGGAACGGTCGGCGGGCGGTGCCGACGAAGGCCACATCGGCCGAAGGCCTCCAGGCGCAGCCGACGCATCCGGCTCCGGCCGGAGCCACCCGAGTCCCACCGCCGGCGAGGTCCCAGGACGAGGCCTCGCCCTCGCCGGCTCAGCGGGCCGTGGACATGGATGCCCTGCCGCAGGCCCCCCTCGCGATCGGCGAGGACACACGGGCGCGGGCCGAGGAGACATCACGTGAGGACTCCCTGCCCCAGCCCCACCGGACCCCCGGCCCTCACTCCCCGCTCCGCCCCCTCCGCACCTCCGGCCCCCACCCCTGGCTCCGGCTCCTCGACACCCCCGGCCCTCGACCCTCGGACCAGCACTCGGACATGCCCGGCCCTCACCCCCCTCTCTTCCTCGTCCACGCCGCCGGCGGCACCACCGCCGTCTACCGGTCCCTTGTGGAACGGCTCGGCGGGGAGCAGCTCGTGTACGGGCTGGAGCGGGTCGAGGAGGCCCGGACGGTCGTCGAGAAGGCGCGTCGTTACGCGGAGGCCGTGGCCACTGTGCACCCCGACGGGCCCTGCCTGCTGGGTGGTTGGTCGTTCGGCGGCTTCGTCGCCCAGGAGGCGGCGCGGCAGCTGACGGCCGCCGGGCGGGACGTGCGGCTGGTGGTGCTCCTCGATTCCGTACGGCCGCTCCCCTGCCCCGAAGGCACGGCGGCCGAGCGGATCCGCGCCCACTTCACCGGTTTCGCCCGCCATGTCGCCCACACGTACGGAGTTGAACTCGCCCTGCCGTACGACGAGTTGGCTGCGACGGAAGACGACGGCGAGCGCGTCGACACCGTGCTGCGGGCCCTGCGGGAGGCGGCCGACGTGCCGCAGGCGGTCCTCGATCACCAGCGGGCCTCCTATCTGGACCTGCGGATCGGCGAGACACACCGGCCGGGCCGTCACGACGGGCGAGTGGTGCTGTACCGAGCCACCGAGCCCGCCCCGCACACCGTGCGCGACCCCGCGTACGAGCGGGACGACGAGGCGCTCGGCTGGGACGAGGTGTGCCCGCGCCTGGCCGTCGTCCCGGTCACGGGCCACCATCTGTCGCTGCTCGACCCGCCGTACGTGGACGAGATCGCCGCCCATCTGCGGCGAGAGCTCGCCGGGGAGACCCGCTGAACCTGATCCGAGGAGAGCCGCCATGCCCGACCACACCGACCGTACCGACCGCACCGACCGCAGCTCCGGATTGTCCCGACGCTCCGTCACCGGATTGGCGGCCACCACCGCCCTGACCGCCCTCTTCGGCGCCGCGACCACCGGCACGGCCGGGGCAGCCACCACCCGGCGGACCACCACCAGCCGCACCGACCACCGCCGGGCAGCCACCGCAGCCGCCTCGCCGGCCGCCTCCGGCGCTCCCTCCGTCATCCGCCTCGGCCCCCGCACCCTCGACGTCTCCCTCCCCTCCGCCGCCCTGGGACGGAACGCCCCGGTCCGGCTGATCCTCCCCTCCTCGTTCGACGCGCGGCCCGCCCGGACGTACCCCGTGCTGTATCTGCTCCACGGCGCCCACGACGACCACACGTCATGGACCCGGGAGACGGACATCGAGGCGTTCACGGCGGGCCGCGAGCTGATCGTGGCGATGCCGGACGCGGGGCCGACCGGCATTCCCACCGCCTGGCGGGGCGGCCCGGACTACGAGACGTTCCAGGTCGGCGAGGTCCCGGCGCTGCTCGCCCGCGACTACCGGGCGTCCGGGGTCCGGGTGGTCGCCGGGGTCTCCACCGGCGGCTACGGGGCGATGGCGCACGCGGCACGGCACCCGGGGACGTTCGCGGCGGCGGCCTCGTACAGCGGCATCCTCGACACGACGGCACCCGGGGTGCCGACCCTGATGGACGCCATCGTGGCCCGCGAGAACCTGGCGGCCCTGTCGCTGTGGGGCCACCCGATCCTGGACCTGCTCACCTGGCGAAACTTCAATCCGCGTTCCCGCGCGGCGGGGCTGCGCGGCACCGCCCTGTACGTGTCGAGCGGCAGCGGAGTGGCCGGCGGCATGGGCGACTGGCTCCCCGAGGCGCTGGAGAGCCTGCTGTGGCCGTCCGCCCACGCGTTCACGGACACGCTCGCGCTGCTGCGGGTCCCGGTGACCACCCACTTCTACGCGGGGGGTGGGCACAGTTGGGCCTACTGGAAGCGGGAGTTCACCGCGTCGTGGCCGATGCTCGCCGGTGCGCTGGGGGTGCCGGCGTGAGGCCGGTGCCGTCGGGGCACGGAACGGAGCGTAGGGGACTTACGTCCAACCCAGGACTTGTTCCCCGCCCCACGGGCACCGGCCCGCGGGTGAGCCGCTTCCGGGTGAAAGGAGGGTCCGCCTTGGCTGCTCCCACCCCGCCGCACGGCGTACCGGACGGTCCCGGCGCCGCCCCTGTGCCACCCGAACTGGCCAAACTGCTGCGCGACCAGTTGGAGGATGTTGCCGACCAGGTGGAGGAGGAGGTGTGCAGACAGGTCCCGGAATACGCCTCCCGGTCGGTTGACGGAGCGAGCCGCGCACTGCTCAGATCGGGGGTCGTGCAGGCGCTCACCCTGTTCGTCGACCACATCGCCGACCCGCGCGGCCGGGGAGACTCGATCACCGCGATCTACCACGAGCTGGGGCGTGGCGAGGCGCTGGAGGGCCACAGCCTCGAAACGCTGCAGTCCGCGCTGCGGGTCGGGGGGCTGCACGCCTGGCGGCTGCTGGGCCGCACGACGGAGGAACTCGGGTTGGACTCCTCGGTCATGGCCGGGCTGGGTGAACTGGCGTTCCGGACGGTGCACGAGGTGGCCGAGGCCGCGGCGGCGGGGTACGCGCAGGGGCAGCTGCGCAGCACGGACGAGCTGGAACGGCGCCGGGGGCGGCTGCTCGCCCTGTTGCTGGGCGGGAGGCCGGTGTTGCCGGAGGCGGTGCGTGACCTGGCGAACGGCGCCCAGTGGTCCGTGCCGACGCACGTCGCGGTCGTCGTCCTCGCGGCCTCGCCCGACCAGCGGGAGGAGCGGCCGTTGGCCGCCGCCGGGGCGCTGGTGGACATGGAGTCCCGGCCACCACGGATGCTCGTGCCCGACCCGGACGGCTCGGGCGGCTTCGGCGGCCGGGCGTTCACGCTCGCGCTGCGGGGGCGGCCGGCGGCGATCGGGCCTTCGGTTCCGCTCACGGAGGCCGCCAGTTCGCTGCGCTGGGCCACCCGTGCGCTCGGGTTGATGGGGCGTGGCATCCTGCCGCGGCAGGGCGTGGTGCGCTGCGCCGACCATCTGTCGACGCTGCTGCTGCACAGCGACGAACCGATGCTCGCCCAACTGCGGTCCCGGGTGCTGGCCCCGCTGGACTCGGTCGCGGAGGGGCCGCGCGGCCGGCTCGCCGAGACGCTCCTGGCGTGGCTGCTCGGCGGCAGCAACGTGCCCGATGTCGCCGCCCGTCTCCACATCCACCCGCAGACGGTCCGCTACCGCCTGCGCCAGCTGGAGAAGCTCTTCGGCGAGGCCCTGCACGACCCCGGCGCCCGCCTGGACCTCATCCTCGCGCTGCGCTCGGAGGCACCGCGGGACGACGACACGTTCACCGCATAAAAATATCGACTCACCTCGGCGCAAAAACAAAAGCGATTTCTGAATTCTCGTCCATAACACTCGGCCTGACACAGCGAATATCTTCGGGACGTCCTTTCCCACAGGCGCTCCACGCGCCCCACCCTCAAAGGATCCCCATGCGTATCCGCTTATGTCTCGCCGCGCTCTCGCTGGCCGGCGGGGCCGGACTGGCCACCGTCTCGGTACCCGCGGCCACGGCCGCGGCCTGCACGGACATCGACGTCGTCGCGGCTCGCGGCACGTTCGAGCCGGGCACGCTCGGCTTCATCGTCGGCGACCCCGTGTTTTCCGCACTGCAGAAGAAAATCACGGGCAAATCCCTCTCCAGCTACAAGGTGAACTACCCTGCGGACCTTTCTCTCACCTCGGCCGCGCAGGGCAACGCGGACCTGGTGAACCACGTCAGGAGTCAGGCATCCGCCTGTCCGAACCAGCGTTTCATTCTCGTCGGCTATTCGCAGGGCGCGAATGTCGTCGACAACTCCATCGGCATCAGCAGCGCCGGCGCGGTGGTCGGCAGCCCCATCGTGGCCACCATTCCCGCCGCGCTCGAACCCCGGGTCTCCGCGGTGCTGCTGTTCGGCAACCCGATCCGGGCCATCGGCAAGAGCGTCACCGGCACCTACCAGAGCCGCACCATCGACTTCTGTGCGGCCGGTGACCCGGTCTGCGAGAACGGTGGGGGCGACACGGGCGCGCACCTGAGCTACCGGGCGAACGCGGACGCGGCGGCGGCCTTCGCCGCGACCAAGGTCTGACCGACCCCACGCACAGAGGCGAAGGGCCCGGGAGGGGAACCTCCCGGGCCCTTCTTCCATGGGGGCGATGGCTACTCGGTGTCCCGCGCGAACTCCGTGAGGCTCGTGGAGACCGGTTCGGGACGGCCGTTGTTCTGGGTGGGCGCGGCGGTCAGCACGTCCAGGTGCTGGTAACCGTCGGCGACCACGGGGTCCAGGTCGGCCGGGACGCGGCCCGCCAACAGTCCGTCGCCGGCGAGCACGGTGAGGGTCGGGTTGGCGGTCAGCCCGCCCGGGTGGACGACGAGCCGCTTCACCTGGGGTGAGCCGGCCAGTTGGAGATCGGTGACCAGCTTCGTCGGGAAGTACTGCTCGGTGAAGTCCAGCGGCTGCTGGGCCATGCTGCGGGCCAGCTCCTGGATGTCGGTGACCTCCTTGCCCGCGTCGGTGAACGGGGTCCCGTCGGCCGACCGGTAACCGGGGTCGTCGGCGTCGCCCACCCGGTCGTAGTTCCGCCAGGTGTAGAGCGGGCCGCCCGGCCGGTCGGGGATGGCCTTGTACTCGCCGCCGAACAGCGCGGGTTGCTCCTCGCCGCCGTTGGCGACGGGGAAGTTCTTGTCGACGACCGGCCCGCCGTCGAAGAAGCCCACGCTGCTCTGCAGGAACGCCAGCGGTACGGAGTGGTCGTCCATCAGCGAGCCGAGGATCGCCTCGTTGGTGAGCCGGAAGTCCCTCACCGCCGGTGAGCCGGTGAGGAAGGTGGCGGTGTCCTCGGAGAACAGGAAGCGGTTGCTGACCTCGATGTTGGTGTTGCGGGGCAGGTAGCCCGGCAGGGTGGCCTCGCCGTCCGGGTCCTGCAGCGCGCCCACGCCCGCGATGGCCAGCAGCGTCATCATCTCCGGGTTGAGGAGCACCGGCGCGGACAGCGAGCGCGGCAGCAGTCCGCTGTCGAGCCCGGCCTGCACCGCGCCGTATCCGAGGCCCACGTCGGGCAGGTTGGTGTCGTCCGGGATGCTGCCGCTCAGGTCGGCGAGCGAGGTGGAGACGGTGGTGTCGAGGGCGAAGTACCCGGCGCACTGGTTGTGCCCCGCGTCCGCCGTGGTGGACCGGTCTCCGTCGAAGTCGGCGGTCGCGAAGTACCCGGTGATGACCCCGCCCAGGGAGTGCCCGCCGCACAGCACCTTCTCCTTGCGCACCCGCTGGTCGGGCAACTCGGCGGTGAGCAGGTCGTACTGGTCCCGGACGGTCCGCTCGACGCCGAGCTTCGCCATCCAGCCCAGCTCGCCGTCGCCGACGAACCCGTCGAAGGTGCGGCCCGCGACCTGCTTGTCCCGGTAGTAGTAGTCGACGGCCGTGCGCTGGTCGCCGGAGGCCACACCGGTGCGGTCCTCCAGGCAGTTGGAGCGCCGGTCCAGGGCCCAGAACTCGATGTGCCGGCCCTGTTCGGCGGCGCGTGCCACGGTGTTGCGGGCGACGCTGTCGAAGGCTCCGGCGCCTTCCAGGATGCCCGGCTGGGCGACGAGGATCCGGTCGGCTTCGGCCGAGGCCGCAGGCCCGTCGGCGGACCGGTAGCGCAGGTACGACAGCCAGTCGCACGCCGCCGGCCGCGCCCCGAAGGACGCCGGCAGCGGCGCCCGCACCCGGACCACCGTCTCGGTCACCCCGCCGACGGGACTCGTGGACGTCACGGCCGTCTCGGTCCGCGCCTCGTCGCCCCGGGCGTCCGGGGCGGCCCCGGTGAGCGCCCCGACGGTCAGCAGCACCGCCGGAGCGGCACCTCTCAGCGCCCTGAGGGTCTTTCCTCTGCTGCGACTCGTGTTCATGCTGGGACGGTAGGACCGCGACGACGGCCCCGCCGCCCCATGCTCACAACAACGCAGCCGGTGTCGGCACCTTTGTCACCAGGCACCAACTCCCTTGCTGACAGCTAGAGTTACAGCCCGTCACTCACCATCGCGGCGACGATCCGGACGTGCCGGTCGGCCGCCGTGCCCGAGTACTCGTTGTCGTAGTTCAGCCCGTACGGCCAGAAGTGGCCGCCGCCGGTGGAGATCTTCGCGCTCGACCCGTCGTACTGCCGGACGAGCGCCGTGGCCTGCGCCCCGGTCCATGTGCCGCTGCCGCCCAGCCGCGACCAGCCCGAGCTGGTGCCCACGCCTATGGTGTGCGCGATCTCGTGCAACGCGGTCCGCTCGTTCATATAGCTTCGGTTGCTGCCGAAGCGAATGGTCCCGTTGATGTTCCCGTCGGCGGTGGGCACACCTGGCTCGTAGCGGACGGTGATGTTCTTCCCCAGGTCGCTGAGGTTGTTGTACCGGGCGACCGCGGCGTTCATGGCCGACGTGATCAGGTTGTACGCCGACTGCTGGTCCTGCGTCGGGTTGCCCGCCCGTACGAGGGTCCACGTGAGGGTGGCCGCCGCGGCCTGCTCCCGGGGCACGGGCGCGGCCTGCGGTGCGGCCTGTGCGACACCTGGGCCGGCGAGCAACGCGGCCGCCAGCGCGGCCACGACCACCTTCTTGCGCGGTGAGTTCATCGGGGTCTCTCCTGTGCTTCGTGGGGGGATGCGTGGGGGGTGGGGGTGTGGGGATGTGAGGGGTGGGGATGTGGGGGGATGTTCAGGCACCGATCTTTCCGACGCCTGCCCCTGCCCGTACGAGCGCCGGGACGTCCGCGGCGGGGTCCAGCGTGTAGGCGTAGTAGGTGCGCGGCTCGGTGACCGTGCCGTTGGTCTCGCAGGTGCCGGACCCGGGGAAGAGGTTGTTCCGCTGGACCAGCCGGCCCGGCCCGGAGGCGTCGTAACCACTGGCGGAGTAGCAGGGCTTGGGGACGCCCTCGAAGTGGTTGCCCTCGACCACGACGCCCGCGTTCATGGTCGAGGCGACGCCGTAAATGGCGTTCCCCTTGTAGTAGTTGTTGTAGACGTGCACCGGCTCGCCGAACCGGACCCGTGGGTGCCGTTGCCGTGAGCCGTCGAAGAAGTTGTGGTGGATCGAGACCTTCAGCTTCCCCGCGTCCTGGCTGCCGTTGCCGTCGGAGTGCCCGAGCAGCATGCTCTTGTCGGTCTTGTTGAACCAGTTCCAGGACACGGTGACGTACTCGGCGCCGCGCACGACGTCGACGGCCCCGTCGAGGGGCGCCACGAACTCGTTGTGGTCGATCCAGATGTGGTGGGACTCCTGGCCGACGTTGACGGCGTCGTCCTCGGCGTTGGTGAACCTGATGTTCCGCACGATGACGTTGTACGAGCGGTAGAAGTCCAGGCCGCCGCCGTTGATGACGGCGGACGAACCGGCCCCGATGATGGTCTTGTTCGGGCGGACGCCCTGCTTGCTGGTGATGTCGACGGTGCCCTGCACCCGGATGACCAGCGGGCCCACCGTGTCGATGTACTCCAGGAACTGCTCGGTGGTGGTGGCGGTCACGGTGGCGCCACCCGCTCCGCCCGTGGTGCCGTTCTGGCCGAGCGCGTTGACGGCGGCGAAGCCGGTGGGGGACGTCTCCGCCAGGGGTGCCGCCTGCGCCTCCGTCCCGCCGGGTGCGATCGCGGCGAGCAGCAGGCCGAGCGTGAGAGCGGGAACGCCGCGTGCGACGCGTGACAATGACGACCTCATGTGGTTTCTCCCGGGACGAGTGGGGGACGTTCCTGGGCCGTGCTGATCGATCAGGCGGATCGGTCGTGCGAATCGGTCGTGTGAATTCATGCACACAAAGACTAGAAAGCGCTTTCAGTTTCCTGAATGCTAAGCACGTGTTTAGGGCATGTCAACGAATCGCGTTCGCCTCTGTGTTGTGGAAGGGAGTGTCGTGACCCCACGACCTCGCATCGTCCGGGCTTTGGCACCCATCGCCCCCTTGGTACTCGGCGCGGGCCTCATGGCCGCGCCGACGGCGAGCGCGGACGCGTCGGCCTCGGCGGCGCAGAACTCCGTCACCGTAAGGATCGACCCGTCGTACCAGCAGCAGGAGTTCGAGGGGTGGGGTACGAGCCTCGTCTGGTTCGCCAACGCCACGGGCAACTACCCGGAGCCCATCCGAAGACAGCTCGTCGACATGCTGTTCGGTGAGGACGGGCTCGGCCTCAACATCGCGCGCTACAACATCGGCGGCGGCAACGCCCCGGACGTCCGCAAGGACTACATGAAGGCCGGCGCGACCATGGACGGCTTCTGGAAGGCCCCCGAGGGCACCACCCGGCAGGACATGGAGTGGTGGGACCCCGACAACCCGGACCACTGGAACTGGGACGCCGACTCGGGCCAGCGCTGGTGGGTGGACCAGGTCAAGGACAAGGTCACCAAGTGGGAGGCGTTCAGCAACTCGCCGCCCTGGTTCCAGACCGTCAACGGCTATGTCTCCGGCGGCTTCGACGCGAACACCGACCAGATCCGCGCGGACCGCGTGGACGAGTTCGCCGCCTATCTGGTGCGGGTCACCGAGGAGATGGAGAAGCGGCACGGCATCGACTTCGACACCATCGCCCCGCTGAACGAGCCCAACACCAACTACTGGGGCACCCAGATCGGCGCGAACGGCCAGCCCACCGGCGGCCGTCAGGAGGGCGCGCACGCGGGCCCGGCCCTCCAGCAGAAGGTGGTCCTCGCGCTCGACAAGGCGCTCGACGGAGCGGCGACCGACGCCGAGATCTCGGCGATGGACGAGACCAACCCCACGATCTTCACCCAGAACTGGAACGCGTACGACGCCTCCGCGCGGGCGGCCCTCCCCCAGCTGAACGTGCACACCTACGGCACCGGCATGCGCACCAGCGCGCGTGACATCGCCAAGGGCGCGGACAAGAAGCTCTGGATGAGCGAGGTCGAGGGCACCTGGGGCACCGGCAGCGACTTCACGAGCATGGAACCGGGGCTCGGCATCGCCACCCGCATGGTCGACGACATGCGTGAACTGGAGCCCTCCGCCTGGGTGTTCTGGCAGCCCGTCGAGGACTCCGCTCCGCAGGCCGCGGCCGGCAAGAACTGGGGCAGCATCCACGTCCCGTTCAACTGCAAGGCCACGGACACCCTGGAGACCTGCCCGATCCGGGCCAACTCCAAGTTCCACACCATCCGGAACTTCACCCACCACATCCGCCCCGGCGACCACTTCGTGAAGGTCGACGACCCCTCCAGCGTCGCCGCCGTCAGGAAGTCCGGCCGTTCGGCCACCGTGGTCCATGTGAACAGCGGTACGACCACCCGTTCCGTCACCCTCGACCTCTCCCGCTTCCGCAAGATCTCCTCCGACGCCACCGTCACCCCCGTCGTGACGAGCTCCGGCGGCGCCCTCGTCAAGGGCACCCCGGTTCCGGTGACCGACGACTCGGCCACCCTCGACGTCCCCGCCAAGTCCGTCACCACGTTCCTGGTCGAGGGCGTCCGCGGTGTGGCGAAGGACGCCGCCCTCGTCCAGCCCGACCACGTCTACCGCCTCCAGGGCACGCAGAGCGGCAAGTCCCTCACCCCGTCGGAGGACGGCACCGGTGTCGTCCTCCGCACGAACGACGCCGCGAGCACCCGGCAGCTGTGGTCGGTGGAGCAGCTGACCCCCGGCACCGACAACCGCGAGCGCTACACCCTGACCAACGCCGGCACCGGCAAGCGGCTCGCCGTGCGCGACAACCAGGCCGTCGTCGAGGACCCGGCCGACGGCGAGGTCCCTGCGGCCGCGCAATGGGTCATGTCGACGACCGGCGACGGCAGTTGGACGTTCGTGAACGCCGCCACCGGCCGCCTCCTGGACGTCACCGGGCAGTCGTCGGCGGACGGCGCCAAGGTGTCGACGTACACCCCGACCTCGGCGAACAACCAGCTCTGGGCCGTGCGGGACGAGACCGTGCGGAGCACCAAGCCGGTCGAGGCGTTCACCGTCCCGGATCTGCGGCCGAAGCTGCCGGAGACGGTGACCCCGGTGTTCCCGGACGGCGCCCGGGGCTCCCTGCCCGTGGAATGGAACCTGCCGGTGGACCGCAAGTGGCGCAAGCCCGGCACCGTACGCGTCAAGGGTGAGGCGACCGACGTCCTCGGCCGGAAGATCCCCGCGGAGGCCCTCGTCACCGTCGACACGATCGCCTCGACCGTCCCCGGCCGCGCCAAGACCTATGTGGGCGGCGAACCGGAACTCCCGACGACGGTCGTCGGCGTCGGCCGGCACGGTGGCCGGATCACCCTCCCGGTGACCTGGGACACGGCACCCGCCGGGGCGTTCGACAGAACCGGCGTCGTGACCCTGTCCGGTGCGGCGGAGGTCGTCGACGGCTCCACGGTCGACGCGGCCGTACGCGTACAGGTCACCAAGGCCTCGGAGACCAACATCGCGCCCGACGCGGGCGTCTCCGTCGCCGCCACCTTCACCGAGAGCGGTTACTCCGCCGAGCGGCTGCGCAACGGCAACACCGCCGAGAAGGCCTGGTCCAACTGGAGGTCGGGCACCAAGAATCCGTCCGACACCGTCACCTTCGGCCTCCCGAAGGCCCGCGACCTCACCCGGATCGTCGCCCACTTCCACCGTGACGGGAGCAACGTCTCCTTCCCGCAGAGCCTGAAGGTCCAGGTCAGGGCGGCGACGGACGGCCCGTGGACCGATGCGGGCGGATCCGTCTCGGTCGGCACGGAGGGCACACCGGTGATCGACGTCCCGCTCGACGCGGGCCCCGTGACCGGAGTGCGCGTGGTCATGACCGCGCGTCAGGGCGGCTACATCACCATGGGCGAGATCGAGGTGTACGCCAAGACCCCCGGCGTCTCCTCGGACGCCGTGGCCTCCTCCATCGAGGTGGCCGGGAAGCCGATCGACTCCTTCGACCCGGACACCACCACCTACCGGGTCGTCACCGACGACCCGGGCCGGGCGGAGGTCACGGCGACGGCGCGCGACCCGTACGCGACCGTCACCGTGGACAGGACGGACGAGGCCGACGGGACCGACGGATCCGGCCCGGCCCCGGTCGTCGTCGCCGTGCGCGGCGAGGACGGTTCACAGACCCGGACGTACCGGATCGAGCTGGTACGACGCTGAACCGCAACCGGCGGGGGCCGGTGACGGCCCCCGCCGGTCGGGCGTGTCGGGTCAGGTGCTCGCGCAGGTCGCCCCGTTGAGCGTGAAGCTCGTCGGTGCGGTGTTCGTGGCACCCTTGGCGCCGATGAACCCGACCGTCACCGAGCCTGCGGCCGGGATGGCGGAGGTGTAGGAAACGGGCTTCACGCTCACCGAGCCACCGCTCTGCGTGGGAGTCCCGCCCCACATGTTGCTGATCGTCTGGCCGTTGGCGAAGGTGAAGGCCAGGGTCCAGCCGCTGACCGCGGTGGTGCCGGTGTTGCGGATGACGATCTCGCCCTGGAAGCCGCCCTGCCACTCGTTGGTGGCCCGGTACGCCACGGAGCAGTTCCCGGCGGGTGTACCGCCGCCCTCGTCCGTCGTGACGTTCACCGTGCCCGACCTGTTCGACCGGTTCCCGGCGGCGTCCCGGGCGTAGACGGCGAAGGTGTACGCCGTGTCGGCGGTGAGGCCGGTCAGGGTGACGGAGTGGGTGGTGGAGACGGCGAGCTTGGTCTCGGTGGAACCGCTCACCCGGACGATGTCGTAGCCGGTGACGCCGACGTTGTCGGTGGCGGCGGTCCAGGAGAGCGTGGCGGAGGTCGCCGTCACCGCGGAGGCGGCCGGGGTGCCGGGGGTGGTCGGTGCCTGGGTGTCGCCCGGGGTACCGCCGAAGATCGTGGCTTCCTTCGCCGTCTGCGCGATGCCGTTGGCGCCGTTGAAGATGCGCTGGCCCCAGGCGCTGAGCCGCGTGGGGTCGAAGTCGATCGACAGGTCCAGGATCGGGTCGGTGTTGCCGCTCCAGGACCAGGCCAGATAGCCGAGGTCCAGCTGCTCGGCGGTGGCCATCATGGTGTCCTCGTCCGGATCGCCCCACTGGTCGGCGGGTCCGCCGAACTCGCCGATGACAAGGGGCAGTCCGGCGTTCACGAAGGCGCCCAGGTAGTCGGTGATCTCCGCGGCGGTGTCGAAGACGCTGTACATGTGGATCGAGAAGATCAGGTTGCCGGTGGTGTCGGCGTCGTACACGGACTGGGCGTTGGCGCGCATGACGCCCTGCCAGTCCTGGCCCCAGTTGGGCGCGTCCACCATGATCGTGTGCTCGAAGCCGGCGGCCCGCAGCTTCTTCACGGCGGCGATGGTGGGGGCGGTCCAGCCCGCCGGGTCGGTGTTGCCCCAGGGCTCGTTGCCGATGTTGACGATGACGTAGTTCTCCTCGCCGGCGAGGACGTCCTTGAGGCTGATCCAGTAGTCGGCCGCGTGGTCGAGCGTGCCGGCCGCGGCCTCCTCGCCGTATCCGGTGGTGTCGTGCACCTCCAAGACGCAGATGAGCCGGTTGGCCTTGCACTGGGCGACGACGTTCGCCACGTCGGCGGGGCTGTTCTTGGCCCACCGGTGCCCGTCGGCGAGGACGACGCGGACGGTGTTGGCGCCCAGCGTCTTGATGTCGGCCAGCGACTGCGTCTCGCCCGGATACCAGGTGTGGGCGTGATTGACGCCGCGCATCACGAAATCGTTGCCGTTGCCCTCCAGCAGCCGGCCGTCACTGATGTGCAGGCCGGTGGCCCGCGCGTCCGGCGCCGACTGGGCCAGGGCCACGGCCGGGGCCAGGACGCCGAGGAGCGTGAGCCCGATCAGGCCCGCGAGGGCGGCCAGAAGGGTGCTCAGGGGATTTCCGCGCTGTGTGCTTCTTCCAGTTCTCATCGCGACTCCAGGTGGGGGTGGGCGCCGAGAAACTCAGGCATCAAGGGGTGGGGGTTATGGGAGCGCTCCCATGAACCCATCAAGCCGCGTACACGTCAACCCTTCAAACACGCTCAGCGCCGAAGACCCGCCCGGACAGCCGCTGCGACGACCGCGTCCCGCTCCGCACCGGTGAACCGTCCTTCGGACACCCAGTCACCGGCGAGGGCACGCACCGCCCGCACGAAGGCCTCGGACGTCGCGAAGGGCGCCTGTCCCCAGAACACGTCGAGGAAGGTCCGGCCGTCGCCACGCGTACGGTTCGGGACGCCCGAGTTCGCCGTGCCGAACACGACGACGGGCTCGGAGCGTCGGAAGTAGGCGTGGTAGCGGACGTCGTCGCCGGCGAAGAACGGCGCGAGGGTCAGCCCGTGCGTGGTGAAGTGCAGCGGCCTGCCCTCGGGACGGACCGCGTCCGCGAGATCGCCGCGCAGGGTGAAGTCCTTGTAGAAGGAGAAGGTCCGGAACCCGGCCTCCGGGCTCCGCGCGACCAGCAGCAGCGGACCGAAGAACACCGACTGGACGGTGGGGTCGTCCAGGGCCCGCTCCACCCGCAGCCGGTACGGCGCGGAGATCCCGACCCGGTCGCCGCGCCGCCAGTTCCGGCTCAGCGTGAGGTACGACCCGGGCACGGCGTCGACCTGTTGCCGGACCCCGTTGACCGTGACGGTGAACCCGCCCGTCGCCCAGGACGGTACCCGCAGCTTCAGATCGAGCGCACCCGCGCCCTCCCGGAACGTCAGGGTGCGGACCCCCTCGGCCGGGTAGGCGCTCGTCTGCTCGACGACGAGACCCCGCTCCGGCCACCGCAGGGTCGAGGCGAGATACAGGTTCACGTACAGCGCGTTGCCGTCGGCGGAGCGGAAGTACACCGAGTCCTGGTACTTGGTGTGGTTCTCCATGCCGGTGCCGCCGCAGCAGGTGCCGGTGTTGCCGTACTCGCGCACGACCCCCGGGCCCATCCCGACGAAGTAGGTGACCTCCGGGCTGCCCGTGCTCGCCACGTCCCGGCGGGAGGCGAGGATGTGGTTGGTCAGACCCCGCTCGTAGTAGTCCATACGGGCCGCGTCCGGCTCCCGGAAGAACAGCTGCCGGCTGAGCTTCAGCATGTTGTACGTCGCGCAGGTCTCGGCGTTCTTATCGTCCAGCGTGGCCGCGATGGCACCCCGCGCCTTGAACATCTCGCCCTGCCCCGTGCCGCCCAGGCTGTACGTCCGGGGTCCGGCGACCATGCCCCAGAAGTTCCGCGCGGCCTCGGCGTACCGCGCTTCCCCCGTCTCGTCGAACAGCCGCAGATAGCCGGTGAACTGCGGGATGTGCTGGTTGGCGTGCCGCCCGTCGAGGATGTCCCGGTCCTGGGCGCAGGCGTCGAGCAACGTGGTGTTGTCGAAGCAGCGGGCGGCGGCGAGGTGTTCCGCCCTGCCGGTGAGGGCGTGGAGGTCGGCCATCACCTCGTTCATGCCGCCGTACTCGCCGGCGATGTAGATGGACCACATGCGCTCCAACTGGGCCTTGGGCAGCCCGCCGAGCCTGCTGTGCACCCAGTCCCCCATCTTCGAGGCGATGGTCAGGGCCTGTGCGTTCCCGGCCAGGGTGTGCGCGTCGAGGAGGCCCCGCATGATCTTGTGGCAGGTGTAGTACGGCGCCCAGATGGTCGGGTACGTCGTGTAGCTCTCCAGCAGGACGAACTGCGTCTCCGGGTAGGCCGCCAGAAAGCCGGGATGACTCGGCCGGGGCGTTCCGCGCTCCGCCAGCGCCGCCTGGCACTCCCCCAGCGCGCCCACGAGATAGTCCAGCTTGGTCTTGAGGGCGGCCTCCCGGGTGTCCGCGTACGCCTGGGCGATGAGCGTGAGGAAGTGGCCGCCGTAGTGGCCGCGCAGATTGCCGTCGGAGGTCTCCCAGCCGCCGGGCGGGCGGGCACCACGGGTGTCGAGACCGGCGTTGGCGCGGAAGACGGCCAGGACGCGGTCGGCCGGGTAGGACCGGGCGTAGCCCAGCATCAGGTCGCGCTTGGCCCTGAACACCCCTTCGCCGAGGGTGACCTGGTCCAAGGAGAAGGGGCGCACCGACCAGGTGGAGGGGACGGGGAGCGGGGCCGCGGGGGCCTGGGCGGCGGCCGTGTGCGCGGCCGGGGCGGCGTGCGCGAGCGAGGTCGCCTGTACGAGCGGGGTGGCGGCCGCCGCTCCGGCCGCCAGGGTCAGCAGCCTTCGGCGGGTGGGGGGTTGGGACATGCTCTCGACTCCGATCGTCGGACGTTCGGCGGGTGTGGGGGCTGGACGGGTGACCGCCGCCTCGACGAGGCAGGCGGTCACCCAGCGGTCATGAAGGGGCCCGTCACGTGGGGCCCGTCATGGAGAACCCGTCACGGTGACGGTGGCCGTGGCTCGGTAGGGGGTGCCCGCCACGGTTCCCTTCACCTCGAAGGTGCCGGGCTCGGCGTACCGCCCCGGCTCGACCGGGTCCCAGGTGACGCCGGCCCGGCTGTCCCTGGAGCCGTCGTTGTAGGTGGCGACGACGGTCGCCGGCAGGGTAGGCGCCCGGCCCGCGCGGGTGGTGACGTGCTCCTCGCCGACGCTGGTGATCTCGACGGCGTCGGTCTGCCGTACCCACACGGTCGCGGTGACGGGCCGCGCGGCCCGGTCGGCGATGCCGGTGATCCGTACGCTCGTGCCGCCCTCGGCGACCTGCTCCTCGGTGAGGGCGGGCCAGGCGACGGGCGAGCGGGCCGTGCTGCCGTCCCCGTACACCAAGGTCACCTCACCGGGCAGTTCCGGGATCGTGCCGCGCGGGGTGGGGACATGGACCTCGCGTACGGACTCCGGCGTCTCGGCGTACACCTTCCACTCCTGGACGCCGAGGGCCAGGTTCGGGTGCCCGGTGAGCCGGGCGCGCAGGGCCGTCGTCGTGACGGGGGTGAAGGTGGTTCTGTTGTAGCCGTCCTCGGCGGTGCCGTAGCCGCTGGGCAAGGCGACCTCGCGCCAGGTGTCGCCGTCCCGGTACTCGACGACCCAGGACTCCGGGACGCCGACCCCGTCGCCCGCGCCGGGCTGCGCGTCACGGAAGAAGTACAGGTCGGAGCCGTCCACACGGACCGGGTCCTCCCAGGTGTACTGGACCCACTGGGTGCCCTTCTCCGGCCAGCTGCCCCAGCGCGGGGCGTCGGAGGACGAGGCGGGTTCGCGGCCGTCGTTGATCGCGGTCACGGACTCCCAGCCGGAGGTGTGGGAGGCGGTCGGTGTCGCGAGGGGCGCCACGTTCACCTGCCCGTCGGACAGCCCCTCCGCCTTGACCACGACCTTCTTCGACGTCGCCAGGGACCCGTCGGTGGCGGTGAGTTCGAGGGTGTAGGTGCCGGCCTCGGTGAAGCGGGCGACGGTCGTCGAGGCACCCGCGTCGTCGAAGATGACCGTTCCCCCGTCCGGGCCGTCCGTCGCCTTCCACCCGGCGGAGAGCTTGCGCTCCGGGAGGCCGTCGTCCTCGACGATGCCCGTGAGCCGGACCTGCCCGGGACGGCTGTACGTGGTGTCCCGCCATGCCTCGACGTAGGGGGCCCGATTGCGGGCGGCCGGGGGCCGGACGCCGGTGTGGAAGGCCTGGACCTCCTTCAGGCCGCTGGTGTGCCCGTCCCGGTGACGCATCAGCACCCGCAGCTTCCGGGTCGTCACCTGCTTGAAGCGCACCTGGTTGAGGTTGGCCCGCGGATTGACGGGCGTCTTGGCGGGGCGGGCCACATCCCGCCACCGGCCGTCACCGTCCTGGTACCGCACGGTGTAGAGGGCCGGTTCGGCGTATCCGCCCGGCCGTTTGTCGCTGTAGAAGTACAGCCGCACATCATCGACATCCCGTGCGCGCCCGAAGTCGATCTCGTACCAGTCCTCGGCGTTGCCCGAGCCGCGCGCGCCCCAGTGGGGCTCGTTGACGGTGAAGCCGTCGACGGCCCCGTCCACGCCCCGCCCCTGGGCCTCGTGGGAGGCGCGGGCCGTGGCGCCGGCGGCGAGGTTGTCCGTCGCCGTGCCGGTCAGGTCCCGCCCGGCCTTGGCGAACAGGTCGGTGACCCGGTCCTCGCGGCCGTACTCGACGTCCTTCGGTGCCGCGACGACCGTACGCAGCCCGGTGGTCCTGGCCTTGGCGCCACCGCCGTCCGGGAAGGTCACCTTACGGGTGACGGGGTCGTAGACGAGGCGAGTGAGGCGGTCGGCCGTGAGGGCGAGCCTGCCGTCGAGGTAGAGGGAGTAGCCCTCGGGAACCTGCCGTCCGTACGGCCGCTTGCCGTCACCCGGCTCGTCCCACACCACCGCCACGTCGGTGCCCCGGTAGTTGATGTCCGTGACGGCGAAGTGCGGCCAGTCGACGTCGATCGGCGACAGCTCGATCTTCCGGTCGTCGCGCGGCCGGAAGCCCATCGCGTCCTCGATCACGGTCCAGTTGGTGGTGCCGAGGATGGTGTGGTGGATCCACGAGCGGTAGCCGATCTTCTGCGGATCGGCGCCGCCGTCGGCCCAGAACTCGTTCTGGTCGGGCCACCGGTTGTCGCCGTCGACGTACTGGGCCCAGGCGTTCCAGGAGAGCAGCTTCTTGTACCAGGTGCGGTCGATGTACTGGTTGGGGTACTTCCGCAGCACGGAGGAGAGGAAGCGGAAGGTGACCGTGGAGTTGATGACGGAGAAGTTGTTGCTCCCCGGGTGCCCCTGCTCGGCCGCCTCCGCCTTGTCGGCCTGGTTGGCCGTGAAGAACGGGAAGACCGGGTACTGCTCCGCGTCCGCCCACAGCCGCAGGGCTTCGAGGTACTGGGGGTCCTCGTCCGGTGTGGGCATCAGGCCCACGCTGTACGGGTAGTAGTTGTTGATCTCCTTCCAGGGCACCAGGCTGTCGCTGGCCACGTGCCGGTGCTTCAGCAGCTTGTCGCCGGGGTCCCAGAGGTGTGCGAGGACCGCGTCCTTCACCCGCTTCGCGATGCCGCGCATCTCCTCGGCCTTGGTGTCCTCGCCCAGCAGGTCGTACGCGCGGGCGGAGGCCGTGGCGTTGCTGTACGCGTACGCCGACTCGGCCCGGTCCAGGTTCCCCGGCTTCCAGTCGAACGACACCGCGTCGGCGTCGTTGCCGGTCATCGCGCCCCAGTCGTACTCGATCAGCCCGTTGCCGTCGTGGTCGTAGGCCGCGAGCTGGCCCTTGACGTCCTTCTCCGCGTACCGGGCGAGGTTGCGCGGGATGCCGTCGGGCCCGCCGTGCACCTGGTAGGAGCGCCAGGCGGCCTCGGAGATGTACTGGGTGTAGCTGTTGGACCAGTTCTCCGGGTCGCCGGGGTTGTCGGTGTACTTGCCGTTCTTCGACACTTCCCCGGCCGACACCCAAGGGCCGTACGAGTAGCTCGGGTCCCGTAGGTACTTGAGGTCGTCCACGAACATGCCGACGGTCAGCGCGATGGCGTTGTTGTAGCCGAGGACGCCCTCCATGGAGGTGGGGAACTGGTAGTCGTTGCCCGGGATGTCGGCGTCGAGGTAGTTGTAACGCAGTAGCCACCAGCGGTAGTAGAGCGTCTTCTCGATGTTGTCGTCCGGGAGGTCCATGAACGGCAGGTTCTCGGCCCACCAGCGGTTGTACGCCTGCGCATGCGCACGGAAGGCGGCGGCCGGAGCGGCCCGGCGCACAGAGTCGTAGGCCGGCCGGGACGCGGCGATCTCCTCGGTGACGAAACCGAGTTGGACCTTGGTGGTGAGGGTGCGGCCCGCCGGGACGGTGAGGGTGCGCGTCAGGGCCTCGCCCTCGGGCGCGAAGCCGTCACCGCTCAGCCGGGGGAACACCGTGGTGAGGTTGTTCTTCGCGGCCACCGTGCCGGTGAGTTCACGGCCTTGCGGAGTGCCGGTGTACGGGGACGAGGCGCGCAGGGTGATCGCGCGGCTCCCGGAACCCGTGTTGGTGAGGGCCAGGTTCGTCACGGCGACATTGGCGTCGGTGATGAACTTGGTCTGTGCGACCGTCAGCCCGGTCGCCTCGTGCGTGAACTCGCTGCGCCAGTGACTGGGCGTCTGGACACGGGAGTCGACGTTCTCGCGGAGGGTGAGCTTCTCGCCGTCCACGGCCAGGTCGACCGTGTACGCGGACCGGTTGTCGATGCTCTCCCAGTACGCGACCTTGCCACCGAAGCCGAGCCGCGCGGGATCGTGCTCCTTCATGAACACCGCCCGGCCCCGGGTGAACAGCCAGTCCCCCGCCGGGTCGTCGCCCTTGCGGGCCAGCATCCGGTCCATCCAGAAATCGGTGCCGTTCCCGGCTCGCCGGTCGGCGTCGTACTGCGCGCGCATCGTGCCGCGGACCGTGAAGCCGGCGGGTAACTCCGGTACGGGCTCCGCCGATCCGGAGTACACGGGGTAGCCGATCGCCGAGTTGTCCGCCTCGGCCGGAGCGGCGGCGGCGAACGGGGCGAGCAGCCCGACCGCCAGTGCCGCGGCCAGGGTTCTGCGCCGGTGCCGTCTTCGTGTTCCTCGCACGATTACCGCCCCCGCTCGGGGCCGCTGCCGCTGTCCGGACTCTCGGACCGGCCCTCTTCGGTCGTCGCCGGCAGCCACACCCGCATCGTCGAGGGGCCCCTGTTGGCCCAGGAGTGGTAGGGCACGAGGACGATGCCGGTGGGGCCGGCGGTTTCGGTGGGGCGCCCCAGCGGCTCGTACGGCCACGCCGCCTCGCTCCGCCCCGCGCGGACGACGACCTCCCCGGCGACCACGACCGTGCCGCCCATGCCCTCCGTGCCCTCCGTCCCGCCATCGCCCGGTCCGTCCTCGGGGTCGGCGGACGTGTCCACCAGGATCGCGTCGACCTCGTGGCCGTCCGGGAGGTCGACGGACTCGGCGCAGTACACCAGCGGGCCGCGCTGGACGGCCACGGTGCCGCGTACGGCGTCGATGCGGGGGTCGGCGTGGATCCAGCGCGGGGCGACGGGGAGTTCGAGCCGTAGCTCGTCGCCGGGCCGGAAGACACGGGTGACGGTCGCCGTGCCCGGGGCGACCGGGCGGCGTACGCCGTCCGGGTCGGCCAGCCACACGGGGCCGCCCACCGCCCACTCGGGCACCCGCAGCGACAGGGTCCAGGAGTCGGCCGGTGAGCGGTCGATCCGCACGGTCACGGTCCCGCCGGACGGGTAGTCGGTGCGGACCCGCAGGGCGACGCCCCGGCCTCCGGTGAGGGAGGTGGCGATGTCGGCGTCGGCGTACTGGTGCAGCTGCACCCCCTCGTCGTCCGCCGTCGCCAGGTAGGCCGGCAGCTGTGCCAGGGTCCGCGCCACGTTGGTCGGGCAGCACGACACCGCGAACCAGGGGGCGCGCAGCCCCGAGTCGGCGCGGGGGCTGTCGACGTCCGCCGGCGACGCGACGCCCCGGTGCCGCCGGTGCAGGGTGTTGGCGTAGAAGAAGGACCGGCCGTCCTCGGACGGGGAGGTGGCGACGACGTTGAACAGGGTCCGTTCGACGAGGTCGGCGAAGCGGGGTTCGCCGGTGGCGAGCAGCAGCCGCCAGGCGAGCATCACGGAGGCGACGCCCGCGCAGGTCTCCGAGTAGGCGCGGTCCGGGGGCAGGACGAAGTCGGTGCCGAAGGACTCGTCGCGGTGGTGCGAGCCCATGCCGCCGGTGACGTAGGTGCGGCGGGCGACCGTGGCCTCCCACTGGCGTACGACGGCGGCCAGCAGTTCCTCGTCGCCGGTCTCCACGGCCACGTCGACGGCTCCGGCGGCGAGGTAGAGGGCACGGACGGCGTGACCGCGCAGCACGGTGGCCCGGCGGACCGGGACGTCGTCCTGGAAGTAGGCGGGGCCGAACTCGCCCTCGGTGAGGGTGCCGTGGCCGCGTCGTGCGACGAACAGGGCGGCCTGGTCGAGGTAGCGCTGCCGGCCCGTGAGCCGGGCCAGTTCGACGAGGGCCGACTCGATCTGCGGATGACCGCAGACGGCCTCGGTGCCGCCCGGCCCGAAGGTGGCGCAGACGTGGTCGGCGGCCCGCTGGGCGATCTTCGCGAGTTCGCCCTCGCCCCGGGCGCGGGCCTGGGCCACACCGGCCTGCACCAAGTGCCCCTGGCAGTACAGTTCGTGGCCCTCTTCGAGGTCGCTGTACCGGGCGGGCTGTCCCGGGCGGCCGAAGGCCGTGCTCAGATAGCCGTCCGGGTCCTGGGCGGGGGCGACGAGGTCGGTGAGGGCGGTGATCTCGGCGTCCAGCTTGCCGCCGTCGCCGTTCGCGGCCTCCCAGGCCATGGCTTCGAGCAGCTTGTAGACCTCGGAGTCGGCGAACTCCCGGCCGCGCCGGTCCCGCCCGATCCTGCCCTCGACGGCTGCCCGGAAGTTGCCGGTCCAGCCGACGCGGTCCATCCAGTCGCGGCAGTGGTCGAGCGTGGCGGTCGTGTTGGTGTGCCGTCGCCGGGCCCAGAACCCCCCGGTGATCCTGACCTCGTCGAGGCCGAGCGGCCGCAGCCGGCCACGGGTCGGCGCCACGGGCAGGACGGTCGACGTCACCGCGTTCTCCCTCACCTGTTCATGCCTTCGGTTCGTCCCTTCGGTCGTCGGTGGGCGGTCCACGTCGGCGTGTCGCGCGGATGGGCCGGCGGCGTGCGCGTGAACGCGTCAGCCCTTGAGCGCGCCGGACATGAAGCCCCGGATGTAGTGCCGTTGCAGCAGCAGGAAGAGGAGCAGGCAGGGCACGGCGAGGACCACCACGCCCGCCTCGGTCGCGCCGTAGTCGACGGCGCCCATGCTCTGCTGCCGCAGATTGGCGACGGCCAGCGGCAGGGGCGCCTTCTCGCTGTCGGAGATGAGGATCAGGGGCGCGATGAAGTCGTTCCACGCGGCGAGGAACGCGAACAGTCCCACGGTGATCAGCCCCGGCCGAACCGCCGGGAGGAGCACCCGGCGCAGCGCGCCCGCCGTGCCGCAGCCGTCGACGAGCGCCGACTCCTCCAGTTCGCGCGGCACCGCCTCGAAGGAGATCCGCATCATGAAGGTGGCGAACGGCAGCTGGAACATGGCCAGGACGAGACTCAGCCCGACCAGCGAGTTCTGCAGGTGCAGCCTGCCGAGCAGCACGTAGAGCGGGATGAGGAGGGTGGCGTACGGGACCATGAGGATGGCCAGGGTCAGCAGGAACAGCAGGTTCTTGCCGGGGAAGTCGAAGCGGGCGAAGGCGTAGCCGCCGAGCAGGGAGACGCCGAGGGTCAGGGCCACGGTCAACGCCGAGACGACCGTGCTGTTCCACAGGTACCGCCACAGACCGGCGTCGTACTCCAGCAGCGTCCGGTAGTTGCCGAGGCCGTGGCCCGAGTCCTGGGCGGTGCCGGGCTGAGGGCTGACCGACGCCCAGGTGTTCCACAGCAGCGGGAAGAGGAAGATGACGGCCAGACCTCCGGCGACGACGTAGTACGGCGTACGGCCGAGGGTGCGGGCAAGCACGTTCGGCTCCCCTCTCATGACTCGTCGGCGCGGCGCAGGCCGCGGAACTGAAGGGCGTTGAGCAGGAGCAGCACGGCCAGCACGATGATCGACAGGGCCGCCGCGGTGCCGAGGTCCAGCCGTTGGAAGGCCTCTCGGTAGATCAACTGGACGACGGTGACCGTGCTGTTGTCGGGGCCGCCCTTGGTGAGGATGAAGAACTGGTCGAAGGCGAGCAGCGATCCGGTGACGCACAGCAGCAGGGTCAGGGCGAGGGACGGGCGCAGCAGGGGCAGCGTGATGGAGCGGAAGATCTGGGCGCGGCTCGCGCCGTCCATCCGTGCCGCCTCGTAGACCTCGTGCGGGATACGTTGCAGGCCCACGAGCAGGATCAGCATGTAGAAACCGGCGAACTTCCAGACGATGAGGAAGACCGTCGACAGCAGGGCGGCCGTCGGTGTGCCGAGGAAGGACACCTCCTCGTCGACGAGGCCGAGCCCTTGCAGGATGTCGCTGAGCGGGCCGGTGTTCGGGCTGTAGAGCCCCCAGAAGAGCAGGGACGCGGAGGCCAGGCCGAGGGCGCCGGGCAGGAAGTAGACCGTGCGGAAGAAGCCGGCTCCCGGGCGGGACTCCTGGACGAGCAGGGCGAGGAGAAGCGCGAGGCCCAGCAGTACGACGGTGACGACCCCGGTGTAGAGGAGGGTGAAGCGGACGGCGGGCCAGAACAGCGGCGCGTCGGTGATGTCGGTGTAGTTCTCCGGGGCGTTGACGCCCCGGTCCCCGAGGAGCAGTGGCCAGTCGCTGAGGGACATCTGGCCGACGAGCAGGAGGGGCAGCAGGAAGAACACGGCGACGAACACGGCCGTGGGGGCCGCGTAGGCGAGCCCCTGGGCCTTGCGGGACCGCCGGCGGGGCGTCGACGCGCGCGGCGGACGGCCCCGGAGGTCCGGCCGGGGCCGGTGCGCGGTCGGCACGGACTCGGCCACCTTCACCGGCTTCCTCCGGCGATGGCCGCCGCCGAGGCCGCGTTCCCGGCCTGGCGCGACACGACGCCGGCCGAGCGCCGGAGGGCCCTGCTGATGTCCCGGCCCTCAGTCAGGATCGGACTTATGCGGAGCAGGGCCGGGAACGGGGTTTCGCCCTCGGGGCGAACGACCGTCCACCGGATCGGGCGGGCTGCAGTCCGTGCGTTGCGAGAACCGAGCGCGCACACCGTGCTGAGCGGGAGCCGAGCCGGCACCTGCACCTCCAAGCTGTGCCGTGCCGAACCGGGCTGGTTCCAGCCCGGCCGGTGTTGATCGTGCGAGACCTGTCGGGCCACTGGTGCGTGGGCGACGTGAGCCAGGAATCCCCCTGCCTCGACCGGGGGAGGGTTCAACCGCATGCCTCTCCTCTGCTGACAGGCCACGGGGACCGGGCGGGGTGGCGCCGGATACGTCGCCCGGTCATGGCGCCTGTGTCAGTCGGACAGTGACGCGCTGACCGCCTCGTTGTCCTTGTCCACGGCCGCCCCGTCGCCGAAGACGGCGTCGCGCATCAGGGTCAGCCAGGGGCCGTTGGGGTCGTTGAAGGTCTGGCCGAAGTTCAGCGCGTACGGGGTCTGCCCGTCGGAGACGAGTTCGTTGATGGCGACGAGTCGGGGATCGGCGTCGGAGTGCTTGTTGGAGGCCAGATCGGTGCGGGCCACGACGTCCTTGTGCGCGGCCACGACGTCGACCTGTGCCTCGTCGCCGAGGCTCCAGGCGAGGAAGTTCCAGGCCTGGTCGGTCTTCTCGCTGGTCGCGGCGATACCGATGGCGTCACCGCCGATAAACGTGGACCTGCCGCCGTCGGGCCCGGGGATGGGGGCCACCCCGAGGTCCAGGTTCTTGGGCATCAGCCCGAGCGTGGTCGACGGCATAGGCATGACCCCGACCTTGCCCTTCGGGAAGATCCCGGTCCAGGTCGTGCCCGTCTCGTCCTTCGCGCCGGGCGCCACGATGTCGTCGTCCACCCAGCCCCGGTAGGTGTCGTAGACCTTCTTGGCGGTGTCGGAGGCGAGCAACGCCTCGGTGCCGTCCTCGTTCAGCACATCCTCGCCTCCGGCCCAGATGGACGGCCACCACGTGAAGACGCCGCACCCACCGCAGTTGCCGCCGAAGAAGGTCCCGTTGACGTCTCCGCCGAGGGCGTCCACCGCGCGCGCCTGCTCGTCCCACTCCTTCAGGGTCGTGGGCGGCTTCTCGGGGTCGAGCTTCGCCTCCCGGTAGAGGTCCTTGTTGTAGAAGAGCACCGAGAGATCGAGGGTGTGCGGCACCACGTACTTCTTGTCCTCGTACGTGCCTGCCTTGATGTGCGACTGTGCCAGTTTCTCGGCGAAGGGCAGGGCGTCGACGCGTTCGGTGAGGTCGGCGAAGAGACCGCTGGAGGTGTAGTTCGGGACGAAGACCACGTCGGAGGCGAACAGGTCGGGCAGATCCCGGGACCCGGCTGCGGCACCGACCTTGGCCTGGTAGTCGTCGGTGGGGACGACGGTCAGCTCGACCTTGTTCTTGTGGCTCGCGTTGTACGCCTTGACCAGGGCCTCGCTCTGCGGCTTGGTCGCCGCCCGCGTCCACATCGTCAGCGTGGCGCCGTCGTCGACGCCCCCGGCCTTCGCCGGCCCGCCCCCTCCGTCGCCGTCCGAGCCGCCGCCCCCCGCCCCGCAGGCCGTGACCAAGGTCGCGGCGGCGAGCAGTGCGACGGCGTTGGTGACGAGGCGGCTCGCGCGACCACGTGGTCCGACCGTGCTCCCCATGTTCGATCCCCCTTGTTTCGCGACGGGCCGTGCGGGACCCGCCGGTCGGGACGATGGCTGTGGTGGCACTGAACCGAGTGGTGGATGACGGACGAACGGATGCCGGACGAATGGCGGGCACGTGGCGAACGGATGCCGGACGAGTGGCGGAACGAGAGGCGGAAACGAAATGAACCGAAAAGGCTTTCTGAGACGCTAGGCCGCGCCCGAATACTCGTCAATCCCCTTGCAGCGAGCGGTTGTCGATGGCTCACAGAAACCCATGGCAGCATCCTGACCGAAACGTTTCCCGTACGCTTCCGTGTGCGGCGTGTCATCCTCGGCGAGGTCGGCACGCGTGGCGAGAACAGGAGATCACCCATGGCACAGGCCACCGGCCCCTCTCGTTCGCAGCCCGCCACGCTCGGCGACGTCGCACGGTTGGCGGGCGTGTCGATCGCCACGGCCTCCAAGGCCCTCAACGGCCGCAGCCAGGTCCGGGCGGAGACCAGGCAGCGGGTCGTCGAGGCCGCCGAGCGGCTGTCGTTCCGCCCCAACCAGGTGGCCCGCGGCCTGCTCGCCGGGCGCACCGGCACCGTCGGCCTGCTCACCAGCGACCTGGAGGGCAGATTCGGCATACCGATCCTGATGGGCGCCGAGGACGCCTTCGGCGCGGGCGAGGTCGCGGTCTTCCTGTGCGACGCGCGCGGCGACGCGATCCGCGAACAACACCATCTGCGCGCCCTGCTGGGCCGGCGCGTCGACGGCCTCATCGTGGTCGGCAGCCGCACCGACCCCCGGCCCTCCCTGGGCCGCGAACTGCCCGTCCCGGTCGTCTACGCCTACGCCCCCTCCGACGACCCGGAGGACTTCTCCGTCGTCCCGGACAGCGTCGGCGCCGGCCGGATCGCCGTGGACCATCTCCTCGCCTGCGGCCGCACCCGGATCGCCCACATCACCGGCGACCCCGGCTACCACGCCGCGCAGGACCGGGCCGCGGGGGCGCGGGCCGCGCTCGCCGACGCCGGCCTCGCCCTGATCGGCGAACCACGGTTCGGGGCCTGGTCGGAGGGCTGGGGGCGGGCCGCCACCGTGATGCTCCTCGACCGCCACCCCGACATCGACGCCGTCCTCTGTGGCAGCGACCAGATCGCCCGGGGCGTCATGGACGTCCTCCGCGAGCGCGGCCACCGCGTCCCCGAGGACATCGCCGTCATGGGCTTCGACAACTGGCAGATCATGACCGCCGGTTCCCGACCACCCCTGACCAGCGTCGACATGAACCTCGAACAGGTCGGCCGAGTGGCCGCCCACGCCCTCTTCGCAGCGATCGCCGGCACCCCGTCCACCGGGATCGACACCCTCCCCTGCAAGGTGGTGATCAGGGGCTCGACGGCACCACTGTCCTGAGGGGGCCGCGGTCGGGGCCCGAGGGGGCGACCGCGAGGTCGTACCGCCGGGGGTGCGCCCGCCGGCGTACCGCCGTCTCCGGAGGGCCCGCCCCCGTGGGAGTCGTCCTGGCAGCCGCGCTAACGGGACTCGTCCAGATATCCGCGCGCCAGCTCCCCCGCGCGCGTGAACCAGTCCGTGAGCAGGGCCAGTTCGTCGGCCGAGTACTGGGCGAAGAGTTCGGCGAGGCGGGCGTAGAACGGGCCGTAGACGGCCACCACCCGCTCGACGACGTCCGGGACCGCGACCACGCGGACGCGGCGACGATCGGCGGGGTCCGGCTGCCGGGTCACGAACCCGCCGCGCTCCAGACGGTTGAGGATGCCGGTCACCGCCCCCGTGGTGACATGCGCGCGCACGGCCAGATCACCGGCGGTGACCGGCGAGTCCCCGGCCTCCATGACGTACGCGAAGCAGACGAGATCCGTGACGCTCAGCCCGAGGTTCCGGGCGAACTCCTGCTGGCCGACGATCATCGTCGCGATCAGGCCGTCCATGGCACTGATCGCGTCCGGGACAGTGGGGCGCCGTTCGGCCTCCATTGAAGTCGCCTCCGAGGCAGGCTAGATTCCTTACTTACTAAGACATCATAGTCCGGCGCCGTGGGCGTGGCCGCGGCGTGCCGTGGTGCGGCACGGCACGCGAGGGGAGCAGACACGTGAGTCTTCACGACGACGGCCACACCGTCGCCGGCTGGACCGGCACCGCCATCGGCACCCTGGGGTCGGCCGCGCTCGGTCTGGCCGTCTGCGGCTGGACCCCGGGGTTCGCCCTGGGCATCACCATCTCGGTGCTGGCCCTCCTGGTCACCTGGGCCCTGCACCTCGCCGGCTGGGGCAAGCCGCCGGGCCCGCGCCCCAGGGACCAGTGGAGCCCCCGGGTACGCGACCGTTCCGCCCGCGGCGGCCATGTCGACTGCCTCGGCTGCCGCCTGGCCGGCCGCCGCCGCGCCCCGTCCCCACTCCCGGCCGTACCCGGGCCCGCCGTCGGCCCCGAGGGCACCGGCACCGCCGCGACCGCCACGGTCCCGGCGGGCGACTCGTTCTCCTGATCCGTCGCGGCGGCCGAGCAGCGGCGAAGGAGCAGCGATGCGGCGAAGCGCGGCGGGGAGCGCGGCAGTGGGCCAACGACAGTAAACGCTTACCGTCATCCAGGGTCTCGGTTCGCGGCACCGCAGCCCGCGACCCCCCTCCCATGCAGTAACGTCGAACCGTGACGGTCAATGAAAACGCTCGCCGGAGCAGCCCCGAACCCAGCGGGGCCAGGCGTCGGCGGAGCAGCGCCTCGGGCGGCGAGCGGCCCAGCACGATTCGGGACGTCGCCGCACAGGCCGGGGTGTCCGTAGCAACCGTTTCCCGCACGCTCGCCGGCAACTACCCGGTGTCCACGGAGACCAGGGCCCGGGTCATGGCGGCGGTCGAGTCGCTGCACTACGTGGTGAACGTGCACGCCAAGGCGCTCTCCGGCCGGGTCGCGGGCCCCGTCGCCCTGGTCATCAAGGACATCACCGGCCCCTCTCTCGCCCATGTCGCGGCGGGGGTGGAGCAGGCGGCCGCCGACCGGGGCCGGCTGAGCCTGGTGTGCGCCACGCACGACGACGCGGCCCGCGAGGACGACCTGGTCCAGCTGATGCGCGAGCAGCACGCGGCCGCGGTCCTCCTCGTCGGCGGGGCCCAGCAGGACGAGGCGTACCGGCGCCGGATGGCCGAGTACGCGACGGCGCTGGACGCCGCCGGCTCCCGGCTGGTGCTGGTGGGCCGCCCACCGCTGCCCGGTGATCTGCCGGTGACGGTGGTGCAGTACGACAACCGGGGCGGCGCCTTCCAGGCCGCCGACCATCTACTGAGCGCCGGGCACCGGCGTGTTCTCTTCCTGGGCGGGGTTCCGGGGCTCAGCACCGCCGACCAGCGCCGGGACGGCTTCCTGCACGCGCTGCGCGCGCACGGGGTGGCGCACGTCGAGGCGCTGGAGCTGCCCGGCCCGTACACCCGCGTCTCGGGCTATCAACGCACCCGCGAGGCGCTGGCGGCCGGCCTGGGGTTCACGGCGGTCTTCGCGGGCACCGACGTGGTCGCCACGGGGGCGCTGGCCGCGCTGCGCGAGGCCGGTCTCGACGTCCCGGGCGACATCTCCCTGGTCGGCTTCGACGACGTCCCGTTCGCCGCCGACCTCTCCCCCGCGCTGACCACGGTGCGGGTGCCGTACGAGGATCTGGGGCGCACGGCGGTCCGGTTGGCGCTGGACCGCGAGGAAGGCCTCGGCGGCGACGACCACGTGGTGCTGAGCACGCAGCTGGTCATCCGCCAGTCGGTACGCACGCTGTCGTGAACGTACGCCCCGGTCGGTGAAGGAGACGGCCGGGGCAACATTCGTACGTTCACGAGAATGTGACGAAGCGTTTTCCCGCCCTACGTCCATGAGTGGCATCAGGTCAACCGTCCCGGACTATTGACTCGGATCACCACAGTAGCGATTCTCGTCACATCGCTTGTGCCAGCCATGACAATCGGACTATGGCGTCGTGGGTGTTCAACGCGTCCCGGAACGGTCTGGCCGATCGACCGTGCATCCCCCGACCGAGGACGTGAGTGATGACCAGGACTGCCCGCGCCCAACTCAGGCGCAGACCCCTCATGGTGCTGGCGCTGTTTCTCACCACGATGGGCATGCTGCTGAGCCCGTCGTCCAGTGCGGCCGCCGCGGGCGACTGGTGGCTGCCCACCTCGCGGCCGTCGCCCGACTCCCAGATCAACGTGACGGGCGAGCCGTTCAAGGGCACCACCTCGGGCGGCGACGTGCGCGGGTTCGTCGACGCGCACAACCACCTGTTCTCCAACGAGGCGTTCGGCGGCCGGCTCATCTGCGGCAAGGTGTTCTCGACGTCGGGCATCGCCGACGCGCTGAAGGACTGTCCGGAGCACTACCCGGACGGCAGCCTCGCACTGTTCGACTACATCACCCACGGCGGTGACGGCAAGCACGACCCGGTCGGCTACCCGACGTTCAAGGACTGGCCGGCGTACGACTCGATGACGCACCAGGCCAACTACTACGCCTGGATCGAGCGCGCCTGGCGCGGCGGTCAGCGGGTGCTGGTCAACGACCTGGTCACCAACGGGATGATCTGCTCGATCTACCCGTTCAAGGACCGCAGCTGCGACGAGATGACCTCGATCCGGCTGCAGGCGAAGCTGTCGTACGCCCTTCAGGACTACATCGACGCGCAGTACGGCGGCACCGGCAAGGGCTGGTTCCGGATCGTCACCGACAGCGCGCAGGCCCGTACCGTCATCGCGCAGGGCAAGCTCGCCGTGGTGCTGGGCGTGGAGACGTCCGAGCCGTTCGGCTGCAAGCAGATCCTCGACATCGCGCAGTGCAGCAAGGCGGACATCGACAAGGGGCTCGACGAGCTGTACGGCCTGGGCGTGCGCAGCATGTTCCTGTGCCACAAGTTCGACAACGCGCTGTGCGGCGTCCGCTTCGACGAGCACGGCCTCGGTACGGCCATCAACGTCGGCCAGTTCCTGTCGACCGGCACCTTCTGGCAGACGGAGAAGTGCAAGGGCCCGCAGAAGGACAACCCGATCGGTGAGGCGTCCACGGAGGCCGAAGCGGACCTGCCGGCGGGCACCGAGGTGCCGGATTACGACGAGAACGCGCAGTGCAACGTCCGGGGGCTCACCGATCTCGGTGAGTACGCCGTGCAGGGCATGATGAAGCGCAAGATGATGCTCGAGATCGACCACATGAGTGTCAAGGCCACCGGCCAGGCCCTGGACATGTTCGAGGCCGCGTCCTACCCGGGCGTCCTGTCCTCGCACAGCTGGATGGACCTGAACTGGACCGAGCGGGTCTACTCCCTCGGCGGTTTCGTCGCCCAGTACATGCACGGCTCCGAGGAGTTCAGCACGGAGGCCAAGCGCACCGACGCGCTGCGGACCAAGTACAACGTGGGCTACGGCTACGGCACCGACTTCAACGGCATCGGCGACCACCCCGCCCCGCGCGGCGCCGCCACCTCCAACCCGGTGACGTACCCCTTCAAGAGCGTCGACGGCGGCTCCACCATCGACAAGCAGACCACCGGTACGCGCACCTTCAACTACAACACCGACGGTGCCGCCCATGTCGGCATGATCCCGGACTGGATCGAGGACATCCGGCTCGTCGGCGGCCAGGGCGTCGTGGACGACCTCTTCAAGGGCGCCGAGTCCTACCTCGACACCTGGGGCTCCTCCGAAAGCCACCAGGCGGGCGTGAACCTCGCCAAGGGTGTGACGGCGACGGCCAGTTCGTCCGAGTCGAACCCCGTCACCAGCTACCAGCCCGGCCGGGCGGTGGACGGCGACAGCGGCACCCGCTGGGCGAGCGACTGGAGCGACAGCCAGTGGCTGAAGCTGGACCTCGGCTCCTCACGCGTGATCAAGAAGGTCACGCTGGACTGGGAGCGGGCCTACGGCAAGGCCTACCAGATCGACGTCTCCACCGACGGCTCGACCTGGAAGACCGTGTGGTCCACGACCTCGGGTGACGGCGGTCTGGACACGGCCACGTTCTCCGGTGTGACGGCCAGATATGTTCGGATGCTGGGGACCGACCGCGGTACGGACTGGGGCTACTCCCTCTACGAGGTCGGCGTCTTCAGCGGCTGACCGCACACGACGGGGGAAGGTATCCACATGGCACGCTTGCCGTCGGCCGAGCGACGCAGACAGCTCACCGAGGCCGCGATCCGCGCGATGACCCGGGACGGCGTCCCCAGGACGACGACCCGGTCCATCGCCACCGAGGCGGGCGTGTCACTGAGCGTCTTCCACTACTGCTTCGAGTCGAAGCAGGAGCTGATCGAGTCCGTCATCACCACCATCACCGGGCACTACGTGACGCTGGTGCGGGACGCGATCCGGCCCCGGGAGACGCTCAGGGAGACCGTCCGGGCCGGTTTCCAGGCGTACTGGGACCATGTGTCCGCCCACCCGGGCGAGCACATGCTCACCTACGAGCTGACCCAGTACGCCCTGCGGGAGCCCGGGTTCGAGCATCTGGCGCGGCGGCAGTACGAGATGTACTGCGACACCTACGCCGACCTGATCGCGCAGCTGCGGCTGTCCATGGGGTTCGAACTGACGGTGCCCGTCCCCGTGCTGGCCCGCTACCTGGCCGCCATGACGGACGGCCTCACCCTGAACTTCCTGGTACTCGGCGACGACACGACCTGGACGGACATCCTCGACACCATCACCGACCACGTGGCCGGCCTGGTGCGCGAGGAGGTCCGTCCCTAGCCTCGGCGTTTCGGTCGGGACGAGGCCGGACGCGGGGCGAAAAACCTGAAAGTGCCTTCTGAGCTTGGACGATGAACCTTGTCGAGAGGTTCTGTCGGTCCAGACGGAAGGCACTTTCTGCGTGCGGGGTATCGGTTCTCGTCCTTCGGTCGGGATCTGCATCTCGTTCGGTCGGCGGGCTTGCGGGTTCATAGAATTACGGCCATACTTTAATAGTCGAGGGGACGCCGCACTCCAAGAGGAGGGGACGGCGCCCTCGCAGAAACCCTCACCCCGAAGGGCACGACCGTGAACGACTCACAGGAAGTACGAGGCGACGCCGTGACGTCGTACGAGAACGCGCCGACCCGCACCATCACCGCCGGCGGAGTGACCTTCGCCTACCGCGAGCTCGGCCCCCGGTCCGGCGTCCCGGTGGTCTTCCTCAACCATCTCTACGGAGTCCTCGACAACTGGGACCCCCGGGTCGTCGACGGCATCGCCGCAAAGCACCACGTCATCACCTTCGACAACAGAGGTGTCGGCGCCTCCACCGGTTCGACGCCGCGCACCATCCAGGAGATGGCGAAGGACGCCGTCACCTTCATCCGGGCGCTCGGACTGGAGCACGTCGACATCCACGGCTTCTCGATGGGCGGCATGATCGCCCAGGTGATCGTGCAGACCGACCCGCAGCTCGTCCGCAAGCTGATCCTCAGCGGCACCGGCCCCGCGGGCGGCGAGGGCATCAAGAACGTGACGGTGCTGTCCCATCTCGACACCGTCCGATCCCTGCTCACCTTCCAGGACGTGAAGCAGTTCCTCTTCTTCACCCGCACCGCGGGCGGGCGTCGGGCCGGCAAGGAGTTCGTGGCCCGTTTGAAGGAGCGCACCGCCGACCGGGACAAGGCGATGTCCCTCATCGCGTACAGCAACCAGCTCAAGGCCATTCACCGCTGGGGCCTGGAGAAGCCCCACGATCTCTCGGTCATCCAGCAGCCCGTACTCGTCGCCAATGGCGAGCACGACAGGATGGTGCCGACGAAGAACTCGTACGACCTGGCCCAGCGACTGCCGAACAGCGAGCTGGTGGTCTATCCCGACGCCGGCCATGGCGGCATCTTCCAGTTCCACCGGCAGTTCGTGGAGACGGCTCTCGAGTTCCTCGCACGTTGACGTCCTCTCCCCCTGAAGGGGGAGATTCCCTCCCTGGCGTCCGCTGACAGCGGCTCGCCTTGAGTCGGGTTCCTGTTTCATCGGGCGATGCCCTCCACTTGCGCGGAGGGTCTTGCTCACCCTCGGCAGGCGTTTTGCGTCTCCGCACGTCCTCCGGCGACGTTCTTGCGTCCTTCGGTCCTGATGTTGAGTGCGGCGTTGATGTCGCGGTCGTGGACGTTTTTGCAGTTGGCGCACGTCCACTCGCGGACGGCGAGGGGCATCGGGCCGTCCTTCACACCGCACGCCGAGCAGAGTTGCGAGGAAGGGAAGAACCGCGGCACGCGGGCGAAGGTGCGCCCGTACCGGGCCGCCTCGTACTCCAGCATCGTCACGAACGCGGACCATCCGGCGTCGGGCACCGACTTGGCCGGCCGGGTCATGCCGAGACCGTTCACCGCGAGGTCTTCCACGTACACCGCTTGGACCTTGTAGCCGGGCCACCAAAGGCCCTGCTGTGGACCGCAGGGTGCGTCCGTGTTCGTGCGGAAGACCCGGCCGGAGTCTGCTCGTCGGGAGGGTCCTCGCTCTCCAGCCGTGTCACCTCCCGCCCGGCCTCGGCCACAGTGCGGTGATGGTTTTGCAGCCACACCGTGCGGGACCCGCAGCGCCGGGAACTCGCGCAGCCAGGCCGGCGCGTCATGGGCGTGCACGGCCCCGGCGCGCGACGGGTAAGAACTGCCAACAAGCCGCTCATGGGGCACCGTGAGCTCAGCGCGGCAAACGCAGCTCGTTCTCGAAGTCGATGCGCGCGGCGTCGGCGCGCGATGACCGGTGTCCGCGACCGCCGTGCCATACCCGGCATTCAGCAACCCATGACAGATGCGGTGACGGATCCGCTTCCGGCCCTCCGCCCGTAGCGTCGGGCGTGATCACTGCGCGCGCCCCACCGCAGGAGGGACGACATGGCGACGGCCATGCCCTCTGTTGGCCTGTCACTCGTTCCGTCTGACATAGGAATGTCATGTCACAGCAGCAACACCAGCAGCCCGCCCGGAGCGGCTCCGCCTTCTGGGCCGTGGTCATCACCAGCGCGGCGGGATTCATCACCGCGCTCGACAACCTGATCGTCACCACCGCCCTGCCCTCGATCCGTGAGGACCTCGGCGGCGCACTTGAGGACCTCGAATGGACGGTGAGCGCCTACACCCTCACCTTCGCGGTCCTGCTGATGTTCGGCGCCTCGCTGGGTGACCGGTTCGGGCGGCGACGGCTGTTCGTCCTCGGGCTCGGCATCTTCACCGCCGCCTCCGCCGCGGCCGCGCTCGCACCGGGGATGAACGAACTCATCGCCGCCCGCGCCGCGCAGGGTGTCGGAGCCGCGATCGTGACGCCCCTGACACTCACCCTGCTCTCGGCCGCCGTTCCGCCCGAGCGACGCGGCGCGGCCTTCGGTGTCTGGGGCGCGGCCAGCGGCGTCGCCGTCGCCACCGGACCTCTGATCGGCGGCACGCTCACCGAGCACATCTCCTGGCAGTGGATCTTCTGGGTGAACGTCCCGCTCGGGCTGATCCTGATGCCGCTCGCCCTGCTGCGGCTCAAGGAGAGCCACGGCCCCGCCCCGAGCCTCGACCTCGTCGGCACGGTCCTGGCCAGCGGCGGTCTGTTCGGCATCGTCTACGCCCTGATCCGCGGCAACGTCGACGGCTGGACCAGCGCCCCGGTGCTGGGCGGTTTCATCGCGGGCACTGCCCTGCTCGTCGGCTTCGTCCTGTGGGAACAGCGCGTCGAGCACCCGATGCTGCCGATGCGCCTCTTCCGCCACCGCTCCTTCAGCGCCATCAACGCGGCCAGCCTGCTGATGCTCCTCGGCATGTTCGGGTCGATCTTCCTCCTCAGCCAGTACCTGCAGACCGTCGGCGGCTACTCGCCGATGGAAGCAGGCGTGCGCATGCTGCCCTGGACCGCCATGCCCATGATCGCCGGGCCGATCGCAGGCGCGATCTCCGACCGCATCGGCGGCCAACCGGTCGTCGCGGTGGGGATGGCCCTCAACGCCGTGGGCCTGGGGCTCTGGGCACTGGCTGTCGAACCTGACGTGTCGTACACCTCCCTGCTGCCGGCCCTGATCGTCTGCGGAGTCGGCATGGGAATGTTCTTCGCCCCGTCCGCGAACCTCGTCATGAGCACCGTCCGCCCCGAGGAAGAAGGCATCGCCTCCGGTGCCAACAACGCCATCCGTGAGGTCGGCGGCGCCATCGGCGTCGCCACCCTGGCCGCCGTATTCTCCGCCCAGGGCGGCTACGAGTCCGCTACGCGATTCGTCGACGGTCTGATCCCTGCTCTGTGGGTCGGAGCCGGTGCGGTCGCCCTGGCCGCGGCACTCGCGTTCCTGATGCCCCGCCAGTCCAAGGCCGACGGCCCGGCTGCCGACCTCTCGACCGCCGCCCCGGCCGCCTTCTGAACCCGTACACCCCTGATTTGAGGGTGACATAGCCGAAAAGCTGTACGAGCTGATGGACCGGGTCGATGGCGACCCCGATGTCCGGGCCATCGTCTCAACGCGGGCGCATCCCGATCGGTTCGTCAGCTACGCCGACGTCCAGTGGCTGCATGAAGGAGGCGCCGCCGGCCCTACGGTCGGCAGGCGCGGCGCCTCCGTCGTGATCAGCGTGGCCGGGACGGCGGACAACGCAGCGGTCGGCGTCACCGCCGAGAGATCGGATGCCGCCCGCAACCGTGCCCGGTTGCTGGAGGCGGCGGCGCTGCCGGCCGTCGAGCGGGGACCCGAGCAGGTGACCATGCGGGAGGTCGCCGAAGCGGCCGGCGTGGGAAAGGGCACGCTCTTTCGGCGGTTCGGCGACCGCGACGGCCTCTTCGGCCGACAGCCACGGCCATGACGACCAGTCCGGCTCAGCCGGCCCAACCGGAACGCCGAGGCCAGGCAATCCGGCGCCGGCCCCGACGGCTCCGCCGCCCGGCCCTCAGCGGGCCGAGGCGGCGATCAGCCGGTCCAGGAGGGCTATCAGGACGTCGCGGCACGAGGTGCGTTCGCGGGCGTCGAAGAGGAGCACCGGGGTGTTCTCGGGCAGGGCCAGGGACTCGCGGATGTCGTCGGGCTCGTAGGGGTGCTCGCCGTGGAAGCCGTTGACACCGATGACGAAGGGGATCTTGCGGCGTTCGAAGAAGTCGATGGCGGCGAAGCTGGACTCGGGGCGGCGCACGTCGACGAGGACGACGGCGCCGAGGGCGCCGATCGCGAGGTCGTTCCACATGAACCAGAACCGCTGCTGTCCGGGCGTGCCGAACAGATAGAGCACGAGGTCCTGGCCGATGCTGATCCGGCCGAAGTCGAGGGCCACCGTGGTGGCGTGCTTCTCGGGGATGCCGTGGAGATCGTCGACGCCGAGACCGGCCGTGGTGAGGGGTTCCTCGGTGCGCAGCGGGACGATCTCGCTGACCGACCCGACCATGGTCGTCTTTCCGACGCCGAATCCGCCGGCGACGAGGATCTTCACCGTGTCGGGAGCCGAAATCCCCTGGAGGGTGGGGTCAGAGCCGGCCAAGGCCGTCCCTCACTTTCTTCAGCAGGTCCAGGTCGGGGGCGCGGGAGATCAGCCGTGGCTGGCGCACGCTGATCCGGCCCGCTTCCAGCAGGTCGCAGAGCATGATGGCGACCACGCTCACCGGGAGGTCGAGCTTGCTGGCCAGCTCCGCCACGACGATCGGCTTCGCGCACAGTCTGAGGATCCGGGCCTGCTCCGGCTGCGGCCGGGTGCCCCCGGCCGGCTGCGGGTCCACGGCCGTCACCATGGTGATGAGGGTGAAGTCGCCACGGGCGGGCCGGGTCCGGCCGCCCGTCAGGGTGAACGGGCGAACCAGCCGGCCCGCCGCGTCGCCTCCGTTCACCTCACTCGCCGCTGTCGGCCGCGACGACACCGGCGCGTGGGGCCGCGCTGAGGTGCTCGCCGATCTTCTTCACCAGCATGTTCATCTGGTACGCCACCACGCCGACGTCCGCGCCCTGCCGGGTCAGCACGGCGAGGTTGGCGCCGGGTCCGGCGTTGGTGAGGATCAGGAAGGCGTTGCCCATCTCGATGAGCAACTGGCGTACGGGGCCGCCGCGGAAGTCCATGCTGACGCCCTTGCTGAGGCTCATCAGCCCGGACGCGGTCGCCGCCAGCCGCTCGGCGTCGTCGCGCAGGAACGCGGTGGATTTACTGACGACCAGTCCGTCCTCGGAGAGCACGACGGCGTGGTCGACCTCGGCGACCCGGTCCACCAGTCCGGTGAGCAGCTGGTCGAGCTGGCTGTGCGTGGCGGGGATGGGGCGTGTCATCTCTGTGTCCTTCAATGAGCGGTCTGCTTGGGGAGTCGATGGGACGTCAGGTGCCGGAGGCGGATATCCGGTCTCCTGGGTCGTCGGATGCGGATGCCTCCCCTGATGCGTACTCGGGTTCCTCGTCGTCGTCACGTGCCTGGAGGGTTCCGCGCTGGAAGCAGGCGAGTGAGGAGGCCGCGCGCTCGGCCGTGAATTCGTCGGCGTCGCCCTCGGGGCAGGGGCCCGACTCCTCCATCAGCTCGGCGGCGAGGCTGGTCTGCGGGATCCGGCGGGGCAACGGCGTCAGGCCGCCGTTCTTCCCGGCCGGGGACTTCCGCGCGGCGGCCGGCCGTGTCCCGTTCGCGTCCTTGACGGGGTCGGCGGCCTTCCCGTTCATGACGGGCTGTTCCTCGGGCGCGCGGTCCGCTTCCTGCCGTACGGGTTCGGGCTCCGGGTCCGGCTCCGCGGCGGCCGGGGCGACCCGGGCGGCCAAGAGCGAGGCGCGTACGGGCTGTTCGGCAGCGTCGGTGCCGTCCTCGTCGGGGGCGGGGGCCTCGCGGACCACGGTCTCGTCCGGGATCAGCACGATCGCGGTGGTGCCGCCGTACGGCGAGGCGCGCAGGGTGACGGTGATGCCGTGCCGGGTGGCGAGCCGGGCGATGACGAACATGCCGAGCCTGAGGTCGTCGGCGAGCGCGACCACGTCGAACTGCGGGGGCACCGCCAGTTGGGCGTTGAACGCGGCGTAGTCCTCCCCGGACATGCCGAGTCCCCGGTCCTCCACTTCGAGGGCGAGCCCCTTGGCGACGATCGCGGCGCGGACGCTGACCGGGCTGGGGGCGGGCGAGTACGTGGTCGCGTTGTCGATGAGCTCGGCGAGGAGGTGGATCACGTCGGCCACGGCGGGCGGGGCGATCCACACCTCGTCGTCGGCGTGCACCTCCACCCGCTGGTACTCGGCGACCTCGCCGACGGCGCTGCGCAGGATGTCGATCAGCGCGACCGGGTCGGTCCAGCTGCGGCCGGGCCGCTCGCCGCTGATGATGACCAGGTTCTCCTCGTAGCGGCGCAGCTGGCTCGCGGTGGAGTCCAGCTCGTACAGGCCCTTCAGGATCTCCGGGTCCTGGTGCTGGCGCTCCAGCTTGTCGAGCTTGGTGAGCTGGAGGTTGACGAGGTTCTGGCTCTGCCGGGCGATGCCGAGGATGACGCGCTGGAAGCCGCGCCGGGTGTCGGCCAGTTCCACGGCGGTGTGCACGGCGGTGCGCTGGGCGGCGTTGAACGCCTTGGCGACCTGGCCGAGTTCGTCGGTGCCGTAGTCCAACGGGGCCGCGGCGGCGTCCACGTCGACCTTCTCGCCCCGGTCGAGGCGGGCGACGACGTCGGGCAGCCGCTCCTCGGCGAGGCTGAGGGTGGCCGTCCTGAGGCCGGCGAGCCGACGGGACAGGGAACGGGTGATGCGCCAGGACATCACGACGCACACCAGCAGCGCGGCGAGTCCGCCGGCGCTCAGCGAGCCGGCCGTGATCAGCAGACCGCGCGCCTCCTCTCCACTGCGGTCCAACAGGCCCTGGGTCTGCGCCCGGATCAGCTGCTCGTACTGGACGGACAGCTTCGTCATCGCGGCGTCCCAGCGTGCCTGGGAGTGCGGCAGCCTGGTCCTGCGGGACTCCCCGGTGCCCGTCGTGTGGGCCGAGAGGACCTGGTCCTCCACGGCCTGCAGCGCCTGCCAGTCCTTGCCCTGGATGATCCGTTCGATCTCGGTCTTCACCTCGCCCTCCACCGTGTGGATGAGCTGGTCGTCGACGAGCCAGCGCCGGGCGTTGACCACCTGGGCGAAGTGGTTCCGGCTCGCCTCGTCGAGCTCTCCCGAGGGCCAGTTGAGGGTGAGGATCGCGTCGGCCTGGGAGACCAGCTCCGCGGCTTGTTCGAGGGTGATGAGCGGGCCGGCCTGCGAGGTGAGGTCACCGTCGTCGACCTGGGAGAGCGCCTGGAAGGCGTGGATCTGGCCGTCGATGATCTCGGTGTACTGGCCGAGGATCTGCTCGGGGGTGATGTCGGTGGGGCTGTCCACCTGGCCCCGGTAGTACTCCAGGCTGCCGGAGCCGGCCATCACCGAGTACAGCCGGTCACCTATGCGCTCGGGGACCTCCTCCATGGCGCCCGAATGTGCGACGAGCTTCGCGACCGCCTTGTCGGTCTGCCGGCGCTGCTGCTCCAGGGCAGCCATGGAGCTGCCGGGGGTGGCCATGTAGGCGGCCGACAGGGCGCGTTCGCGCTGCAGGGCGAGGGTCGCCTCGGTTCCCATGGCGCCGGTGGACTTGCTCAGTCCGGTCTGCGTCCGCAGCCGCAGTCCCTCCGAGAACATCTGGGTCGTCGTCACACCCCAACTCACGGCCAGCGTGACGCTGGGGATCAGAGCCAGGAGGATCAGCGAGAGACGTATGGAGCCGAGACGGCGACGGGCGCCGGTCCGTGAGGGCATCGTCGTCCTTGGGGCGGTTGGCGAAGAGCGGAAGGGATCGGGGGGTGGGGCGACAGGGGTCCGGAATCGGCGGGTGGACACCTGTCAGTAGGGCGCACAGGGGATGCGCAGGATGTTATCCGCACAAGTGAGCGCACGTCGCAGGGGTGGTCGGAAGTTTGGCGTCGCCGTTACACGACCGTTCCGGATGCTTGGGTTCCGTGGTGCGGTTATGCCCGAACGGAAGGTTCCGTTTGCCCGGGCGCGGCGGCCCCGGGACCGCCGACGGCCGGAGGTCTCGCCGAGCTCCGGGCGCCGCACGTCAACGGGTCCCGTTCGCCGCGAACCCGGCGATTCCGGCGATGTTCTTCCTGGTCACGAACGCGGGGCCGGTGAGCACGGGCTCGACGCCCCCACCACTGGTGTTGCCGTTGGTCTTGTAGAGCCACAGCCCGTCGACGGCGAGGTAGCCCTGCAGGTACGGCTGTTGATCCACCGCGAACTGGATGTCGCCGCTCTTCACGGCCTTGACCAGGTCCTTGTTGAGGTCGAACGTGGCGACCTGGGCCTCGCTGTTCGCGTCGTCCACGGAGTCCACGGCGGCGAGCGCGAACTGCGCCCCGAGCGTGACGACCTCGTCGATGGTCGGGTCCTGGCGCAGCTTCGCGGCGATCGAGTCGGTCACCGCGTCCATGTCGGTGCCGTCCACGTAGAGGTTGTCCGTCTGGCCGCCGAAGGACTTCCGCACGCCGGCGCAGCGGGCCTCGATGGCGACGTTGCCCCGCTCGTGGATGACGCACAGGGCGTGCTTGGCGGCGCGGGCGTCGAGTTCGTTGCCGAGCGCCCGTCCGGCGACGCTCTCGTCCTGCCCGAAGAAGCCCAGCAGACCCTGTGCCTGCCAGGCGTCGATGCCGGAGTTGAGACCCACCACGGGTATGCCCGCCGCGCGGGCCTCTGCGACCGCGCCCCGCATCGCCTGCGGCTTGGCGAGGGTCACCGCGATGCCGTCGACCTTGTCGGCGATCGCGTCCCGTACCAGTTTCGCCTGCCCCGCGGGGTCGGGGTCGCTGACGAAGGTCAGCTCGATGCCGTCCTTCGCGGCCGCGGCCTCCGCTCCCTTGCGGACCAGGTCCCAGAAGGCGTCGCCCTCGGCGCTGTGCGTGATCAGCGCGACCTTCATCCCGCCACCCGGGGCACCCGACCCGTCCGCGTCCGAATCGGCCTCCGAGCCGCCGAACACCGAGCAGCCGGCGACGGTGAGACAGACGGCGGCGGCGAGCGCCGCGGCACGGAAGGCTGTGAAGATCCTGTGGGACGCGGGCGGTGGGTTCATGGGAGCGCGGCACCTCGCTGTGCGACCGGGGTGGGAGGTCTGGGAGAGCGAAATACCCGTCATCACCGCGATGACGTGCGGCTACTGGCTGACTTTCGCTGGGCGGAGCCAATCGCGTGTGACGCCCGGTAGTCAAGTGAACAACGGAATCGATGTGTTGCTGTAACGGCCCGGTTCTGACCTGCGTGCACGTGTCAACGGCCGCCGCGGACCCGGCCCCAGGGACATGGACCGTTCCACCCCGTGATCGGGGGTCGATTCTCGGCCATCTCCGGCCCCGACCCGAACTTCCGTTCCCCTGTCTGGAATTCGCACCGGAAGTGCTCGTACCGGAAGTCACGGCAACCTCTTCGCATCCGGCGGCGACTGCTCGGCTGACGACCCTCCCCCGCACGGATCGGAAGCGACGCGTGAGCGAGAACAACGGCAAGGCCCGCCACCGCAGAAGGAAGACCGCCCTCGTGGCCGGTGTCCCCCTGGCCCTGGCCGCCGCCGGGACCATGGCCTACGGCACGGTCTTCGGCGTGTTCGGCGAGGACGCCCAGCCCCGGGCGGCGGCGGCCACCACCGGCTGGGCCACCGAGACGGCCGACGGCTTCGCCTCGGTGAACGCGCTGGGCCAGAACGGGACCTACGGCGGCCGGGACGGAAAGACGGTCACCGTGAAGACCCTGGCCGACCTGGAGAAGTACGCGACCGCCGCCGAGCCGTACGTCATCGTGGTGGCCGCGACGATCGACATGAACCCGGTGGGCAAGGAGATCAAGGTCGCCTCCGACAAGACGATCGTCGGCTCCGGCACCTCTGGCCAGATCGTGGGCGGCGGCTTCTTCCTCGGCTCCGGCGTCCACAACGTCATCATCCGCAACCTGACGATCCGTGACTCCTACCAGGGCACCTGGAACGACAAGGACCACGACTTCGACGCGATCCAGATGGACGGCGCCCACCACGTCTGGATCGACCACAACGATCTGCGGCACATGGCGGACGGCCTCATCGACAGCCGCAAGGACACCACGTACGTCACGGTGTCCTGGAACAGACTGAGCCAGAACAACAAGACCTTCGGCATCGGCTGGACCACGAACACCACCGCCGACCTGACGATCCATCACAACTGGTTCCGCGAGACCGAGCAGCGCAACCCCTCCACCGACAACGTGGCCCACGCGCACCTGTACAACAACTTCCTGGAGGACGTGTCCGGCACGGACATCACCTCGTCGTACGGCAACTACGCGCGCGGCAACACGAGGATGGTCCTGGAGAACAGCTACTTCCAGGGCATGCGGAACCCGGTCACCAAGGACGCGACGGCCGCCCTGGTCCAGCGCGGCAACGTCTTCTCCGGCACCTCCGGCCGCAATGAGAGCGGCGGTACGGCCTTCGACCCGAAGACGTACTACGCCTACACCCTCGACAAGGCGGCCGACGTGCCCGCCCTCCTCAAGTCCGGTGCGGGACCGCGTGCTTCGATCGGTACGACGGCGACGGCCAAGGCCGCCGCGGCCACCACGCTCACCGTCGCCAAGGACGGCAGCGGCCAGTACACCAGCGTGCAGAAGGCCGTCGACGCGGTGCCCGCGAACAACGCCTCGCGTGTGGTGATCTCGGTCGCGCCGGGCACGTACCGGGAGGTCGTCAAGGTCCCCTCCAACAAGCCGCACGTCACCATCCAGGGCTCGGGCGGCAGCCGCAAGGACACGACGATCGTGTACGGCAACGCGGCTGGGACGCCGAAGCCGGACGGCTCGGGCGGCTACGGCACACCGGGCAGCGCCACCATGTCCATCCAGTCCGACGACTCCCAGGTGCGCAACCTGACCGTCACCAACGACTTCGACGAGGCCGCGAACCAGTCCGTCATCGGCCACCAGGCGGTGGCACTGCTGACGCAGGCCGACCGGATCGTCCTCGACGGGGTCATCGTCAACGGCGACCAGGACACACTGGAACTGGAGACGGCCGCCAGTGACAAGCTCGGCCGGGTCTACATCGCCAACTCCTACGTCACGGGCAACGTCGACTTCATCTTCGGCCGGGCCACGGTGGTCGTCGACAGGTCGGTCATCACCCTGAAGAAGCGCTGGGACGGCACCTCCGGCGGATACATCACCGCGCCGAGCACGCCCGCGAACCGCAAGGGCATCCTGATCAACCGCTCCACCGTCAACGGCGACGTGTCCGCCGCCAGCTTCTCCCTCGGCCGCAACTGGCACCCCGGCGGCTCCACGACCGTTGACCCGCAGGCCACGGTCCGCAACAGCACGCTCAGCGCCGCGATCAGGCCCAAGCCCTGGTCCGACATGGGCGGTTTCTCCTGGAAGGACGACCGCTTCGCCGAGTACAAGAACACCGGCGCGGGCTCGGGCAGCGCGAGCGCCGACCGCCCGCAGCTGACGGACGCCCAGGCCGCCGACCAGGAGGTGGCGGACTGGCTGGGCGGCTGGACGCCGGGCGCCTGACACCACCGCGCACCACGGGAACACCACGACGGACGCACCGCCCCGGATTTCTGTTATCCGCCCGGGGCCGGTGCGTCTCCTGTTCGTAGTCACCCGCGCGGGCCGACGCGGGCACGAGCCACGACCCGTACCCGAGACCCGAGGACCCCCACGTGACAGCAGAGATCAGCCGCCGGAGCACGCTGAAGATCGCCGGTATCGCCGCGGGCACGGCGGGTCTGGGAATCGGCACGGGCCTGGCGGCGGCGCCCGCCTCCGCGGCGGGCGGCGCCTTCGCGCACCCCGGTCTGCTCCACACCGGGGCGGACCTGGCCCGGATGGCGGCCAAGGTGAAGGCGGGCGCCCAGCCCCACACGGCGGGGTTCGCCAGGCTGACCGCCAACCGGCACGCGCGGAGCGGCTGGAAGGCCAACCCGCAGGCGACCGTGGTCCGGGGCGGCACCGGCCAGAACTACGTGATCCTTTACAACGACATCCACGCCGCCTACCAGAACGGCCTGCGCCACCACATCACCGGCGAGTCCGCGTACGCCGACACCGCCGTGGCGATCCTCAACGACTGGTCGGCGAAGCTCACTTCCCTGGCGGGCAACGCCGACCGCTTCCTGGCCGCCGGGCTGTACGGCTACCAGATCGCCAACGCCGCCGAACTCGTCCGCGACCACCCCGACTTCGCACTCGACCGCTTCCAGGAGATGCTGAGCGGTGTCTTCGCCCCGCTCAGCGACGACTTCCTGGTCAGGCACAACGGCGCCGTCGTCACGAACTACTGGCCCAACTGGGACCTCGCCAACATGGCGTGCGTCCTGGCCACCGGCGTCTTCTGCGACGACAGGGCCCAGGTCGCCCGCGCCGTCGACTACTTCAAGAACGGTGAGGGTCTCGGCGCGGTCAAGAAGGCCATCCCCGTCGTCCACGACGACGGCCTCGCCGAATGGCTGGAGGCCGGCCGCGACCAGGGCCACGCGCTGCTGGGCGTCGGCCTGATGGGCACCTTCTGCGAGATGGCCTGGAACCAGGGCATCGACCTGTACGGCTACGACGACAACCGCTTCCTCAAGGGCGCCCAGTACGTCGCCAGGTGGAGCCTGGGCGGCGAGGTGGCCTACACCGCCAACACCCGTGCGAAGGGCGCGATCAACGGCTGGTCCGGCAGGGAGACCGCGTCCGACACGGCCGGCGTCGACCCGAACATGACGCGCCCCATCTGGGCCATGATCGCCAACCACTACACCGGGCGCCGGGGCCTCGACGCCTCCTACCTCACCCGCATCGCGGCCAAGGCCGCCCCCGAGGGCGGGGGCGGCGACTACGGCCCCAACAGTGGCGGCTACGACCAGCTGGGCTTCGGCACCCTGGCGTTCACCCGGGACAGGGCCACGGCCGCCGAGGCGAGCGCGCCACCGTCGGCTTCCACGGCCGCGTCCGGCTCGGGGTCCGGCGCCACCTCGAAGAAGGGCGCGCCGTCCGTCTCCCCGTCCCCCACCGCGAGCGCCCAGGGCGGCCGGGGCGAGGACCTGGCCGCGACCGGCACCACCGACTTCCCCGCCTGGACCGCCGCGGGCGGAGTCGCGGCCCTGGCGGGCGGCCTGCTCCTGCTGCGCCGCCGCAACCGTGCCGGCGGCCGGCCGGAGAGCTGACCGCTCGTCCCGGGGCACGCAACGTCCTCGCAACCTGGCGTGCCGTTCACTGCCGTCCATGGATGCTGTCCCGCGTGTAGAGCTGACACCCGCGGCCGCCGATCTCCTACGGCGGCTGCGGGCGGCCCACGGCCCGTTGATGTTCCACCAGTCGGGCGGCTGCTGCGACGGCAGCGCCCCCATGTGCTACCCGGACGGCGAGTTCCGTACGGGAAACTCGGACGTCCTCCTCGCGGAGCTGACCGTCGACGGGATCGACGAGGCGATCGGGTTCTGGATGTCCCGCGGCCAGTACGAGGCATGGAGCCACACCCGGCTGATCGTCGACGTCGTACCGGGGCGGGGCAGCGGTTTCTCCCTGGAAGCACCCGAAGGGGTGCGTTTCCTCATCCGTTCGCGCGTCGTCGGGGCCGAGCCGCCGCCCGGCCGGTAGTCGTCTGGTGCACTCCCCCTGGGTCCTGGAACAGTTGACGAGACATCAGGGGGCGCCGTGACGCGTCGTGCTCGACGGTCAAGAGCGGTACTGACGGTTCTGTCGGCGTGGAGTGTGCTGGCCGGCGCGGCCCTCATGGGCGCCGCACCGGCCAGTGGCGCGCCCAGGGCCGTCGCCGTCGCGCCGGGCATCGAGTACACCCACTTCGACATCCGGGCCGCCAAGGGCGTGACGCACGCCCATGTGCTCAGCGTCGACCTGCGCAACCGCCAGGTGGGCGTCGGGCTGCTGTACCCGGGGAAGGTGGCCGCACGGGCGACCGTGTCCCGGCTGGCCACCTCGGCGGGTGCCGTGGCCGGGATCAACGGCGACTTCTTCAACAACACCGAGACCCAGCACCCCGGTGTCGCTGCCACCGGGGCTCCGGTCGGGCCGGCGATCGCCGGCGGGCACGCGCTCAAGGCCGCCGTGCCGAAGGGCCAGCGCTTCGGCCCGGCCCTGCCGCCCGGCACGAGCACCCTGGACGTGCTGGGCGTCACCACCGACGGCACGGCCCGCCTCGACAGGGTCGCCCTCGACGGTTCCGTCACCACCGCCGGGGGCGTTCTCCCGCTCCGGGGCCTCAACCAGTACGCCCTGCCCGTCGGTTCCGTAGGGGCGTTCACCACGGACTGGGGCAGCGTCTCCCGGCTGCGCGCCGTCTGCGGCACGGACACCGACCGGGCGGCGCCGTGCAGCACCGACACCCACGAGGTGCTGGTCGAAAACGGCCGCGTGGTCGGCTCGGCCGGCACCCCCGGCAGCGGCGCCATCGCGGCCGGCGCCACCGTCCTCGTCGGGCGCGAGGCGGGCGCCCAGCAGCTGCGCAAGCTCTCCCCCGGCGACGCGGTGGAGGTACGGCACCTCCTCGTCGCCTCCACCGGGATCCCGTACGCCTTCGCGCTCGGCGGCTACCCGGTCCTACGGGGCGGCCTGCCGCTCCCGGGCCTCGACAACACGACCTCGGCGGTACGCACCGCCGCGGGCATCGCCGACGACGGGCACCGCCTCCTGCTCCTCGCCCTGGACGGCGCCGCCGCCTACCGCACCGGGCTCACCATCGCCGAGGTCGCCGCCGCCATGCGGGACTCGGGTGCCACCGACGCGTTCAGCCTGGACGGCGGCGGCTCCTCCACGCTGGTCGCCCGCGCCCCCGGCACCAGCACCGTCACCGTACGAAACCACCCGAGCGACGGCACGGAACGAGCCGTACCGAACGGCATCGGCCTGTTCACAAAACCGTGAGCGGCGCCTTCGGCCGCACGGGGCGCAGCCCCTGCACATGGGAAAGCCCGCCCCGGGGGCGGGCTTTCCGGCGCTTCTCCGGGTGTACGTGAGGTACGTCAGGGGGCCTGGAGGTCGACCAGTTCGGCCAGTGCCGCGCGGTGGGCGCCCGCCGTGCCGTACGCGATGGAGTCGGCCTTCGCCCGCTTCAGGTACAGGTGGACGGGGTGCTCCCAGGTCATGCCGATCCCGCCGTGGAGTTGCAGCGCCTCCTCGGCCGTGTGGACGGCCACGGGCGCGGCGAACGCCTGGGCGACGGCCACCGCGAGGTCGGCGTCGTCGCTGCCGGTGGCGAGCCGGTCGGCCGCGTTCCGGGCGGCCGCCCGCAGATTGACGACCTCCAGCCACAGCTGCGCGAGGCGGTGCTTGAGTGCCTGGAAGCCGCCGACGGGCCGGTTGAACTGCTTGCGCTCCTTGAGGTAGCGGACCGTCTCGGTCAACGTCCACTCCGCGAGGCCGAGTTGCTCGGACGCCAGCAGCCCGGCCCCGGAACGCAGGGCCCGGCGTACGGCGGGTTCGGCGTCGCCGAGGAGCCGGCCCGGCGCCCCGTCGAGGACCACCTTCGCCAGCGGCCGGGTCAGGTCCAGGGACACCTGCGGGGTGACGGTCACGGCGGAGGCGTCGACCGCGTACAGGCCCCCGTCGTCGGCGGGCACCAGCAGCACATCGGCGACGGCCGCGTCCGCGATACCGGTCAACTCCCCGTGCAGGGCGCCGCCTTCGTACCGTACGACCTTGTAGGCGCTGCCTGCGGTAACGCTCAGCGAGACCGCCAGGGCGCCGATCGTCGTCGCGGACGCGAGCTGGGAGAGGAGGTCGTCGGCCCCGCACTCCAGCAGAGCCTCGGTGGCGACGACCGCGCTGGTCAGATAGGGGACCGGTGCGACCGCACGCCCCAACTCCTCCAGCACTACGGCCACTTCGCGATGGGTGGCACCCTGACCGTCCAGCTCCTCAGGAACGAGCAGGCCCGCGAGGCCCATTCCTCCCGCGAGGGCCTTCCACGTCACGATGTCGTGCGGGGCGTCCGACTCGACGCGTGCGATCACGCTCACGCCCGCCGCGTCACAGTGGTCGGCCAGCAGGTCGCGGACGGCCGCGCGGAGGGCTTCTTCCTCCTCCGAGTACAACAGGTCGGGCTGCGTGCGCTGTGTCGTCATCGGGACAGGTCCTTCCACGCGACGTCCTTGTCGGTGCGCGGTTCGCTGGGCAGGCCCAGGACGCGCTCGGCGACGATGTTCAGCAGAACCTCGGTGGTCCCGCCCTCGATGCTGTTGCCCTTGGAGCGGAGGTAGCGGTAGCCGGCGTCACGGCCGACGAAGTCGACCAGCTCGGGGCGCCGCATCGTCCAGTCGTCGTACAGCAGCCCTTCCTCACCCCGGAGTTCGACCTCCAGGCCGCTGATCTCCTGGTTGAGGCGGGCGAAGGCGAGCTTCATGCCGGCGCCCTCGGGGCCGGGCTGCCCGGCGACGAGCTGCTGGCGCAGCCGCTCGGCGGTGAGCCGGGCGGCCTCGGCCTCGACCCACAGCTTCAGCAGTCGCTGGTGCAGGTCGTGGGTGCGCAGTTCGGGACGCTCGCGCCAGGTCCTGGAGACCGGGCCGATCATGCCGCCCTCGCGGGGCAGCCGCATACCGCCGATGGCGACGCGTTCGTTGTTGAGCGTGGTCTGCGCGACCTTCCAGCCGTCGCCGATCCCGCCGAGGCGGCGGGAGTCCGGGAGGCGGACGTCGGTGATGAACACCTCGTTGAACTCGGCCTCGCCGGTGACCTGGCGCAGCGGCCGGACGTCGACGCCCGGGTCGGTCATGTCGCAGATGAAGTACGTGATGCCCCGGTGCTTGGGCACGTCCGGGTCGGTGCGGGCGATGAGGATGGCCCAGCGGGCGACGTGCGCGCTGGACGTCCACACCTTCTGCCCGTTGACCACCCAGTCTCCCCCACTCTCCCGGACGGCCCGGGTGCCGAGCGCGGCGAGGTCGGAGCCGGCGCCGGGCTCGCTGAAGAGCTGGCACCAGACCTCCTCACCCGTCCACAGCGGCCGCAGGTACCGGCGCTTCTGCTCCTCCGTGCCGTAGGCGAGGATCGTCGGCGCGGCCATGCCCAGACCGATGCCGATGCGGCGCGGATCGTTGTCGGGGGCGCCCTCCGCCTCCAGGTCCGCGTCCACCACGACCTGCAGGGAGCGCGGGGCGCCGAGTCCGCCGAGGCCCTCGGGGTAGTGCACCCAGGCGAGCCCGGCGTCGAAGCGGGCGCGCAGGAAGTCCAGTCGGTCGGTGGTGGCGGGCGGGTAGGCGGCCAGCAACTCGGCCGTGCGGCGCCTGAGGTCGGCTGCGTCGGTCATGCGGCGGCTCCGTTCTCCAGCGAGGGCACGACGACGACCCGGCCGGTGGTGAGGCCGTCCGCGACGCGCTGCACGGCGGCCGCGGCCCCGCCGAGCGGTGCGCGCTCGCTCACCAGCGGCTTGACGACGCCCCGGGCCGCCAGCTCGGTGAGCTGCTCGTGGCAGTGCTGGACCAGCTTCGGGTTCTTGGTGTTGTACAGGCCCCAGTGCAGGCCGAGGATCGAGTAGTTCTTGACGAGGGCGTGGTTGAGGCCGGGGCTGGGGATCGTCCCGCTGGCGAAGCCGACGACCACGATGCGTCCCTCGAAGGCGACGACCTTGGTCGACTGCGTGTAGGCCTCGCCGCCCACGGGGTCGTAGATCACGTCCGCGCCCCGGCCTCCGGTGGCCGCCTTCACGGCGGAGACGACGTCCTCGCTCCGCCGGTCGACCACCACGTCACAGCCCAGCTCCCGGGCCACGGCCGCCTTGTCGGCGCCGCCGACGACGCCGATGACCGTCGCCCCGGCCGCCTTGCCGAGCTGTACGGCCGCACTGCCGACCCCTCCGGCGGCAGCGTGGACGAGCAGGGTCTCCCCGGCTTCGAGGCGGGCCCGGCGGTGGAGACCGAACCAGCCCGTCTGATAACCGATGTGCAGGGCCGCCGCCTCGGCGTCGTCCAGCGCCTCGGGCGCGGGCAGCAGCGCGGCGGCGTCCGCGACCGCGTACTCGGCGAGGCCGCCGTAGGGCAGCGCCGGATTGGCGATGACCCGGCGCCCGTCCTCGGTCTCACCGCAGATCTCCACGCCCGGGGTGAACGGGAGTGGCGGCCTGACCTGGTAGTGCCCCCGGCACATCAGGGCATCGGGGAAGTTGATGTTCGCGGCGCGCACCTTCAGCAGGACCTGGCCGTCACCGGGCGTGGGCCGCTCCACGTCCTGGAGCCGCATCACCTCGCCCGGCTCGCCGTTCTCGTGCACTTGCCATGCCTGCATGCGGTGCCTCCACGGGACTTCTTCGTCGGACCGGGGTCGACTGTTCGCATGCATACTAAGCGGTCGCTTGCCCTTGGGGGAACATCCCGGAACCACCGGGCCCAGTAGCGTGCGTCACGACCGCGCGGGCCTGGCCCGTACGTGCATCCGCTCCCCCTGCGGCCCGAACAGGCTGAGGAACTCCACCGGCCCCTCCCCCGTCGAGCCGAACCAGTGCGGGACGCGGGTGTCGAACTCGGCGGCCTCCCCGGCGACCATCACCACATCATGCTCGCCGAGCACGACCCGCAGTTTCCCGGACATCACGTACAGCCACTCGTAGCCCTCGTGGGCGCGCGGCTCCGGTTCCTGCCGCGACCGGGGCACCAGGACCTTGAAGGCCTGCAGGCCGCCCGGCTGCCGGGTGAGCGGCCAGTACGTCCGGCCGTGCCGCTGGATCGGCTTCGAGCGCACCCGCGGGTCGCCGACCGGCGGCTCCCCGATCAGCTCGTCCAACGGCACCTGGTGGGCCCGCGCGATCGGCAGCAGCAGCTCCAGGCTGGGCTTGCGCAGCCCCGACTCCAGCCGCGACAGCGTGCTCACCGAGATACCGGTCGCCTCCGACAGCCCGGCGAGCGTCGCCTCCCGCTCCTTCCGGATCCGCCGCAACCGCGGCCCGACTCCGGCGAGGACCTCGTCCGTACCGCCCGCACCCTCACCCGTGTCACTCATCCCGCTATTGCAGTTTCGGCAAAGACATTTGTCAATGCGGCAGTGCTCGGGCGACTGTCGTCGTGGAGGTGGTCACCATGACCGAGCACTACGAAGTGATCGTCATCGGCGGTGGCGCGGCGGGACTCTCCGCCGCCCTGGTCCTCGGCCGGGCCCGGCGGCGCACGCTGGTCGTCGACGCGGGCGAACCCCGCAACGCGCCCGCCGCGCACATGCAGGGCTTTCTGTCACGGGACGGGATGGCGCCGGCGGAGTTCCTGGCCGTGGGCCGGGAGGAGATCGCCCGTTACGGTGTCGAGCTGGTCCGGGGCCGGGCGGTGGACCTGACCCGGGATGACGACGGGCGCGGCTTCACCGTGACGCTCGCCGGCGGCCGGGCCGTGCGCGCCCGACGTCTGGTCGTCGCCACCGGCCTGGAGGACGAACTCCCTGCCGTCCCCGGCGTCGCCGAGCGCTTCGGCCGGGATGTCCTCCACTGCCCCTACTGCCACGGCTGGGAGGTCCGCGACCAGCCCTTCGGTGTCCTCGCCACGACCCCGATGAGCGTCCACCAGGCCCTGATGGTCTCCCAGTGGTCCAAGGACGTGACCCTCTTCCTCCACGAAGTCCCCGAGACCGCCCTCTGCGACGACGACCTGCGCCGCCTGGCGGCCGCCGGGGTCCAGGTGGTCCCCGGCGAGGTCGAGAGCCTGGTCCTCACCGACGACCGCCTCACCGGCATCCGGCTCACCGACGGCACGACACACGCCCGCTCGGTGCTCTTCACGGCCCCCCGCCCGATCCCGCGGACCGGCCTGCTGGAGCAGTTGGGCGCCGACCTGGACGAGACCCCGTTCGGCGCGTACCCCAGGGTCGACCCGACCGGCCTGACCAGCGTCCCCGGCGTCTGGGCCGTCGGCAACGCGATGGGTTTCTCCGAACAGGTCATCAACGCGGCCTCCTCCGGCTACCGAGCGGGAGCGACGATCAACGGAGACCTCCTGATGACCGACCTGGACGCGGCGACGCCGGCGTAGAGAACCGCACGACGAGCCACGACGCCCCCGCACTCGCCGAAGCACGGTTCCCCGCTCCCATAGGCGCCCGGTGATCCCTCGTAGGACCATGGCCCCATGCTCTTCGCCCGGCTCGCCCGCGTGTCGCAAGAGATCGCCGCCACCTCGGCCCGGTCCCGAAAGACCACCCTGCTCGCCGAACTGTTCCGCGACGCCGACGCGGACGACGTACCGATCGTCATCCCGTATCTCGCGGGCCGACTGCCACAAGGCCGTCTGGGAGTCGGCTGGAAGGTCCTGAACCAGCGGATCCCACCGGCCGCCGCCCCCACTCTCACCGTCCGCGAGGTGGACGCCCGGCTGACCGCGATCGGTGGGGTCACCGGAGCCGGTTCGCAGGCCGAACGCAGGAGCCTGGTCGGCGAGTTGCTGGCGGCGGCCACCGACGACGAGCAGCGGTACCTGTTCGGGCTCCTCACCGGTGAGGTCCGGCAGGGCGCGCTGGACGCGGTGGCCGTGGAGGGGCTGGCCGGGGCCACCGGGGCGCCCGCCGCCGACGTACGCCGGGCGGTGATGCTCGCCGGCTCGCTCCAGGCGGTGGCGCAGGCGCTGCTGGCGGAGGGGCCGTCCGCTCTCGAAGGGTTCCGCCTCACCGTCGGGCGGCCCGTCCTGCCGATGCTGGCGCACAGCGCGTCCTCCGTCGCGGAGGCCGTGGCGAAGCTGGGCGTGTGCGCGGTCGAGGAGAAGCTGGACGGCATCCGCGTCCAGGTCCACCGCGACGGCGGCGACGTACGGCTGTACACCCGCACCCTGGACGACATCACCGACCGGCTGCCCGAACTCACCTCCGCCGCGCTGGAGTTGTGGGGTGAGCGGTTCATCCTGGACGGGGAGGTGATCGCGTTCGACGAGGACGGCCGGCCGCGTTCCTTCCAGGAGACGGCGGGGCGGGTCGGGTCGCGGCTGGACGTGGCGACGGCGACCCGGCAGGTGCCCGTCTCGCCGGTCTTCTTCGACGCGCTGTCCGTGGACGGCCAGGACCTCCTCGACCTGCCCTTCACCGACCGCCACGCCGTCCTGGCCCGGCTCGTCCCGGAGCCCATGCGGGTCCGGCGCACCCTCGTGGCCGGTCCCGACGACCTGCCCGAGGCGGAGCTCTTCCTCGCCGACACCCTGGAACGCGGCCACGAAGGTGTCGTGCTGAAGGCCCTCGACGCCCCCTACAGCGCGGGCCGACGAGGGGCGTCCTGGCTGAAGGTCAAGCCGGTGCACACCCTCGATCTGGTGGTCCTGGCCGCCGAGTGGGGCCACGGCCGCCGCACGGGCAGGCTCTCCAACCTCCACCTCGGCGCCCGCACGGCCAACGGCTCCTTCGCCATGCTCGGCAAGACCTTCAAGGGCATGACCGACGCCCTGCTGGCCTGGCAGACCGCACGGCTGACGGGGCTGGCCGTGGAGGAGCACGGCTGGGGCGTGACCGTACGCCCCGAACTCGTCGTGGAGATCGCCTACGACGGTCTCCAGCGCTCCACCCGCTACCCGGCCGGCGTCACCCTCCGTTTCGCCCGTGTGATCCGCTATCGCGAGGACAAGACCCCGGCAGAAGCCGATACGGTCGAGACCCTGCTCGCCGCACACCCCGAGGTGACCCGTTGACCACACCCAAGCGCAGTGCCGGCCTGTTGCTGCACCGCCGCACCGAGCACGGCGTCGAGGTCCTGCTCGGCCACATGGGCGGCCCGCTCTTCGCGCACAAGGACGCGGGGGCCTGGAGCGTGCCCAAGGGTGAGTACGAGCCGGACGAGCCCGCCTGGGACGCGGCCCGCCGGGAGTTCCAGGAGGAGCTGGGGCTGGCGCCGCCCGACGGGGAGGCCGTACCGCTGGGCGAGGTGCGGCAGCGGAACGGCAAGATCGTCACGGCCTGGGCGATCGAGGCGGACCTCGACCCGGCCACCGTCGTGCCGGGCACCTTCCGCATGGAGTGGCCGCCGAGGTCGGGGCGTATCCAGGAGTTCCCGGAGCTGGACCGCGTGGAGTGGCTCACCGTCGAACGGGCCCGGGCCGTGCTCGTCCCGGCACAGGCGGAGTTTCTCGACCGTCTCCTGGAGCACTCGGGCTGAGTCCGCGTTGCGGCGTGCGCCGTGGCGCGGGAAGGTCGAAGGACAGCCCACGCAGGAGGCCACCCATGCCCATCGCCACGGTCAACCCGGCGAACGGCGAGACACTCAAGACCTACGACGCCCTGGGCGAGGAGGAGATCGAGCGCCGCCTCGCCACCGCCGACACCACGTTCCGCACCTACCGGACCACGTCCTTCGCGGAACGCGCCCGGCTGATGCACCGGGCCGCCGAGCTCCTCGACGAGGACACCGAGGACGTCGCCCGGGTGATGACCACGGAGATGGGCAAGCCGGTCAAGCAGGCCCGCGCCGAGGCCGGAAAGTGCGCGAAGGCGATGCGCTGGTACGCCGACCACGCCGAGGTGCTGCTCACCGACGTGGAGCCGTCCGACGCGGACGTGAAGGACTCGGGCGCGTCCCACGTCCTGGTCCGTTACCGCCCGCTCGGCCCGGTGCTCGCCGTGATGCCGTGGAACTTCCCGCTCTGGCAGGTGATCCGCTTCGCCGCGCCCGCCCTGATGGCCGGCAACGTGGGCCTGCTCAAGCACGCCTCCAACGTCCCGCAGACCGCGCTCTACCTGGAGGACCTCTTCCGCCGGGCGGGCTTCCCCGAGGGCTGCTTCCAGACCCTGCTCGTCGGCTCAGGCGCCGTCGAGGACATCCTGCGCGACCCGCGTGTGAAGGCCGCCACCCTCACCGGCAGCGAGCCCGCCGGCCGGGCCGTCGCAACGGTCGCCGGGGACGAGGTCAAGAAGACGGTCCTGGAGCTGGGCGGCAGCGACCCGTACGTCGTACTGCCGTCCGCCGACGTCGACCGGGCCGCCGGGATCGCCGTCACCGCCCGGGTGCAGAACACCGGGCAGTCGTGCATCGCCGCCAAGCGGTTCATCGTGCACGCCGACGTGTACGACGCCTTCACCGAGCGGTTCGTCGAGGCCATGAAGGCGCTGAAGGTCGGCGACCCGCTCGACGAGGACACCGACGTCGGCCCGCTCGCCGGCGAGCGGGGCCGCGAGGACCTGGAGAAGCTGGTCGACGAGGCCGTGGAGAGCGGCGCCACCGTCCTGTGCGGCGCCGAACGCCCCGACGGGCCGGGCTGGTTCTACCCGCCGACCGTCCTCGCCGACATCACCCCCCAGATGCGCGTCCACCAGGAGGAGACCTTCGGCCCGGTCGCCACCCTGTACCGGGTCGCCGACCTGGACGAAGCGATCGCGATCGCCAACGACACGCCCTTCGGGCTCAGCTCCAACGTGTGGACACGGGACGCCGCCGAGGTCGAACGCCTCGTGCGGGACCTCGACGCCGGCGCTGTCTACGTCAACGGGATGACCGCCTCCCATCCGGCGTTCCCCTTCGGCGGGGTCAAGCGGTCCGGATACGGGCGTGAGCTGTCCGGACACGGAATCCGGGAGTTCTGCAACATCACCACCGTGTGGCACGGGGCGTGAGCGTTCCGCGGCTAACATCCCCATTGTGAACCGCGAAGTGACTCTGCCTCTGATCGTCGACGACCGCGGGACCTTGCAGGTGTCCGCGGCCGATGTGAGCAAGCTGCTGCGGACGGTGGGCGGGCGATGGCTGCACCTGGTGGAGGCGGGTGAGGAACTCGACGAGGACACGGTGGCGGCACTGACGATCGAGCTGGCGAAACTGGCGGACCGGATCGACGTGGCGTGCATCGCGCACAGCAGCGGGGCCGCGTCGGGTTGAGAGTCGCGGGTTTGTTGTGGGGTGCTTGTTCGTCGGCGAGTGCGGCTGCGTCGTGCTCGTCGCGCGGTTCCCCCCGCCCTAAAGGGACGCGCTGCCGACCGCCCCCGTATCCAGGGCGCCCAGTGTGGTCCAGAACATCGACTCGTACCTCTGCAGCAGTCGGCCATGGCCGTATGCCAGGTTCTCGTTGATCCGCTCGGCGTCCAGTCCCGCCTGTACCGCCGTCCTCGCCGTCTCCTCCAGCTCGGGTGACGGCTCGGCGAAGAAGTCGAAGAAGGCACGGGCTTCGTCGGTGAAGGCGTAGTGATGGCGCAGGGCTTTCGCGATCGTCGCGCAATAGCCGCCCCATGAGGCGAAGTTGGCGCTCAGGGCGAGTACCGCATCGGCCGGGGACGCGGTCAGGGCGAGACGGGCGACGTAGGACGGGTAAGCCTGGCAGCCGGGTAGGGGCTCGTACGTACGGGCCCGATCCGCGTCCGCACCGCATGCCTCGGCGTACGCCTCCAGCCGCTCCGCCGCCACCGCCTCCCCTTCCGCGAGCATCTCGAAGAAGGGGGCGCTCGCCGGTTCTTCGGCCGCCGACCGTTCGGCCAGATGGCGGAAGGAGCGGAGATCGGCGGCGATGACCAGACGCTGTTCCATGGCGAGCGTGGCGAGGGTGTGGAGGCCGGCCGTACCGGAGGCGATCAAGGGCAGCAGGGGGTTGGCGTCGGGGGCGGGGGCGAGTTTCGCGGTGGTGCTCTCCAGCAGTCGTACGGCCGTGCGCGTCATCGAGGGCTCCCGTCGGTTCACTGGTGTCGCCGCCGGCCGGCGCCCCGTCAGGGGCGCGGGGAACTGCGCGAGCAACCATGACGCTCCCGCAGCCCGAATCGCACGACACCCCACGGCGCTACCGAATGGGCATCCCCGACAGGGTCCGGGCGATCACCAGCCGCTGCACCTCACTCGTACCCTCAAAAATGGTGTAAATGGCAGCGTCACGGTGCATCCGCTCGACCGGGTACTCCCGGGTGTACCCGTTGCCGCCCAGGATCTGGATGGCCTGCGCGGTCACCTTCTTCGCCGTCTCGCTCGCGAACAGCTTCGACTGGGACCCCTCGGCCGCCGTGAACGGCCTGCCGTTGATCGCCATCCAGGACGCCCGCCACACCAACAGCCGCGCCGCGTCGACGGACGTCCGCATGTCCGCGATCTGGAAGGCGACGCCCTGGTTGTCGATGATGGGCCGGCCGAACTGCTCCCGGGTCTTGGCGTAGTCGAGGGCGACCTCGTACGCGGCACGGGCGGTGCCCACCGCCATGGCGCCCACGGCCGGGCGGGACGCCTCGAACGTGGCCATCGCCGCGTTCTTCACCCGCTCACCGCCGGTCTTCGCGCGCTCGCGGGCCCGCGCCAGTCGCTCGTCGAGCTTCTCCTTGCCGCCGAGGAGGCAGGAGCCCGGGATGCGCACGTCCTCCAGGACGACCTCGGCGGTGTGGGAGGCGCGGATGCCGTGCTTCTTGAACTTCTGGCCCTGGGACAGGCCGGGCGTCTTCGGCGGGACGATGAAGGACGCGTGGCCCTTGGAGCCCAGTTCGGGGTCGACCACGGCGACGACGACGTGGACGTTGGCGATGCCGCCGTTGGTCGCCCAGGTCTTGGTGCCGTTGAGGACCCACTCGTCCTTGGCCTCGTCGTACACGGCACGGGTGCGCATGGACGCCACGTCGGAACCGGCGTCGGGCTCGGAGGAGCAGAACGCGGCGACCTTCACGTCGTTGGCGTCGCCGTACATCTGGGGGATCCAGGTGCCGATCTGCTCCTCGGTGCCGTTGGCGAGGACGCCCACGGCGGCGAGGCCGGTGCCGACGATGGAGAGGGCGATGCCCGCGTCGCCCCAGAACAGCTCCTCCATGGCCATGGGGATGCCGAGGCCGGTGGGGTCGAAGTACTGCTGGGCGTAGAAGTCGAGGGAGTAGATGCCGACCTTGGCGGCCTCCTGGATCACCGGCCAGGGGGTCTCCTCGCGCTCGTCCCACTCGGCGGCCGCGGGGCGGATCACATCGGCGGCGAATCCGTGGAGCCAGTCGCGAACCTCTCGCTGTTCCTCGTTGAGTTCCATGGTGAACTCGGCCATGACGCGCCTCCAGCACTGCACTAAGATGTTACCTGCGGTAACTGGAGTCTGTTACCGGTCGGTAGGAAAAGTCAACTCCCGCGGCGGGCTCGGTAGCCCGTTCGATCGGGCCGTACCAATCAGTGTTAGTTTGCGCAGGCGTCACCGTCATCAGCATTTGGGGGAGAGACTCATGGACACCACGCAGCGGAGCGACCAGGAGCGGTCCGCCGACCGCCGTCGGCGCGAGCTGCTGGAGGCCGCGGACAAGGTGGTGCTCCGCGACGGCCCCGGAGCGTCGATGAACGCCATCGCCGCCGAAGCCGGCATCACGAAGCCGATTCTCTACCGCCACTTCGGCGACAAGAGCGGACTCTACGCCGCTCTCGCCCAGCGCCACACCGACGCCCTCCTCGACGCCCTGCGGGCCGCGCTGGACGCCCCGGCGGCACGCCGCGAACGCGTCGAGGCGACCCTCGACACCTATCTGGCGGCCATCGAGGCCCGCCCCCAGGTGTACCGCTTCCTCATGCACCCCGCCGAGGTCGGCCAGCCCGGCGAACAGCCCCGCGACCAGAGCTTCGATGTCGGCAAGCACTCCGCCCCCCTGCTGCGTCGCATGGGCGAGGAACTCGGCAAGGTCATAGAGGACCGCCTCGACCTCGGCCCCGACAGCCACCGGCTCGCCCGCGTCTGGGGCCACGGCATCGTAGGCATGATGCACGCGGCGGGAGACTGGTGGCTCGGCGAACGCCCCTGCACCAGGCAGGAGTTGGTCCGCTGCCTCGCAGACCTGCTCTGGGGCCGCCTGGCAGCGGCGGGCGACAAGGTCGGCGGCCCGGGTTTCTGAGGGTTTCTTTCCGGCCGAGCCGGGGTCACCGCCCCCACGACGCCTTCGCGGCCTTCCGCATCACCCGAGAACGACGCCACCCCGAAAGCCGGTCCACGTACACCTGGCCCTCAAGGTGGTCACACTCGTGCTGAAGGCACCGGGCGAAGAACCCGCTCCCCCACACCCGCACCCGGTCCCCGTCGACGGTGAACCCCTCCACCACGGCCTCGTCGTACCGCTCCACCCCCGCCTCCAGCCCGGGCAGCGAGAGACATCCCTCGGGCCCGCGCAGTATGATCCCCTCCGCCGAGACGAGCCGGGGATTCACCACGTGGCCGAGATGCCGCACGTCCTCGTCGTCCGGGCAGTCGTACACGAACACCCGAAGCGCCCGGCCCACCTGGTTCGCGGCGAGCCCCACCCCCCGTGCCTCGTACATCGTCGCGAACATGTCCTCCACAAGCCGCGCCAGTTCGGGCCCGAACTCCGTCACCTCTTCACAGGGTGCCCGCAATACGGGGTCCCCGAGCAGTGTCATGGGGAGAACGCGCCCTCGGGCGCCGGGAATCGAGCCGCTTCGCATGGCCGCAAGAGTACGTTCAGACCCGATATCGCCGGTCCCGCCAGGACGATGTCTCGCACATCGGCCCGGCCGAGATTCGGGCGCGTGAGTGGATCTCGATAGGCTTTGGTCCACACGTTGCCGAGACAGGGCGCGGCGCTGTACGCAAGGAGGATCGAGAACTGATGGCAGGCAACTCGGACCCGCTCACGCCGCGGGCCAAGCTGGCCGTGACGGCGGGCAAGGCGGTCGCGGCGGCATCGCGTGCCGCGGGGCGCGGTAGCGGATCTGTGATCGGCGGCCGGGTGGCACTCAAACTCGACCCCGACCTCCTCGCCCGGCTCGCGCAGAGCCTGGACGTCATCCTGGTCTCCGCCACCAACGGCAAGACCACCACGACGCGGCTGATCGCCGAGGCACTGCGGGCCGCGGGCCCCGTCGTCTCGAACGCGCTCGGCGCCAACATGCCCGCGGGCATCACCTCGGCGCTCGCCGGGAACTCGGACTCCAAGTTCGCGGTCATCGAGGTCGACGAGAAGTACCTCGCCGGTGTCGCGCGGGACACCGACCCCAAGTGCATCGCGCTGCTCAACCTCTCCCGCGACCAGCTCGACCGCGCCGCCGAGACCCGCATGATGGCGGAGGCGTGGCGGGAGGGCCTGGCCGGCACCAAGGCCGTCGTCGTGGCCAACTGCGACGACCCGCTGATCGTGTGGGCGGCCTCGTCCTCCCCGAATGTGATCTGGGTCGCGGTCGGCCAGATGTGGAAGGACGACGCCTGGTCCTGCCCGTCCTGCGGCGGTGTGATGCAGCGGCCCGGCGACGACTGGTTCTGCGGTGAGTGCGGTTTCCGCCGCCCCACGCCGAGCTGGGCGCTCTCCGGCGACCACGTCCTCGACCCGCACGGCTCGGCCTGGCCGATCCACCTGCAGCTGCCGGGCCGTGCCAACAAGGCCAACGCCGCCTCGTCGGCCGCCACCGCCGCCGTCTTCGGTGTGCCCCCGCAGGTCGCCCTGGAACGCATGTACCAGGTGCAGGCGGTGGCCGGACGGTACGACGTGGTGCAGTTCATGCAGCGCGATCTGCGGCTGCTGCTCGCCAAGAACCCGGCGGGCTGGCTGGAGACGTTCTCGCTGATCGACCCGCCGCCGGCACCGGTGATCCTCTCGGTGAACGCGCGGGGCGCCGACGGCACCGACACCTCCTGGCTGTGGGACGTCGACTACACACGGCTGACCGGCCACCCGATCTTCGTGCTCGGCGACCGCAAGCTCGACCTCGCGGTGCGGCTGGAGGTCGCGGGCCAGCACTTCCAGGTCTGTGACACCCTCGACCAGGCGGTGCAGATGTGCCCGCCGGGCCGGATCGAGGTCATCGCGAACTACACCGCGTTCCAGGACCTGCGCCGCCGCGTGGGCAACTGAGCACGCTACAACGAACGACTCCAACGACTCTGAGGGGCACTGACTCATGAGCGACAACAGCCTGCGGATCGTCTGGGTCTACCCGGACCTGCTCAGCACCTACGGCGACCAGGGCAACGTGCTCGTCGTGGAGCGCCGGGCGCGGCAGCGCCGCCTGGACGTGGCCCGGCTGGACGTGCGCAGCGACCAGCCGATCCCGACCTCCGGCGACATCTACCTGATCGGTGGCGGCGAGGACCGGCCGCAGCGGCTCGCCGCCGAGCGGCTGCGCCGCGACCGGCACCTGTACCAGGCTGTGAACAACGGCGCGATCGTCTTCGCGGTCTGCGCCGGGTACCAGATCCTCGGCCACGAGTTCGTCAACGACCTCGGGCAGCGCGAGCCGGGCCTCGGCCTGCTCGATGTGACCACGACCCGGGGCGAGGGCGAGCGGTGCGTCGGCGACGTCCTCGCGGACATCGACCCGCGTCTCGGGCTGCCCCAGCTGACCGGGTTCGAGAACCACCAGGGCATCACCCACCTCGGCCCCACCGCCCGCCCGCTGGCGCAGGTGCGGCTCGGCAAGGGCAACGGCACGGGAGACGGCACGGAGGGCGCGTACAACGACACCGTGTTCGGCACGTACATGCACGGGCCGGTGCTGGCGCGGAACCCGCAGATCGCGGACCTGCTGCTGAAGCTGGCACTGGACGTGAACGCGCTGCCGCCGACCGACGACCGCTGGTTCGAGGCGCTGCGCGACGAGCGCATCTCCTCGGCCCAGCAGCCCGCGTAGGACGTCCGGCGGGAACCCGGGGCGCCTCAGAAACGGTTCCTCAGTGCGCGGACGAAAGCCCGTCCGATACCGCCCCCGCTCATGTGTGAAAGCCCGTCTGACCAGGGCCCCGCTCACCTGTGCGGGGGCGTCCAGCAGGCGGACGCCCGCTACGGTCCCGCCCCCTCCCGCCGGTAGGGTGGCGGGGATTCCAGCCGGACAGCGTGGTCCGGTCCCCGGCCCACGTCGAGAAGGTATTCGGGCTATGCGCATTGGTGTCCTCACGTCCGGCGGCGACTGCCCCGGACTGAACGCCGTCATCCGGTCCGTCGTGCACCGCGCCGTCGTCGACCACGGCGACGAGGTCATCGGCTTCCGGGACGGCTGGAAAGGTCTCCTGGACTGCGACTACCTCAAGCTCGACCTGGACGCGGTGGCCGGCATCCTGGCCCGCGGCGGCACGATCCTCGGCTCCTCCCGGGTCCAGCCCTCGCATCTGCGGGACGGTGTGGCGCGGGCGAAGGGCCATCTCGAGGATCTCGGTCTCGACGCGATCATCCCCATCGGCGGTGAGGGCACGCTCAAGGCGGCCCGGCTGATGTCGGACAACGGTCTGCCGGTCGTGGGTGTCCCGAAGACCATCGACAACGACATCGCGGTCACGGACGTCACCTTCGGCTTCGACACGGCCGTGGGGGTCGCCACCGAGGCCCTGGACCGGCTGAAGACCACCGCCGAGTCCCACCAGCGTGTCCTGGTCGTGGAGGTCATGGGCCGCCACACCGGCTGGATCGCGCTCCACTCCGGCATGGCGGCCGGCGCGCACGCCATCGTCGTACCGGAACGGCCCTTCGACATCGAGGAGTTGGCCACGAAGGTCGCCGCTCGGTTCTCGGCGGGCAAGCGGTTCGCGATCGTCGTCGCGGCGGAGGGGGCCAAGCCGAAGGCCGGGTCCATGGAGTTCGACGAGGGCGGCAAGGACATCTACGGGCACGAGCGGTTCGCCGGGATCGCCCGGCAGCTGTCCGTCGAGCTGGAGCAGCGTCTCGGCAAGGAGGCGCGGCCGGTGATCCTCGGGCATGTGCAGCGGGGTGGTACGCCGACCGCGTACGACCGGGTGCTGGCCACGCGGTTCGGGTGGCACGCGGTGGAGGCGGTGCACCGGGGGGAGTTCGGGAACATGACGGCGCTTCGGGGGACGGACATCGTGATGGTGCCGCTGGCCGAGGCGGTGGAGACGTTGAAGACGGTTCCTGAGGAGCGGTACGCCGAAGCGGAGTGCGTGCTTTAGCGATTCGGTCGAGTACGGGTGGTTCGTGGCTGGTCGCACGGTTCCCCGCGTCCCTCGGGTCGGCCGCTCCGCCCCCGGTCATGATCGTGACCGGGGGCGGTTCTACTCTGGGGGCGGACGTACAGCGCTCAACCCCCACGAATCAGGAGCCGGCGGATGGATCACAGCGGGCACGGCACGGGTCTTCCGCCCTTCACCCTGGGGCGGGGACTCGTGTGGTCGGCGGACCCGTTCTTCCTGATCGCCTGCCTGGTGGCCCTCGCCCTGTACGGCTGGGGCGTCGTGCGGCTCGTGCGGCGCGGGGACAAGTGGCCGGTGGGGCGGACGGTCACGTTCGTCGTGGGTGTGCTGCTCGTGATGCTGGTGACGTGCACCGGGCTGAACGACTACGGCATGGTCATGTTCAGCGTGCACATGGTCCAGCACATGGTGATGAGCATGCTGGCGCCGATCGTGCTGCTGCTGGGGGCGCCGGTCACCCTGGCGTTGCGGGCGTTGCCGGTGGCGGGGAGGGGACGGAAGGGGCCGCGTGAGCTGCTGCTGATGTTCCTGCACAGCTGGTACATGAAGATCGTCACGCATCCGGCGTTCACGATCCCGATGTTCATCGCGAGCCTGTACGCGCTGTACTTCACGCCGATGTTCGACTTCCTGATGGGGTCGACGCCGGGGCACATCGTGATGATGACGCACTTCCTGATGGTCGGGCTGTTCTTCTTCTGGCCGATCATGGGCGTGGACCCGGGCCCGCACCGGCCGGGTTATCTGCTGCGGATGCTGGAGTTGTTCGCGGGCATGCCGTTCCACGCGTTCTTCGGCATCGCGTTGATGATGGCGTCCGCACCGATGGTGAAGACGTACGAGAACCCGCCCGCTTCCCTCGGCATCGACGCGCTCGCCGACCAGAACGCGGCCGGCGGCATCGCCTGGGCGTTCAGCGAGATCCCCTCGGTGCTCGTGCTGCTGGCGCTGCTCTTCCAGTGGTACGGCTCCGAGCAGCGGCAGGCCCGGCGCACGGACCGCGCGGCCGACCGGGACGGCGACAAGGAACTCGAGGCGTACAACGCCTATCTGGCCTCACTCGACGCACGTAGTCGCTGAGCCACATTTCTTCGCCGTGCCCCAATTCCGCCGTCCGGCCACGCGACCGCACTTCTCTCTTTTTCTCCGACCCGAAGGGCTTTGCCCTTCAGTAGCATGATGCGTGAGCCCCGCATCCGCTCTGCGGGGTGACGGGGGAAACCGTTGGGGGGAGCGGTCATGACAATTCACGCATGCTTGCGAACGTGTTTACGAAAGGCAGGGAAAGCGGCTGCCCGGAGGATCGCCGTCCTGTTGGTGGGCGCGGTGGTCCTCAGCGGTTGCGGTGACTCGGCCCCGTCGTTGCTCGCGGTGAAGGCGGTGGCCGCGGGGGTGGCGTCCCTCGCACCCTTCTTCGACGAGGGCGAACAGCTGGGCCGGGACGAGCCCGGCCTCACGCCCCTGGAGCCGCACAGCGGTCTGCAGCAGGGCAACACCCCCGGCCTGTACGGGGGCACGCAGAAGCCGAAGGTCTGCGACGTGCGCAAGCTGGAGAAATTCCTCACCGCTCCCGAGAACAAGAAAAAGGCTCAGGAATGGGCCCGGATCACCGGTGTCGAAGTCGATGGCATCGGACGTTATCTCGACGAACTCACACCTGTTCTCCTGCGCCACGACACCCTCGTGAAGAACCACGACTACAAGAAGGGCAAAGCCGTCCCCTTCGACGCGCTGCTGGAAGCCGGTATCGCGGTATTGGTCGACGATCAGGGTTTGCCCGCGGTGAAGTGCAGTTGTGGAAATCCGCTGCGCGCGTTCGAGGAGGACCCCGAACGCATCGAGGTGAAGTTCCCGGGCGCCAAGGCGTGGAAGGGCTACGACCGGTCCGCCGTGGTCGTCGTCAAACCCGCCCCCGAGCGGCTGAAGGAGTTCAAGCTCGTCGACGTCGAGGACGCGGACCGGGGCATCAGCCGGGACGTCGGCACCACGGGCGAGTCCGACACGACGTTCGACACGCGGGCGCGGCAGGCCGTGCCGAGGGTGCGGGGGATGACCTTCGGCGAGGCGAGCGCGGTCATGGCGGACAAGGGTCTGGCGGTGACGGTCGCCGGGGACGGGATGCCTCCGGGTGACGCGCCGGTGACCGGGTCGAGCCCCGGGCCGGGCACCGAGCTGGAGTTCGGCGCCGCGGTGGCGCTGCGGGTGGACCGGCCGGGCAGGACCTCCGAAGAGAGCGCCGACGACTCGGAGCCCGGGTCGCCGCCGGGGAGCGACTCGACGCCGACGGACCGGAACACGACACCTTCGGGCGGGGGTTCGGGTTCCTCCCCGACGGATGGCGGGTCGTCGCCCACGGAGTCGACCGCTCCCCCGTCGGCGGGCGGCACGTCACTGACGCCGTCGCCGTCCGGGTCCTCCGAGAAGCCGTCACCGGAACCCGAGCCCACGCCCACCCCGTCCGTTCCCCCGACGGCGCCCGGCCCGTCCCGGTCCAGCAGGGCGCCGACGACTCCCGAGCCCGATCCCACCGCGCCGCAGGACAGCGGCCCGCCCACCGACAGGCAGACGACGAGCGCTCCGGAACCGACCGGTGGCCCGCCGTCCGACATCCCGGGAGATCCGGGAGATCCGGAAACCTCAGGGGATCCGAGCGATTCGGGGGGTCCCGGAGAACCGGGCGGCACCCCCGTCGAGGACCCGGCCCAGCCCGTATGGATCTGAACCCTGGGGAGCGACCGATGCAGTCAGGAGCACCGCAGTCGGGGGTCGGCCGGGTCATCGCCGACCGTTATCACCTGCTGAACCGACTGGGCAGCGGCGGCATGGGGCATGTCTGGCTGGCGCACGACCGTCAGCTGGACTGCGAGGTAGCGCTCAAGGAGATCGTGTTCCGCGATCCGGGCGAGGCCGAGCGCGAGCGCACGGCCCGGGTGGCCCGCGCCCGTGCCGAGGCCCGGCACGCCGCCGGGCTGCGCGCCCACCCGAACGTGGTCACCGTGCACGACGTCCTGGAACACGACGAACTGCCGTGGATCGTCATGGAGTACGTGCCGGGTGCCCTCGACCTGAAGGCCCTCGTCGCCGCGCGCGGCGGCCTCGCCCCCGCCGAGTGCGCCCGGATCGGGCTCGCGGTACTGGACGCCCTGACCGCCGGGCACGAGCGCGGCATCATGCACCGGGACGTCAAGCCGGCCAACATCCTGCTCGCCCCGGACCGCACCGGATCGCCGTACGCGCGTGTCCTGCTCACCGACTACGGCATCTCCGTCCAGCCGGACACCCAGGAGACCCGGTACACCCGGACGCACGTCCTGGTGGGGACCGCCGGATATCTCGCCCCCGAGCGGGCCCAGGGCGGGCCGCCGACCGCCGCGTCCGACCTGTTCTCGCTGGGCTGCACGCTGTATCACGCCGTCGAGGGGTACGGGCCCTTCGACCGTGACGCGGAGATCGCGGCGCTGACCGCGGTCGTCCTGGAGGAGCCGCGTCCGATGCTGCGGGCCGGCGCGCTGGAGCCGGTGCTGGGCGCCATGCTCGTCAAGGACCCCGTGCGCCGGATCACCGCCGCCGAGACCGAGGCGGCGCTGTCCGCGATCGTCACGCCCCAGGCCCACCCCCGTACCGAGCCCGACCTGGGTTCGCAGCCGCAGTGGGCGAGCGCGCCCACTCACACGGCGGAGCCGGAGGTCGCCGTCGTCGTCCCCCGGGTCGCGCGGCGGACGCCGTGGTACGCGCCGTCGGGCGGACAGGACGTCCGGCCCCCGGCCGAACACCGGTCGTCGGGCGGCCAGGGCTTCGGCCCCTCGCCACGGACCACCGGCACCGGCCCCGGCCTGGGCGCCGGAGCCGGCGGGCGTCCCCGTCGGCGCCGCGGCACGGCCCTCCTCGCGGGCATGGCCACCACCCTCGGTCTTACCCTGCTGGCCGGCGGGACCTGGTACGCCCTGCAGGACCTGCCTGGCGGGCTGGGCGGCAGTGGTGACACCCGGAGCGCGGAGCTGCCGTACGGGAGGGCCGTGGGGCTGCTGAAGCCTCTGAAGGACGGCGACTGCGTGGACGTCACGTGGACCGACGCTCCGTTCACCGACTCCGCCCGGCTGCGGATCGTGCCCGGGTGCACGGGGCGCGCGATGGACGGCCAGGTGATGGCCTCCTACGAGGCGTCGTCCGCCGAGGACGCCAGGGCGGACGGGACCGCCCGGTGCGAGCAGCTCACGGTGGATGCACGCGAGAAGCTCGCGGACGTCCGGACCTACGCCGTCCTCCCGACCGGCGACGGCTTCGACGCCGCCGGGCATCGGGTCGCCTGTCTGCTGCTGGGCGAGCGCAGGCCGGTGTACGGGCCGATCGGCGAGTACCGGGCGGTGGGCGACACGGTGCTCGTCGACGTGGCCACCCTGCAGAAGCAGGACTGCCTCGATCCGATCTCCGACAACAGGATCCGGCTGGTCTCCTGCCGGGACCGCCACCGGCAGAAGGTGCTCGGCTTCTACGAGATGAGCCGAGGGACCACGTACGAGGACGCGCAGGACCAGGCGCTCGATGCCTGCCGGACGAACCTGCCGCCGAAGCAGTACGGCCATGAGCCCGGCGTCACCGGTTCCGGTTTCTGGATCAGCGAGGACGGCTGGAAAAAGGGCGCACATTACGTCGTCTGCACTGTCATTTCCGGTAGTGGGGGCACCATGGGGGGAGAAGAAGCCTGAGAAAGGGTGTTGCGATGCCCGGTTCGACGAAGACCATGGGGGTGCTCACCGTCGGTGGGCTGGTCGCGGTGACGGCCTACTCGGTGGCGCTCGGCAGCAATGGCTGGCTGTGGTTCGGATGGGTCGTCCTGGGTTTGCTGACGCTGGGGATGGTGGCGTCGCGCACCTGAGGCTCACGCCCTGTGATCCTCAGTCCCGGGGGATTCCCCCGTCCGGGTGTACGCCCGGCTGGTATTTGGGCAGCCGGGCGGTGATCTTCATGCCCGCGCCGACCGCGGTCTCGATGACGAGGCCGTGGTCGTCGCCGTACACCTGGCGCAGCCGCTCGTCGACATTGCTGAGGCCGATGCCGCCCGAGGGGCTGCTCTCGCCCGCGAGGATGCGGCGGAGCACGTCGGGGTCCATGCCGACGCCGTCGTCCTCGATGACGACGAGTGCCTCGGCGCCCGCGTCCTGGGCGGTGATGCTGATGTGACTCTTGTCGGTCCTGCCTTCGAGGCCGTGCTTCACCGCGTTCTCGACGAGGGGCTGGAGGCAGAGGAAGGGCAGGGTGACCGGCAGGACCTCGGGGGCGATCTGGAGCGTGACCGAGAGCCGGTCGCCGAAGCGGGCCCGGACCAGCGCCAGGTAGTGGTCGATGGCGTGGAGTTCGTCGGCGAGGGTGGTGAAGTCGCCGTGTCTGCGGAACGAGTAGCGGGTGAAGTCGGCGAACTCCAGGAGGAGTTCACGGGCACGCTCGGGGTCGGTGCGGACGAACGAGGCGATCACCGCGAGCGAGTTGAAGATGAAGTGCGGGGAGATCTGGGCGCGCAGGGCCTTGATCTCGGCCTCTATCAGGCGGGTGCGGGACTGGTCGAGATCGGCCAGTTCGAGTTGGACGGAGACCCAGCGGGCGACCTCGCCGGCCGCTCGTACGAGGACGGCGGACTCGCGGGGCGCGCAGGCGACGAGCGCGCCGTGGACGCGGTCGTCGACCGTGAGGGGGGCCACGACCGCCCAGCGCACCGGGCAGTCGATGATGTCGCAGGTCAGCCGGAAGGCCTCCCCTCGGCCCGTTTCCAGGGGGCCCGCCAGCCGTCCCATGATCTCGGCGCGGTGGTGCTCCGCCACGCCCTCCCAGGCGAGGACCGACTCGTGGTCGGTGAGGCACAGCGCGTCCGTGCCGAGCAGGGTGCGCAGCCGCTTGGCGGATCTTCGGGCGGTCTCCTCGGTGAGGCCGGCGCGCAGCGGGGGCGCGGCGAGGGTGGCGGTGTGCAGGGTCTGGAAGGTGGCGTGCTCGACGGGTGTGCCGAGTCCGCCGAGGCTGTTGCGCGGCCGGGCCGTACGGCGGCCGAGCCAGAACCCGACCGCGAGCAGCGGGAGCACGGCCACGCAGAACCCCGCCAGGAACCCTGTCACTTCACCGCTCATCGCTCACCTCCTGCAATGGGTACACCGCTCACCGCTCGTGGGTTCCCTTCCGCCGTGCCGCACGCGGCCCTGGTCCGAATCGGCCCCGTCCTCAGCGCCGCCACAGTTCGATCTCCTTGGTCGCCGCGCGGGTCCGGCCGCCGACCAGTTCCTCCGGGAGGTGGAAGCGGGCCAGGATCGCCGGGGTCTCTGCCGGGATCCTGCCGGGGGTGGCCAGGGACACCAGGACCATCGTGAGGAAGCCGAGCGGTACGGACCAGAGGGCGGGCCAGGCCAGCAGGGCGTGGAGGGTGCCGGTGCCGGGGTATCCGGCCATGGTCGCGGCGACCGCGAGGAGGGCCGCGCCGCCGCCGACGAGCATGCCCGCGGCGGCGCCCGGCGGGGTCAGGCGCCGCCACCAGATGCCGAGGACGAGCAGCGGGCAGAAGGAGGAGGCGGACACGGCGAAGGCGAGGCCGACCGCGTCGGCGACGGGCAGCCCGCCGACCAGGCCGCTCGCCGCGAGCGGCACGGCCATGGCGAGGACCGTGCCGAGCCGGAAGTGCTGTACGCCGCGTGCGGGCAGGACGTCCTGGGTGAGCACCCCGGCCACCGCCATGGTCAGGCCCGAGGCGGTGGACAGGAACGCGGCGAAGGCGCCGCCCGCGACCAGCGCGCCGAGCAGGTCGCCGCCGAGGCCGCCGATCATGCGGTCCGGGAGGAGGAGGACGGCCGCGTCGGCGTCGCCGGTGAGGGTGAGGTCGGGGGCGTAGAGCCTGCCGAGCGCCCCGTAGAGCGGCGGCAGGAGGTAGAAGAAGCCGATCATGCCGAGAACGACGACCGTGGTGCGGCGGGCGGCGACGCCGTGCGGGCTGGTGTAGAAGCGGACGACGACGTGGGGCAGGCCCATGGTGCCGAGGAAGGTGGCGAGGATCAGCCCGTAGGTGGCGTACAGGGGGCGTTCCTCGCGGCCTGCGGCGAGGGAGGTGGACATGCCGCCGTTGGTGCCGCGGTCGGCGACGGGGACGGTGTCGCCCTTGGTGAAGGTCAGGCGGGTGCCCCGGTCGATGCGGTGGGTGCCGGCGGGCAGGTCGACGCGCCGGTCGTCGTGGCGGCGGCCGTCGATCGTGCCGGAGGCGGTGACCGTCAGCGGGTCGGTGAGCTTCAGGTCGAGGGTCTCCTCGACGCGGACGACGCGTTGTTCGCGGAACTCGGCGGGCTCGTCGAAGGCGTGGCTCGGGGCGCCGTCGCCCTGCCAGGCGAGGACGAGGAAGAGCGCGGGGACGAGGAGGGCGGTGAGTTTGAGCCAGTACTGGAAGGCCTGGACGAAGGTGATGCTGCGCATGCCGCCGGCGGCGACCGTGGCGGAGACGACGACGGCGACGATGACGCCGCCGAGCCACTCGGGCGCGTCGGTGAGCACGTTCAACGTCAGTCCGGCGCCCTGGAGTTGGGGCAGCAGATAGAGCCAGCCGACGCCGACGACGAAGGCCCCCGCGAGCCGTCGTACGGTCTTGGAGGCGAGCCGGGCCTCGGCGAAGTCCGGCAGCGTGTACGCGCCGGAGCGGCGTAGCGGGGCGGCGACGAACAGCAGGAGGACGAGGTATCCGGCGGTGTAGCCGACCGGGTACCAGAGCATGTCGGGGCCCTGGACGAGGACGAGGCCGGCGATGCCGAGGAAGGAGGCGGCGGAGAGGTATTCGCCGCTGATCGCGGCCGCGTTGAGGCGGGGGCCGACGGTACGGGAGGCGACGTAGAAGTCGGAGGTCGTCCGGGAGATACGCAGGCCGAAGGCGCCGACGAAGACGGTCGCCACGACGACGAGGGCGACCGCGGGGACGGCGTAGTTCTCGTTCATGCCTTGTTTCCGGTCTCCTCGTTCACGGGTTCGCGGCTGCCGTCGCCTCAGCGGTCCTCGACGAGCCGGACGAGGTCCTGCTCGTTGCGTTCGGCGCGGCGTACGTGCCAGTGGGCGAGCAGGACCAGGGGTGGATAGATGGCGAAGCCGAGGACGGCCCACTCCAGGCCGGCACCGTCCGGCATCGCGGCGAAGACCAGGGGCAGTGGGGCGACCAGCAGCACAAGGACCGCGAACACGGCCAGGGCGGCACGGAGTTGGCTGCGCATGAGGGAGCTGACATAGGTGTGGCCGAGGGTGGTCTGTTCGTCGATCTCGGTGCGGGGGCGGTGGTGGCCGGGGCCGCGGCGGGTGCGGCGGGGCACTCCGGTGACGACGACGCGGCGTTCGGTGGGGTCGTTCGGCATGGCGGCTCCTCAGCCCGTGGTCCGGCGCATCAGCAGATCGCGCAGCTCGCGTGCGTGGCGGCGGCTGACCTGGAGTTCCACCGGGCCGACGAGGACGCTGACGGTGCCCGCGTCCAGGCGGAGTTCGCCGACGTGCCGCAGGGCGACGAGGTGGCGGCGGTGGATGCGGACGAACCCGCGTGCGCGCCAGCGCTCTTCGAGGGTGGAGAGGGGGATGCGGACGAGGTGGCTGCCCTGGGGGGTGTGGAGTCGGGCGTAGTCGCCCTGGGCCTCGACGTGGGTGATGTCGTCGACGGCGACGAAGCGGGTGACACCGCCGAGTTCGACGGGTATCTGGTCGGGGTCGGGTTCGTGGACCGGGATCGGCGGGGCCGTGGCCGTCGCCGTGTCACGGAGCTGGGCGGCCCGGCGTATCGCCTCGGCGAGGCGTTCGCGGCGCACGGGCTTGAGGACGTAGTCGACGGCCTTGAGGTCGAAGGCCTGGACGGCGAAGCCCTCGTGCGCGGTGACGAAGACGACGAGCGGGGGCCGGGCGAAGCCGGTGAGGAGGCGGGCGAGGTCGAGACCGTCGAGTCCGGCCATGTGGATGTCGAGGAAGACGACGTCGATCGCCTCGGGCCCGTCGGGTCCGGACTCCAGGGCTCGGTTGATCCTCCGCAGCGCCTCGGTGGCGTCGCCCGCGCCCTCGGCGCTGCCGACCCGTGGATCCGCTTTCAGCAGGTACAGCAGTTCCTCCAGGGAGGGTTTCTCGTCATCGACGGCGAGCGCGCGCAGCATGAACGTGGAGTGTAGGAGTAATTCGTACGACTGCACACGGCCGCGCGCCGCACGGCGGTCGCGCGGGGGCGCCGCTGGATACAGTGCCCGCATGAACAGCAAGTCCGCGGCGTTCGACGACCTCGACCGCAAGATCATCACGGCGCTGATGGCGAACGCGAGGACCAGCTTCGCCGAGATCGGCTCGGCCGTCGGTCTTTCGGCCACCGCGGTGAAGCGGCGCGTGGACCGACTGCGCGAGACCGAGGTGATCACCGGGTTCACGGCGACGGTGCAGCCGGCGGCGCTCGGCTGGCGCACGGAGGCGTACGTGGAGGTCTACTGCGAGGGCGCGGCGCCGCCCCGGCGGCTGGCGGAGGTCGTGCGCAACCATCCGGAGATCACCGCGGCGATGACGGTGACCGGTGGCGCGGACGCGCTGCTGCATGTACGGGCCGTCGACGTGGAGCACTTCGAGGAGGTGCTGGAGCGGATCCGCGCGGAGCCGTTCATCCGGAAGACGATCAGCTACATGGTGCTGTCCCATCTGCTGCCGGAGGCTCCGGAGGCCGGCGCCACCCAGGACGCAGCGAACCTGCGCTGAAGCCGCTGAACACGCAGCATTACTGCGTGGACACGCAACGCTTCTTCCTTGTCGTGCGCCCGTCCCGCTTTCTACCGTTGTGTCATCCCAGCCGACACCGCAGGAAGCGGAGAAACCCTCTGTGCCCGACAGCCGTGTGCCGCGCCTTCGGCGCTTTCTCGTCTGTGAACCCAGACACTTCGCCGTGCAGTACTCGATCAATCCCTGGATGCATCCGGACACCCCCGTGGACGTCGACCTCGCCCAGGATCAGTGGCGGGAGCTGATCGCCGCCTACCGGACCCTCGGCCACACCGTGGACACCGTGGAGCCGGTGGCGGCGCTGCCCGACATGGTGTTCGCGGCCAACTGCGCGCTCGTCCTCGGCGGCCGTGTCCTCGGCTCGCTGTTCCACGCGCCCGAGCGGCGTCCCGAGTCCACCGCGTACGACGCCTGGTTCAAGAGCGCCGGGTACGACGTGCTGCGCTCCGAGGCGGTGTGCGAGGGCGAGGGCGACCTGGTGCCGGCCGGCCGCCATCTGCTCGCCGGGACCGGCTTCCGCACCACTCCTGAGGCCCATCGCCAGGCGCAGGAGTTCTTCGGCGTCCCCGTGATCAGCCTCCAGCTCGTGGACCCGCGCTTCTACCATCTGGACACCGCGCTGTTCGTCCTCGACGACGGGAGCGACGGCTCCGCGGGCAACATCGCGTACTACCCGGAGGCGTTCTCCCCCGGCAGCCGCGCGGTTCTCGCCCGGCTCTACCCGGACGCGGTGGTCGCGACCCGCGAGGACGCCATGGCCTTCGGCCTGAACTCGGTGTCCGACGGCCGCCATGTGTTCATCTCGCCCCGCGCCAAGGAGCTCGCCGACCAGCTCACCCGGCAGGGCTACGTCCCCGTCCCCGTCGACCTGTCGGAGTTCCAGAAGGCCGGCGGCGGCATCAAGTGCGTCACTCAGGAGATCCGCCCGTGACTCAGGAGACCCGCCGCCCGTTTCCAGCGATCCGCCCCGTGACTCCGGAGGTCCGCTCATGACCGCCCCCGCCCACACGCGTTCGTCGGCCGACCTCATCCGCGCCGAGGAGCCCGTCCTCGCGCACAACTACCACCCGCTGCCCGTGGTCGTCGCCCGGGCCGAGGGCACCTGGGTCGAGGACGTCGAGGGCCGCCGATATCTCGACATGCTGGCCGGCTACTCCGCCCTCAACTTCGGTCACCGCCACCCGGCGCTGATCGAGGCCGCGCACCGCCAGCTCGACACGCTCACCCTCACCTCAAGGGCCTTCCACAACGACCGGCTCGCCGAGTTCGCCGAGTCCCTGGCCGAGCTGACCGGCCTGGACATGGTGCTGCCGATGAACACGGGCGCCGAGGCGGTGGAGAGCGCGATCAAGGTGGCCCGCAAATGGGCGTACGAGGTGAAGGGCGTCCCCGCCGACCGGGCCACGATCATGGTCGCCGCCGACAACTTCCACGGCCGTACGACGACGATCGTCAGCTTCTCCACGGACCCGGTGGCCCGCGACGGATTCGGCCCCTTCACGCCCGGCTTCCGCGTGGTCCCGTACAACGACCTCGCCGCGCTGGAGGCGGCGATCGACGAGACGACGGCCGCGGTGCTCATCGAGCCCATCCAGGGCGAGGCGGGCGTGCTCATCCCGGACGACGGCTATCTGCGCGGGGTCCGCGAGCTGACCCGCCGCACCGGCTGTCTCTTCATCGCGGACGAGATCCAGTCGGGCCTCGGCCGCACCGGCCGCACGCTCGCCGTGGAGCACGAGGACGTCCTGCCCGACGCCGTACTGCTCGGCAAGGCGCTCGGCGGCGGCATCGTGCCGGTGTCGGCGGTGGTGGCCCGACGTGAGGTGCTGTCGGTCCTGCGTCCCGGCGAGCACGGCTCGACCTTCGGCGGCAACCCCCTCGCGGCGGCGGTCGGCTCGGCGGTGGTCGAGCTGCTGCGCACCGGGGAGTTCCAGCTCAGGGCCACCGAACTGGGCGGACTCCTGCGGGACGGGCTCACGGAACTGGTCGGCCGGGGCGTGGTCGGTTTCCGGGCGCGCGGGCTGTGGGCGGGCGTCGACATCGAGCCCGCGATCGGCACGGGCCGCGAGATCAGCCACCGCCTCATGGCGGCGGGAATCCTGGTCAAGGACACCCACGGCTCGACCATCCGCCTGGCACCACCCCTGACGATCACGGCAACGGAACTCCGCTCCGCGCTGGGAACGTTGGGGGAGATCCTGAAGGAGGGCTCCTAGAAAGCCGGAGACCCACGCCCGCACCCACGCCCCGAAAGGGCCGCGGGCCCTCCGCGACGGGTCGTACACGGGTGAACCGCCCGCGACGGGTTTCGTCGGGCTCGTTCACACCAGCAGCGGTGGCGCCCGACTTCCCGTACTGCCTCGCGGCCCTCGGGATCTCCGCGACCAGCTCCGACGACCGGTACGAGCCCTTCCTCAACCCGAGGAACACCCACTCGCTCGGCTGGGGCCCGGGCGTGGACCTGTGCTTCGCCTCTGCCTGATCGCCGCCCTCCGACTGCCGCGCGGGCCGATCACCGCACCGCTGCTCCCCGCCGGTCTCGGCCTGCCGCGACCCGAACCCACGCCCGGTGTGCGGGCAGGGGTCCGGGTCGCGCTCCGGCTGCCGCTGTCGGCCCTCATCGGGATCGTCTCCCACCTGGCCGGGACGGCGTCACCCACGACGACGGGTTCCTGGTCGGGCAGGTGGCGCTGTGGCGCGACCCGGTCCCGGAGGCCTGACGGTGGCCGGGCTGTCGCAGCATGCGAGCCCCGGCGGCGGCCCGGCACTCGTCGGCGGGCGACGCTGTCGCCGCCGCGACCGGTTGCGCGGCCAGGGTGACCTCGGCGCCCGGCTGCGCCCCGCACCGAGGTGGAGCGTGGTCGCCACCCTGATCGCCGCCCGCGTGCCGGGCGGAGCCGCGCAGGCCCCGTGGGGCGCCTTCGTCGAGGACGTGCTGACCGGGGCCGCCAGGAGCGCGGGCATCTCGTTCGCCGTCGCCCTCCCGCTGTTCGACACCGCCAGGCCGCACCCGAGGCCTCCTGCTGCCCGCGCGGTTCGGCCGGAAGACCGCTCAAGGTGAGGCCGACGGGTCGGGGTGCTCCCGGTGACATGGCGCGGCGGGCTACGATCAATATTCGACACGCGGGACGAGGCTCACCAGCGCTCATGCGCCTGACGCAACGTCAGCAAAGTCATCAAGGAGTCAGCGTGAGTCCGATCAGACCCGGCCGCAGACGGCCACACCCGCAAACGGATGGCGAGCGCACATGTCTGCTGTGACCTGGCGGAACACGTCCATAGAGCCGAACCGGTAGCACGAGGGAGACGCCGTGTTCTATTACCTGCTCAAATACGTGCTTCTGGGTCCGCTGCTGAGACTGGTCTTCCGGCCTCGCATCGAAGGCCTCGAACACGTGCCGCCGTCGGGCGCGGCCATCGTCGCGGGCAATCACCTGTCCTTCGCGGACCATTTCCTGATGCCCGCGATCCTCAAGCGCCGCATCACGTTCCTGGCGAAGGCGGAGTACTTCACCGGCCCGGGTCTCAAGGGACGGCTGACGGCGTTCTTCTTCCACAGCGCCGGTCAGATCCCGGTCGACCGTTCCGGCAAGGAAGCGGGGCAGGCCGCCATCCGCGAGGGGCTCGGCGTGCTGAGCAAGGACGAACTCCTCGGCATCTACCCGGAGGGCACCCGCTCGCACGACGGCCGCCTCTACAAGGGCAAGGTCGGCGTGGCGGTCATGGCGCTCAGGGCCCGCGTGCCCGTCGTCCCCTGCGCCATGATCGGCACCTTCGAGGCGCAGCCTCCGGGGAAGGTCATCCCCAACATCCACCCCGTCGTCATCCGCTTCGGCAAGCCCCTCGACTTCTCCCGCTACGAGGGCATGGAGGGCGAGAAGGCCGTCCTGCGCGCGATCACCGACGAGATCATGTACGCGATCCTCTCGCTCTCGGAGCAGGAGTACGTCGACCAGTACGCGGCTGTGGCGAAGGCGGAGGAGGCCGCGGCGGCGAAGGAGCGCAAGTTCCCGCGCATGCCGCTGAGCTGAGCGAGTCAGTCCCGGCTCCGGCCGGTCGCACCGGGGCGCGTACGTTCCCCGCTGCCGTGGGCGCGCCGGAACGGGACGACCGGGCGGTGACCGGCCCGCGGGACGGCTGGGCGGTGAGCGCCGTCTCGCGGGGCGGCGGCGGCAGGGACACCGGCCGGCCCGAGGACGTACGGGCCGTACCGGCCGAGCATGGTGCCGACGTGGCGCCGGCGGTCGCGTGGACCTGGCCGGCAAGGCGCCCGGTGTGACCGCGTGCGCACATGGGGAAGGGGGCGACCGGGTTTCCCGGCCGCCCCCTTCCGCCTCTCATGGACCTACGGCGTCGGCGTGGCGTGCGGGGCGCACGTCACGTCGGCCCCACCCACCTCACCGGTGAGCAGGTAGGTGTCCACTCGCTCGTTCACGCACGGGTTGACGAGGCCGGTGACTCCGTGGGAGCCGGCGTTCTTCTCCGTGATCAGACGGGAGCCCTTGAACCGCTTGTGCAGTTCGACGGCACCCTCGTACGGCGTGGCCGCGTCACGCTCGGCCTGGACGATCAGGACGGGCGGCAGGCCCTCCTTCGTCTTCACGGTCAACGGGGTGTACTGCTTGGACTGCCAGGTGGCGCACGGCAGGTTCATCCAGGCGTTGGCCCAGGTCATGAACGGGTAGTTCTTGTGCAGCTTCGTGTTGTCGCGGTCCCACTTCTTCCAGCTGCTGGGCCACTTGGCGTCGGTGCACTCGACCGCCGTGTAGACGGCGTTGCCGTTCTCCGAGGCGGCGTTGCCCGCGGTGTCGGTGAGGTCCGGGGCGGCCGCGTCGACCAGCGCCTGGGTGTCACCGGCGGCGTACTTGCTCCACACCCGGGCGGTGGGCGCCCACGCGGAGTCGTAGTACGGGGCGCTCTGGAAGAAGGAGATCAGCTCGGCCGGGCCGACGAGCCCGCCGAGGGGGTTCTTCTTCGCGGTGGCGCGCAGCTCCAGCCACTTCGCCTGCACGGCGGCCTGGGTGTCACCGAGGTGGTACGTCGCGTCGTTCTGCGCGACCCACTTCGTCCAGTCCTTCCAGCGGCCCTCGAAAGCGATGTCCTGGTCCAGGTTGGCCTGGTACCAGATCTTCTCGCGGGAGGGGTTCACCACGCTGTCGACGACCATGCGGCGCACGTGGTTCGGGAAGAGGGTGCCGTAGACGGCGCCGATGTACGTGCCGTACGAGACACCGAGGAAGTTGAGCTTCTTCTCCCCCAGCGCGGCCCGGATGACGTCCAGGTCACGCGCGGTGTTCGGCGTCGTCATGTGCGGCAGCATCTCGCCGCTGCGCTTCTCGCAGCCGTCCGCGTACGCGGCCGCGAGCTCGCGCTGCTTCCGCTTGTCGGCCTCGGAGTCCGGCACCGGGTCCATCTTGGGCGCCTTCACGAACTCCTGCGGGTCGACGCAGGAGATGGGCGCCGACTTGCCGACGCCTCGCGGGTCGAAGCCCACGAAGTCGTACGCCTTGGACGTCTTGGCCCACAGCGGGGCCTTGGTCGTGACCCGGCGCGGGAAGCGCAGGCCCGAGCCGCCCGGTCCGCCCGGGTTGTAGACGAGCGCGCCCTGGCGCTCCTCCTTCGTACCGGTGCTGCCGATACGGTCCACGGCGAGCTCGATCTGCTTGCCGTTCGGCTTGGCGTAGTCCAGCGGCACGGAGACCCAGCCGCATGTGATCGGCTTCTCCAGGCCCCAGCTCTCGGGGCAGTCCTGCCAGTTGACGCCCTTCTTCGCCGCCTTCGCCGCGGCGACGGCGACGCCCTTGGCCTCGCGGTTCTGCGCACTCGCGCTCTCCGCGGCACTGGCCACGGGGGCGGCGACGGCACCGGCTATCAGGGTCGCCGTGACGAGCAGTCCGGCGGAGCCGAACGCTGCCGCCCTGCTGGTCGGCCTCATACCTCTCAAGAGGAAACTCCCCGTACATCGTTCGAAGAATCAAATGGTCACGGGGATCCTCGTACCTGTGAGGCATCCAGGAACAGGGGGTGAACCGTTCTTTACCAATCCGATAACCGGTACGGAAAGTCCCGTTCAGCGGATGCCCGGTTCAGGCACTCTTCAACTGGTCTTCAACTGCTCCTCAACCATCCAGCTCGGCAAGGGCTTCGTCGAGCACGCGCCGTAGCCGCAGCGCGTCGGGTGCGAGGGCGCTGACCAGTACGGCGGGTCCGGCGAGCGGTGTGAGCGCGGCACTCTCCCCCAACACCCTCGGCTCGGGCACCCGATCGGCGAACTCGGGCCGTACGACGACGAGTTGCCCCAGGGCCCGGAACCCGCCCAGCACGGCGGGCCCGTCCCAGCCGCCGGGAGCCCCCGGCCCGCACCCCACCTGCTGATCGAGCAACGGCCGCCCGCCCGACCACACACTGAGCCGGCTGGTGAGCCGCCCGGACTCCTCCCCCGCACGTCCGAGCACCTGCTCCTCCCGGAACACCAGCCGCGCCCCGACAGCGAGTTCCACCCGCGTCGACACCCGCAGATCACTGCCCTTGACGGAGATCAACTGCTCGGGCAGCCAGCGCAGTTCGCCTCCGGCGGCGACATCGATCCGCACACCGTACTGTGCCTCGCCCTTGGCCTGCCCCGGCAACGCGATCGTCGCGGCGGCCGACCCGACGCGCAGCCGGGCCCCCTCGCCGACCTCCACCTCGACGGCGAACCGATCCCCGCCGAGCGGCCCGCTCATGGCCCCGACCAGCATGACCCGCGCCTCGTCGCCGCTGCCCCGGGTGCGGCGCAGCGCCAGGGGCCCGTCGCTCTCCAGCACGGGCAGCGCCGTACCACCGCGCCCATCGACGCGGGCCGCGATCCGTGCGGTGGCCCTGACACCGGTGGTCCCCCCACCCCCGTTCACCGTCACCTCTCCGGCCGCCGCCGTCATGCCGTCCACTCCGCGAACCTCTCCCGCACCCACGCGGCGACGTCGCCGACCCCGGCCTCACTCCGCAACGACTGGAACACCACCGGCAGCTCCGCCCGCTGCGCCTTCGCGTCCGCGGCCATCCGGGCCAGGTCGGACCCGACGTACGGCGCGAGGTCGGTCTTGTTGACGACGAGCAGGTCGGCGGTGGTGACGCCGGGCCCGCCCTTCCGCGGAATGTCGTCCCCGCCGGCCACGTCGATGACGAAGATCTGCGCGTCGACGAGCCCCTTGGAGAAGGTGGCGGTGAGGTTGTCACCCCCGGACTCGACGAGAACGAGATCGAGCGGCCCGACCTCGTCCTCCAGATCCTCCACCGCTTCGAGGTTCGCGGAGATGTCGTCCCTGATCGCGGTGTGCGGGCACGCCCCCGTCTCCACCGCCGTGATCCGCTCCGGCGGCAACACGGCCTCCCGGAGCAGGAACTCGGCGTCCTCGCGCGTGTAGATGTCGTTCGTCACGACCGCCAGCGTCAACTCGTCCCGCAGCGCCCGGCAGAGCGCGGCGACGGTGGCGGTCTTACCGGACCCGACGGGCCCACCGAGCCCGATACGCAGAGCCCGGCGAGTGCCGTCGGGACGCCGCGCGTCAGCACCGACAGCTGCGGGGCCGTCGTGGGAGTGGGTGTGGTCGAGATGCATGAGTGGGCTCCTGGATGGGCTGTGATGAGTGGGTTCTGGTCGCGCGGTTCCCCGCGCCCCTGAGGGGCCGCAGGCCCTCAGGGGCGCGGGGAACGCGCGAGTAACCACGACGGACGCGCAGGTGGGGGTCCAAGGGGCGCAGCCCCTTGAGGATGGGACGGGTAGGGGCGGCGGGGGCGAGAACTCAGGACGCGAACAACCGCACAGGCCAAGCCGCATGCACCTCCGCATGGATCTCCAACAAGGGCGCGGAAGCGGCAGGCAGACTCCCCACCCCGGCAACAGCCACCTCCCGCGCCGCATCGACCGCCGCCCCCACCACCACATCCATCTCGGGAGCCAACCGCGCCAACACCCCGGTCGCATCGAACGGATCAAGACTCAGCAACCGCACCGTCGCACTCGCCGCCCCGCTCACACTCTCGTACACGGAGCAGTACGCCGCGTCGTCCGGCCCCAACCCGGCCGCCCGGGCCACCACCCCCAGCACGACCGGCTGATGCGCCCCCTTGGGGAACTCCCGTGCCAGCGCGTCCAGTTCCCGCGACGGCCAGGTCGCCCGCCCCGCCCGCATCAACTGCCGCCCGAGCCTGCGCGAAGCGACCCGCAGGGCGACCGACGGTGTCCGCGCATCGGCGGCGGCGTCCAGGGCCGACGGATCCACCCCGGACGCGGCAGCGGCGGCCAGCGCCGCCGACACCAGCCCGGCCGTGTGCAACCTCCCCCGGCAGAACGCCTCCAGCCCCTCCGCCCCGGTGATCAGCCCGGCCTTGACGGCCGCCTCGGCCCCGCCGGAGTGCGCATGCCCTCCGGCGGGAAACCGGCCGTCGGCCAGGACGAGAAGCGCCGCCCTAGACAACTGGGACCCCGGGCATCAGGCGTCGCGTCCCGGACATCACGCGTCCCACCTCGGACATCACCCATCCCACCTCGGCCATCAGAAGAGGAAGTACCGCTGCGCCATGGGCAGTTCGGCGGCCGGTGTCGCCTCCACCAACTCCCCGTCGATGTGCACGGCGAAGCTGTCGGGGTCGACGCGCACCTCGGGCCGCGCGTCGTTCTCGCGCATGTCGGCCTTGGTGACCCCACGGGTCGACTCGATGGCGACGAACCGTTTGCCCAGCGAGAGTCGCTCCGCCAGCCCGTCCTCGATGGCGAGCGGCGCCACGAAGTTGAACGAGTTCGAGGCGGGCGCCCGCCCGATGGCCCCGAACATGGGACGCGGGAGGATCGGCTGCGGGGTGGGGATGGAGGCGTTCGCGTCACCCATCTGCGCGTACGCGATCTGCCCGCCCTTGATCACGAGTTGCGGCTTGACGCCGAAGAACGCGGGCTCCCAGACGACGAGGTCCGCCAGCTTGCCCGTCTCGACGGAGCCGATCTCACGGGCGAGCCCCTGCGCGAGGGCGGGGTTGATCGTGTACTTGGCGACATATCGACGTACTCGGCGATTGTCCGCCCGGCCGTCACCCGGCAACGCACCCCGCCGTCGCTTCATCACGTGCGCGGTCTGCCAGGTGCGCAGGATGACCTCGCCGACCCGCCCCATGGCCTGCGCGTCCGAGGAGATGATCGAGATGGCGCCCAGGTCGTGGAGTATGTCCTCGGCGCCGATGGTGGACGGCCGGATGCGGGACTCGGCGAACGCGAGGTCCTCCGGCACGGCCGCGTTCAGGTGGTGGCAGACCATCAGCATGTCGAGGTGTTCCTCGGCGGTGTTGACGGTGTAGGGCCGGGTCGGGTTGGTGGAGCTGGGCAGGACGTGCGGCTCGGACACCACGGTCATGATGTCGGGCGCGTGCCCGCCGCCGGCACCTTCGGTGTGGTACGCGTGGATGCCGCGTCCGGCGATCGCGGCGAGTGTGTCACCGACGAACCCGGCCTCGTTCAGCGTGTCCGTGTGGATGGCGACCTGGATGCCCGTCCGCTCGGCGACGGTCAGGGACGCGTCGATGACGGCCGGGGTCGACCCCCAGTCCTCGTGCAGCTTCAGACCGAGCGCCCCGCCCCGGATCTGGGACAGCATCGCCTCGTGCGAGACCGTGTTGCCCTTGCCGAGGAAGCCGATGTTCAGCGGGTACTGCTCCATCGCCTCCAGCATCCGGGCGAGGTGCCAGGGGCCGGGGGTGACGGTCGTGGCCTTCGAGCCCTCAGCCGGTCCCGTACCGCCGCCGACCAGGGTCGTGACACCGGACGACAGCGCCTCGTCGGCGATCTGCGGGCAGATGAAGTGGACGTGGGCGTCGATGGCGCCGGCGGTGACGATCCGCCCGTTGCCCGCGATGATCTCCGTCTCGGGGCCGATGACCAGGTCGGGATGGATCCCGTCCATGGTGTCGGGGTTGCCTGCCTTGCCGATGCCGGTGATCCGGCCGTCGCGGATGCCGATGTCGGCCTTGACGATGCCCCAGTGGTCGATGATCACCGCACCGGTGATGACCGTGTCCGGGGTGCCCTCTGCGCGCGTAGCGCGCGCCTGGCCCATGGATTCGCGGATGACCTTGCCACCGCCGAACACGGCCTCGTCACCGGCGAGTCCGGGCCCACCGGAACGGTCCTCCTCGATCTCGACGAGCAGATCGGTGTCGGCGAGCCGGATGCGGTCACCGGTGGTGGGGCCGAACAGGTCCGCGTACGCGGCACGTGAGATCTCAGGCATCGAGGGCACCTCCGGTCTCCCCGCGCAGTCCGGGCACGACTCGGGCGCCGGCGAGCGGGACGAGTTCCACGTCGACGGGGATCCCGGGCTCGAAGCGCACGGCGGTGCCGGCGGCGACGTTCAGCCGCTTGCCACGCGCGGCGGCACGGTCGAACTCCAGGCCGGGGTTGGCCTCGGCGAAGTGGTAGTGGGAGCCGACCTGGACGGGCCGGTCGGCGGCGTTGAGGACGGTGAGCCGGGTGATCTCACGGCCCTCGTTGTACACGATCGGGTCCTCGGCGAAGAGGATCTCTCCGGGAATCATCGAGGCCCCTCAGACGATCGGGTCGTGGACGGTGACGAGCTTGGTGCCGTCCGGGAAGGTCGCCTCGACCTGGACGTCGTGGATCATCTCGGGGATGCCCTCCATGACATCGTCCCGGGTGAGCAACTGCCGCCCGGACACCATGAGTTCGGCGACCGTACGGCCGTCCCGCGCGCCTTCGAGGAGGTGCGCGGTGATGAGCGCGACGGCCTCGGGGTGGTTCAGCTTCAGCCCGCGGGCCCGGCGCTTCTCCGCCACGTCGGCCGCCACATGGATCAGCAGCCTCTCCTGCTCGTGCGGGGTCAGTTGCACGGCGTCCACCTCACATCCTCGCTCCGGACCGTGCGGGGTCCGGTTGCCTCGCCACCGGGCAAATTCGCTGGTGGCGTGGCCGCAGGCTAATTGGGTGGCGTTTCGGCGACGTTAACCGGACCGTGATCGGCCGCGTGTCGATCCCCGTCCACACGGGACGCTCCACGTACCGATTCGGGTCGTTCCGCTCACTTCCGGGCGCCCGGTCCCCCATGCTCATCAGCGCCTTCACGCCCGGTTCGACCACCTGGATCCGCACGTCGCCGAAGAGCGTGTACCGGGCCGCGAAGCCCTGAGTGAGTCCAGTTGCCAGGACCCGTGCTCAGCCGCGCGCCCCGAACGGTGCTGGGCACGCCGGTCACCCGCTTTCGCTCCACAGTCCGGCGGCGCGCAATCCGGTGCGCGGTCCGGCGGCGCGCATCCGGTGCGCGGTCCGGGCAGGTGGGGCGGGTTTCCTCACGACGCCGGGCCTCTGGTCCGGCCTGGACGGTCCGATGGCCACCACGATCACTCCGGTCGGGATGGGACGGTGCCGTCCGCCGCCGGGTCGGGAGCCGAGAGCGCGTCGCCCGACTGCCATGCTCGCCGCATCGTGCCGGGAAATGTTGCGGGTGGAGATGATCAGTGCTTTCTGCCAGTGCTGGGCACCCCACCGGCTGGTGCGGGCCGGGTCCACCGCAACGATGGCGATGTATGTTCGGCGGCAACGATGGCGACGCCTGTTCGGCGGCCATGAGCGGCTTCCGCCGGAGGCGAGTGCGTCGCCGCTCCGCTCGGTGCCGTTCTTCGGTAGCGCCGCCGCCCTCACCCTGACCTGATGGGCCGCGCTCGGCCCTGAGAGTGATTCCCCTGGACAACATGTCAAGCAGGGTGCGGGCTCTTACGGGCCTGCCACCCTACGAGGCGCCCGTCCCCCGATGCTCCGCCGTGATCCCGAACCGCTGCTGTTCCCGCGGTGCCGACGCGACCTCGCGGACGGCGGCGACCGCGTGGATCACCGGCTCCTCGGCGGGTTCCTGGAGCGCTTCGAGCTGCTCCAGGTCGGCGGCGGAGACCAGGGCGACGAGGGGCTTTCCGTGCCGCGTGACGACGACGCGCTCACCGCCGTAGACCACGCGGTTGATCAGTTCGGCGAGCTCAGCCCTGGCTTGCGTCACCGGAATCTCGTAGGCCATGGAGTCCAGCTTAGACCGGGTGCCGCGCACCGCCCTGAGTGGAAGATCCGATTCCGGCCCACGGCTATCACTCGGTTCGCACGATCGGGGTCGACCTCCCGCAGGAGGTGCCCATGACAACCGAACGGAGGGGGAGAACCATTTGAAGATCGGCTTCACGATGGAGATCTCCGGAGTGACCGGCGACGGAAACTCCACGGCGCCTCGGACCATCTCGGTCCGGGGCGCCGTCTTTCTTCCGATCCCCTCCCCGCCACCTCGTACGCCCTGTACATTCTGTACAGAAGTCAATCAGAGGAGGCGCGCCCATGCCCGCGAACCGACCGGCGGCCCGTCAACCGGCGGCCCGTCATGTGCTGCCCCAGTTCACCGAGCGCACCAGCGCGGGTCACCGAACGACGGACCCGTACTCGAAGCTGCTGGAAGAACGGATCGTGTTCCTCGGGACGCAGATCGACGACACGTCGGCGAACGATGTGATGGCGCAGTTCATGTACCTCGAATACCAGTCGCCGGACCGCGACATCGCGCTGTACATCAACTCGCCCGGCGGCTCGTTCAGCGCGATGACGGCGCTCTACGACACGATCCGGTACGTCACCTGTGATGTGGAGACCATCTGCCTGGGGCAGGCGGGGTCGGCCGCCGCGGTGCTGCTGGCGGCGGGCACGCCGGGCAAGCGGTTCATGCTGCCGGGGGCGCGCGTGCTGATCCACCAGCCGGCGCTGGCAGAGCGGATCGAAGGGCAGGCGAGCGATCTGGCGATCCAGGCCGAGGAGCTGACGCGCGACCGCCGGAAGCTGGAGGAGATGCTCGTCCGGCACACGGGACAGAGCCCAAAGCGGATCAGTGCCGACATCGAGCGGGACAAGTTCCTCGACGCCGAGGCGGCGGTGGAGTACGGCCTCGCCGACCGGGTGGTCCGGAGCCGCAAGACCTCGCACACCCTCCCTGGCGCGGAGTGAGGCGCGGATGCTCCCACCCGAACTGCCACCGCTGCCGGCACTCACGCGGGCCGAGGCGGAGCTGATCGACTGTTATCTCGACGTGGTCGATCTGCTCGGCCGGATCAATCCGGCCCGCCCGGGCGACACGTACCGCGGGTTGCGGGCGGCGCAGGCACTCGTCGCCAAGGCGACCGCTCTGCGCGACGCGCTCGAACAGATGCACAGACGCGGAGAGAACGAGGTGCACGCCCCGACGCTCGCGCGCGCCCTGCGGGTCCTCGACGGCGAGCGAAGGGCCGGCCGGGTGGCGCTGCCGCCGGAGCCGGAGGACTCGCCCGCCTGAACCGATCCCGGGTCGCTCGCCGTACTACTGACGGAGCGTCCGGTCCGGCCTTCGCAACCTCCGGACGGTCTACCACGATCGACCCATCGGCCCATACGTCGTGAGGACCTGTGAAGTTGCGCAACACGCCTGGTACATGGCCGGAACACCTCATTCCCGTGCTGGTGCGGACCTCCTCGACCACTGGGACACAACAGCCGAAAACATCCTGTCCACCCGAACGGGTGAGTGGTGAGTAAGACCACAAATCCCCGGTTCCGTTGGGATTTTCGGACTTCAGTGCGCCAAGATCCCTTCCTGACGACAAGCCCCCGCCGCAGCGGCGGGGCGATCCGGGTGGACGCCGAGTCCTGCCGCCGCCCGGATGACCGGTCGACAGAAGTGCATCGGCAGGAGTGGAGGACCCAGCACGACGGGTCGCCGGAACGGTCGGACCATGACCGCGCCGAGCAGCCCTTGGGGTGAAGCCGCGTCAGCGGCCGGGCAACTTTGTCAGCCCGAATCCGACAGGTCATCCTTCACAGGCGGCTGACGAAGGGTTGCGCATGTCTGCGCTGAATCGTGTCCCGTCGCTGTTGACCCGGGCCGGTACGGCCTCGGCTCTCACCATCGCCGCAGTGAGCGGCAGCATCGTGGTACCGGGCGTCGCATCCGACGCCGAGGCCGCCACCTTGGCGTCGAAGGCACTCAAGGTCGCGGCTTCCAAGAAGGGCTCCCCTTACAAGTACGGCGCCACGGGCCCGGGCAGGTTCGACTGCTCAGGGCTGACGCTCTACTCGTTCAAGAAGGCGGGCAAGAAGCTGCCCCGTACTGCTCAGCAGCAGTACAACAAGACGAAGCACATCTCCGCGAGCAGCCGCAAACTCGGAGACCTCGTCTTCTTCCACTCCGGATCGAGCGTCTACCACGTCGGTATCTACGCGGGGAAGGGAAAGATCTGGCACTCGCCGAAGACGGGTGACGTCGTCCGGCTGCAGAAGCTCTGGACGAACAGCGTCTGGTACGGCCGGGTCCGCTGACTCACCGTCGGGGGCGGCGGAGCTCTCCGCCGCCCCCGACGGGCGTGTCACGGCCGGATGTGGTCACTCGTTCGACCATGACCGACGGACGCACCTACCCGGCACGCAACGAGACACCCCTCGAACGCGCCGACCGTAATTTCTCCGAGCTGCTCCAGGAGTTGCGGGTCACCCGGACGGGGGTGCAGATCCTCTTCGCGTTCCTGCTGACGCCGGCCTTCACACCGCGCTTCCCGGACCTGGACTCCGTGCGGCGCGCCACCTACGTGGTGACCCTTCTGCCGGCGGTCCTCGCTGCGACGCTCTTCACCGCCCCGGCCGCCCTGCACCGCTCGCTCTTCCAGCAGAACGCCAAGCCCGCCATCGTGCGGGTCTCCTCCAGGCTGGCCACCGCGGGCCTGATCGTGCTGATGCCGGCCTTCACCGGCTCCGTCCTGCTCGTCGTGGACGTGACGCTCGGCCGGAAGGCCGGGATCGCCGCCGGGGCCGGCACGCTCCTCGCGTGCCTGATCCTGTGGGCCGTGCTCCCGAAGCTGGTGGGACGCGCCTCCGACCGCGCCGGCACGCCGGCGTCGACGCTCTCCTCGGCCGCGGAGGAGGCCCCCTCAGGACTCCTGCGGACCGCCTGCCGTGACCGGCTGTACGGGTGCGGTCCACGGAAGTTCGATCGCCACCGTCTTGCCGCCCTCCCCTGTGGGTCTGACGCTCAGCCGGCCGCCGCACTCCGCGGTCAGCCAGCGGATGATGACCATGCCCCGGCCGTTGTCCTGCTGGACGGCGGCGGGCAGACGTTTCGGAAAGCGTGGATGGCTGTCGGTGACGCCGATGCGCAGTTGCTCGTCCCGGTCGAGCGCGATGTCCACGGTGAAGGTCGGCGACTGACCCAACGTGTGCTGGACGGCGTTGGTGGCGAGTTCGGACACGATCAGGCGCACGGTGTCCGCGATGTCCGTGTCACCCGGCAGGCCCCATTCGGCGAGCACGTCGGCGACGTAGTTCCGGGCTGCGGACACCGAGGCGGGATCGCTCGGCAGAGTGACGGATGCTTCCAGGTGATCTGCCATGGCGAGGCGTCCCTTTCCCACGGGACCGGTGTCCGACAGGGAGCGGATGGTTCGAGTACGGTCCCGGACTGGTGCTTCGCGCCAGACTGCCACTACCTGGGGTGTCACGGGTGTCGATCCACCAAGATATGCATATATCTGTCGCTCGAAGCGGTGAACTATCCGACGGCCGAACGTATTCGGGTGGGGTCTTCGTCCATCCTCTGTCGTCACCCCCGACTTCGCGCGCCGGGCGGAAGGAGAGACCCATGCAATACGGTCCGGCGGTGCGCCGCCGCAAGCTCGGTGCGGAGTTGCGCGTCCTGCGCACCCGTTCCGCGCTCACCAGCATCGAGGCGGCCCTTCGCGTGGGCTGGCACCAGTCCAAGGTGAGCCGGATCGAGACGGGCGCCAGCGGCGTGCGGCCCGCGGACGTACGCAAGCTGCTGGACGCCTACGGGGTCGACGACACCGAGTTACGGGAGCTGCTCCTGGCGTTGGCGGGTTCCGAGGACGGCGGCGGGCGGCACAACTGGTGGCATGCGTACCGGGGCGTACTGCCCCCGACGTATCGCGACTTCATCAGCCTGGAGTCGCAGGCCGGGGGGATGCGGACGCTGGAGACCTCGGTGGTGCCGGGTCTGCTGCAGATCCCGGAGTACGCGCGGGCGGTGACGCGGGCCGCGGTGGAGGGGCTGGAAGACGACAAAATCGACGCGCTCGTGGAAGTGCGGCTCGCGCGGCAGGAGGTGCTGCGCGGGAATCCGCCGATGAAGCTGAGCGCCGTGCTCGACGAGGGCGTTCTCCGGCGTCAGGTGGGCGGTCCCGAGATCATGACCCGGCAGCTGGTCCGTCTGGTGGAGGCGGCGCGGCTTCCTCAAGTGCGACTGCAGGTGCTCCCGTTCACTGCCGGGGCGCATATCGGCGTCACGGGCCCTTTCGTAATTTTCTCATTTCGGAGCACATCTGATCTGGATGTGGTTGTTCTCGACCACTTGACGAGTAGCCTCTACCTCGAACGGAAAGAAGACCTCAAGGCTTATGTCGAGGCCTTCAACTCCCTTCAGATCCACGCCCTTTCGCCCGAGGACTCGTTGGATTACCTCGCCGGGCTAGCCGCCGGCGCGTAAGGAGGCACCATGTCCGCACTGCCTCGGAACATACCCACCAGTACCGAACTGCGCGGAGTGCGATGGCTGCGGAGCAGCCGCAGTACAGGGATGAACAACTGTGTGGAGACGGCCCGTCCAGGGTCCGGCCGCTGGGCCGGTCTGGTGGCCGTACGCGACTCGAAGAACACGGCGGGGCCCGCCCTGCTGTTCGACCTCGATGCCTGGGAGGGATTCGTCACCACGCTGCGGTGACCACCACCGACAGCGTTCGTACTTCCGCTTGCGGCGACGCTCGGCCTTGACGCCGACTCACGGTCGCGTATCGCCGATGATCCCCACGGCTCGGTCGATCTGCCCCTGCGTGAGATCCGCGCGGGCGGTCAGCCGCAGCCGCGAGACGCCGTCGGGCACGGACGGTGGGCGGAAACAGCCGACGGCGAGACCCGCCGCCCGGCAGTCCGCCGCCCATCGCAGCGCCTGATCCGGCGACGGCGCGCGTACGGACACCACGGCGGCGTCGGGCCGCACCGCTTCATGGCCCGACGCCGTCAGCCGTGTGTGCAGCTCCCTCGCCACCTCGCGGGCCCGCGCGGCGCGCTCCGGCTCGCGGCGCAGCAGCCGGAGCGCGGCGAGGGCGGCGCCGGTCGCGGCCGGGGCGAGTCCCGTGTCGAAGATGAACGTACGGGCCGCGTTGACCAGGTGGTCGATGACGTGCGCCGGGCCGAGGACGGCACCGCCCTGGCTGCCCAGCGACTTCGACAGGGTGACCGTCACGACGACGTCGGGGGCGCCCGCGAGCCCAGCGGCGTGCGGCGCGCCCCGGCCCCTGTCGCCCAGGACACCGAGCCCGTGGGCGTCGTCGACGACGAGCCCGGCGCCGTACTCCCGGCAGGCCGCGGCGAGTCCGGCCAGCGGGGCGGCGTCGCCGTCCACGGAGAAGACCGTGTCGGAGACGGCTACGGCTGTCCCCCGACCGGCCGTGCCGAGCGCCTTGCGGACGGCGTCGGGGTCGGCGTGGGCGACGACCTGGGTGGTGGCGCGGGCCAGCCGGCAGCCGTCGATGAGCGAGGCGTGGTTGCCCGCGTCCGAGACGATCAGGGAGCCGTGCGGAGCGAGCGCGGTCACGGCGGCGAGGTTGGCGGCGTAGCCGGAGGAGAAGACGAGGGCCGCCTCGAAGCCGCAGAAGTCGGCCAGTTCCCGTTCCAGTTCGGTGTGCAGCTCGGTGGTGCCGGTGACGAGCCGGGAGCCGGTGGCCCCGCCGCCCCAGCGACGCGCGGCCTCGGCGGCACCCTCGGTGATCTCGGGGTGCCGGGCGAGACCGAGGTAATCGTTGCTCGCGAGGTCGAGGAGCGGCGAGTCGGCCGGACGGGGGCGCAGGGTGCGTACGAGCCCGGCCCGGCGGCGTGCCGACGCCTGCTCGTCGATCCAGCCGAACGCCATGGGTCCTCCGGGGGTGGTGTGGCAGCCCGCGCGCGCCGGGGCCGGCGTGGACGGCGCGGCGGAAGCTTTTGTAGGCAGTGCACAGACACTAATGGCACGGCCGGGCGCCCACGATGTGGCAATACCCACACGTCGAACCCACTCTGTTGTCCGAACTCTCCTTGGCCGGGAGCGGTCCCGTACGACAGGATCGGCTCTCATGGACCTGCTGAACACGCTGGTGGACAAGGGGCTCCGGCGCGAGCCGCTGAGCCGTGCCGAGGCGCTCGCCGTTCTCGGCACCTCCGACGACGAGCTGTTGGACGTGGTGGCCGCGGCCGGGAAGGTACGCCGGCACTGGTACGGGCGCCGGGTGAAACTGAACTATCTGGTCAACCTCAAGTCCGGCCTCTGCCCCGAGGACTGCTCCTACTGCTCCCAGCGGCTCGGCTCCACCGCCGGCATCCTCAAGTACAGCTGGCTCAAGCCCGACGAGGCCTCCAAGGCCGCCGCGGCCGGGCTCGCCGGTGGCGCCAAGCGGGTCTGTCTGGTGGCGTCCGGGCGCGGTCCGAGCGACCGGGACGTGGACCGGGTCTCCGACACCATCAAGACGATCAAGGACCAGAACGAGGGCGTCGAGGTGTGTGCCTGTCTCGGTCTGCTCTCCGACGGCCAGGCCGAACGCCTGCGCGAGGCGGGCGCGGACGCCTACAACCACAACCTGAACACGTCCGAGGCGACGTACGGCGGGATCACGACGACGCACACGTACGCCGACCGCGTCGACACCGTCCAGAAGGCGCACGCGGCGGGCCTGTCGGCCTGCTCCGGCCTGATCGCGGGCATGGGCGAGAGCGACGAGGACCTGGTCGACGTGGTCTTCGCCCTGCGCGAACTGGACCCCGACTCGGTGCCGGTGAACTTCCTGATCCCGTTCGAGGGCACCCCGCTCGCCAAGGAGTGGAACCTCACCCCGCAGCGCTGTCTGCGGATCCTGGCGATGGTGCGGTTCGTCTGCCCGGACAGCGAGGTGCGGATCGCCGGTGGCCGCGAGGTCCATCTCCGTACGATGCAGCCGCTCGCCCTGCACCTGGCCAACTCGATCTTCCTCGGCGACTACCTCACCAGTGAGGGTCAGGCGGGCAGGGCCGACCTGGAGATGATCGCGGACGCCGGCTTCGAGGTGGAGGGCGCCGATCAGGTGACTCTGCCGGAGCACCGGGCGACCGTCGCCGCCGACGGGGGCTGCGGGTCCCGTGAGAACGCCGGGTGCGGGTCGCACGAGGGGGGCGGCTGCGGGTCGCACGAGAGCTCGGGCGCGGGCTGTGGGTCGCACGCGGGGGGCGGTGTGTGCGGTTCCGCCGCCGGGACCCCGGCCGTCGAGAGCTCGGCGGGAGAGGTTCGTACGGACCTCGTGGCCGTACGCCGTCGGGGCGCCGGGACCGACCTCGCGCCCAATGCCTGACCTGCCCCGTCCGCCCGGCCCGGGGGTGTCCGAGCTGCTGGAGCTGGACCGGCGGCATGTGTGGCATCCGTACGGGCCCATGCCGGGCCGGCAGGAACCGCTCGTCGTGGAGTCGGCGAGCGGGGTCCGGCTGAAGCTCGCGGACGGGTCGGGCGAGCTGGTGGACGGCATGTCGTCGTGGTGGTCGGCCATCCACGGCTACAGCCACCCGGCGCTCGACGAGGCGGCGCGCGAGCAACTCGGCCGGATGAGCCACGTCATGTTCGGCGGGCTCACCCATGAGCCCGCCGTGCGGCTGGCGAAGCACCTTGTCGACATGTCGCCCGAGGGCCTGGAGCATGTCTTCCTCGCCGACTCGGGGTCGGTCTCCGTCGAGGTCGCGGTCAAGATGTGCCTGCAGTACTGGCGCTCGCTCGGCCGCCCCGGCAAGCAGCGCCTGCTGACCTGGCGCGGCGGCTACCACGGCGACACCTGGCAGCCGATGTCCGTGTGCGACCCCGAGGGCGGGATGCACGAGCTGTGGCAGGGCGTCCTGCCCCGCCAGGTGTTCGTGGACGCGCCGCCGGTCGAGTACGAGGAGTCGTACGCGGAGCTGCTGCGCTCGGCGATCGAGCGGCACGCCGGTGAACTGGCCGCCGTGATCGTGGAGCCCGTGGTGCAGGGGGCGGGTGGGATGCGGTTCCACTCCCCCGCGTATCTGCGGGTGCTGCGCGAGGCGTGCGACGCGCATGACGTGCTGCTGGTGTTCGACGAGATCGCGACCGGGTTCGGCCGTACGGGCGCGCTGTTCGCGGCGGACCACGCGGCGGTGACGCCGGACGTGATGTGCGTCGGCAAGGCGCTGACCGGAGGTTATCTGACCATGGCGGCGGCGCTGTGCACCGCCCGGGTGGCCGACGGGATCTCGCGGGGCGAGGTGCCGGTGCTGGCCCACGGCCCCACCTTCATGGGCAACCCGCTGGCGGCGGCCGTCGCCTGTGCCTCGATCGAGCTGCTGCTCGGTCAGGACTGGCTCGCCGAGGTCAAGCGGATCGAGACCGGGCTGCGGGAAGGGCTGGCGCCGGTGCGCGAGGTGCCGGGGGTGAAGGACGTACGCGTCCTCGGCGCGATCGGGGTCGTGCAGCTCGACCACGCGGTGGACATGCGGGCCGCCACGGCGGCCGCGGTGGGCGAGGGCGTATGGCTGCGACCGTTCCGTGATCTCGTCTACACGATGCCGCCGTACGTCACGGGCGACGAGGACGTGGCGCGGATCGCGCGCGCGGTGTGCGCGGCGACGGCGACGGCGACGGCGGGATGACGGAAGAGGACGACGGGAGAGGACGACGGGAGAGGATGACATGACGGTCCTGGTGATCACGGGGACGGGCACGGAGGTCGGCAAGACGGTCACCACGGCGGCCGTCGCGGCGGTGGCCGTGGCGTCCGGCCGGTCCGTGGCCGTCCTCAAGCCCGCACAGACCGGTGTACGGCCGGACGAGCACGGCGACGCGGCCGAGGTGGCCCGGCTCGCCGGCACCGTGACCGTCCGCGAACTCGCCCGTTACCCCGAGCCGTTGGCTCCCGCGACCGCCGCCCGGCGCTCCGGCCTCCCTCCGGTGCACCCCGAGGACGTCGCCGAGGCCGCGGCCAAACTGGCCGTCGACCACGACCTGGTGCTGGTCGAGGGCGCCGGTGGCCTCCTCGTCCGCTTCGACGAGGCGGGCGGCACACTGGCGGACACGGCCCGACTGCTCTGCGCGCCCGTGCTGCTGGTCGCCTCGGCCGGCCTCGGCACCCTCAACACGACCGAACTGACGTCCCGCGAACTCGCCGTGCGCGAGGTGGAGTTGGCGGGCGTCGTCATCGGCAGCTGGCCCAAGTCCCCCGACCTGGCGTCCCGCTGCAACCTGGCGGACCTGCCGGTGGTGGCGAACGCTCCGCTGCTGGGGGCGGTGCCTGCGGGGTCGGGGGCGTTGGCGCCCCACGATTTCCGGGCGAGGGCGGGGGGTTGGCTGGCGCCGGCGCTGGGTGGGGTGTGGAATGCCGTTTCCTTCGGTACCACGGAAGTTGCGCCGTAGGGGTCCTGCGACTGGCTGACTGCGGGTGCGTCGTGGCTGATCGCGCAGTTCCCCGCGCCCCTGAAGGGGCGCGCCCCGGCCTCAGGCTTCCCCCTCCCCCAGCAGCCTCACCAACTCGATCCTCGACCTGATCCCCAGCCGGGAGAACACGCCTCTCAGATGGTGGTCGATCGTGCGCGGGCTCAAGAGCAGCCTCGCGGCGATCTCCCGGTTGGTCGCGCCGTCCGCGGCCATGCGGGCGATCATGAGCTGCTGGGCCGTCAACCGGGTCGCGAGGGCCTCCGCGGCGGGGGCGGCGGTGGCACGCTCACCGAGGGCGCGGAGTTCGGCGCGGGCCTGGGCCGCGCAGTGCGGGGAGCCGAAGAGGTCGAAGGCCTCCAGGGCGCTGTGGAGCCGGTCGCGGGCCTCGGTGCGGTTGCGGAGCCGCCGCAGGGCGCTGCCGAAGAGCAGTTCCGTACGGGCGCGTTCGAAGTCGCGGGTGCCGGCGGCGTGCAGGTCGAGCGCCGCGCGGTAGTGCTCGACGGCCTCCTCCCCGGTGGCGAGCAGTGCGCGGCAGCGGGCGCTGAGGGCGAGGTCGTCGGCGCTGCGGACGGTGCGGGCCCAGCGGTCGTAGTCGGCGTGCGCGGCGCGGGCCACCCGGGTGGCGCCCGTGCGGACGGCGGCCTCGACATAGTGCGGGGTGGCGATGTGCCGGATGGCCCGGTGTCCGTGGCCGGGGCCGAAGCCGGCGAGCGCGCGGAGGCGGGCGGCCGAGGCGGCGTACCGTCCGGTGCTCAGGTCGAGGAAGGCCAGGGCGAACATGGCGAGCGCGGCGGGCAGTCCGAGGCCACGTTCCAGGGCGTACGAACGGGCGGCCTCGGCGCGCTCCCGGCACACCTGTTCGTCGCCGGTGACGGCCGCGAACATCGCGAGGGCGGCCTGGAGATGGCAGGCCCCGTTGTCCTGCCCGGTGGCGTACGCCTGGCGCAGGGCGTCCACGGTGGCGGCCTCGGCGGCCTTGGGGCGCCCGGTCCAGAACTCCGCGTAGGCCCGGAACTCCATGGCCTGCGGCACGGTGACCGTCTCGCCCCTGGCTCGTGCGGAGGCGGCGGCGCGGGCGGTGGCGGTGAAGGCGCGGGTGTGGTCGCCGAGGAGGAGGGCGGCGATCCCGGCGTGGATCAGCTGGGTGGGGTCGCCACCGGGACCGCAGCGGCCGGCGGCGGCTTCGAGGACGTCCCGTGCGTCGTCGTAGCGTCCCTCGAAAGCGGCGGCGAGCGCGCCGAGGGTGCTGGGCGGCAGGATGCCGAGCCCGTCGGCGACGGCGGCGGCCTCCCGGCAGCGGCGGAGGTCTCCCGTGTAGATGGCGGCCTCGGTGGCTCGTGCCAACAGGTGGGCAGCCCTGTCCGGGGTGTGGTCGCCGACGTGCCGGACGGCGGCCGTGAGGAGGGCGTCGAAGGCCTCGGCCGCGTTTCCGGCGCGCAGGGCCAAAAGGCCGCCGAGGGCGTCGTCGTCGGTGGCGGCGACGAGTCGGCGGGCCCGGTCGCCGTCGCCCGACTGCCAGGCCTCGGCGGCGGCCTGGGCGAGCAGGGGCATGCGTTCGGCAGGTTCGGGGGTGAGCGTGGCGGCGCGTTCGGCGAGGGCGGAGGCGAGGGTGGGGTCGCCGATGGCACGTGCCACCCGTGCCGCGAGGCGGAGTTCGGCGGCGAGGCGGCGGCTGGGTCCGAGGGCGGCGGCGGCCCGGTGCCAGGACCGGACGGGTCGCTCGCCCTCGCCGCTGAGGACCGCGGCGAGGAGGCGGTGGGCCTCACGCCGGTCGCCCATGGACGCGGACTCGTATACGGCGATCCGGGTCCAGGCGTCCCGGAAGACGATGCCCTGGGTCGTGGCGTGCGCGAGGCCGGCCGTCTCCGCCGTGTCGAGGGGGCGGGTGTCGAGCCGGGCTGCGGTGACGGCCCGCGCGTAGGCGTGCGTCGGGATCGGGTACTGGTCGGCGGCGGCGAGGAGCAGCAGGAAGCGGGTGTCGTCGGGCAGCGCCCGTACGTCCCGACGATGGCTTCGCAGCAGGGCGGGGGCCAGCGCCAGGGGCTCGGCGGGGAGCGGGTCGAGGCCCGTGAGCTGGCGTCGGGTCAGAGCGGCGGCGAGTTCCGCGGCGGCCCGCGGATCGCCGTGGGCGGCGTGCAGCAGGCGTACGCGCACGCCTTCGGACAGCGTGGGCACGGCGGCCGACGCTGCGTTCGGGCTCGTCCACCTGTTCATGGGGGGCGGTGGCGAGCGATGCGGAAGTTGTGGGGGGTTCACCGGAGTCACCACGCCCACCACGTTACTTGCGAGTTAACCGGCCAGTAAAGACCGGCGATTTCACCGATGCGGCGCGCGTAGACCCCCCTGACACTCCAGACGAACCCCACCCGTTTCAGGAGGCCCCATGCAGCGCCGCATGCGCCGTATCGCCACGGCCCTCACGACCGTGACCACCACGCTTCTTCTGTCGCTCTCCTTCTCCACGACCTCCGCCCAGGCCGCGACCCACAACCCCGTGGTCTTCGTACACGGTCTGAGCAGTTCGTCCAGCAGCTGGGACGACTGGATCGCGTACTTCAAGGCCGACGGCTACACGTCCTCGGAGCTGTACTCCTGGTCCTACGACTGGGGTCAGTCCAACGCCACGACCGCCGCACAGCTCAAGACCAAGATCCAGAGCGTGCTCGCCTCGACGGGTGCCTCCAAAGTCGACGTGGTGGTCCATTCGATGGGCGCGCTCAGCTCCCGCTACTACCTCAAGAACCTCGGGGGGACGGCGTACGTGGACGACTTCGTGTCCACGGCCGGTGTGAACCACGGGACGACCGTCGCCGGCTGGTGTCGGTGGCTCTACACGTCCTGTGGCGAGATGTACACCGGCAGTTCGTTCCTGACCTCGCTCAACTCGGGTGACGAGACGCCGGGCAGCGTGTCGTACGCCAGCTACTGGTCGAACTGCGACGACGCGCTCACCCCGGACACCTCCGCGATCCTCAGCGGCGCGACGAACGTCGAGGTCGGGTGCGTCTCGCACGACGACATGAACAACAACAAGGGCGTCTACGACCAGGTCCGGGCCTTCATCGCCTGACCCTCCCGGCGGTCGGTACTTCGTACACCCCGTGCCCGTCGCGTGGCCTCCTCCCCAGGGACACGCGGCGGGTGAGTCGTTTCTCCGCCCCCGCTCCACGAGGGGCGGGCCGTCCCTTCTCCGGGCGTGACGGGTGAGCCGGTGCTTCCCGGGGGACAATCGCAGTATCTGCCGTCCTCCTCGGGAGGCCCCATGGCCCGCGCCCGCGCCACGAAGGACGCCGTGCACCACCCCTTCTTCGCCCGGTTCTACGCCAGACTGAGCGTGTCGGCGGAGCCGAGGATCGGCCCGCTGCGGGACGAGCTGCTCGCGGGGCTGTCGGGGCGGGTCATCGAGATCGGCGCCGGAAACGGTCTGAACTTCGCGCGGTATCCGGGCGCGGTCTCGGAGGTGGTGGCGATCGAACCGGAGCACTCCCTGCGGCGGTTGGCCCTGGAGTCCGCCCTGCGCGCCGAGGTGCCGGTGGACGTGGTGCCGGGCGCGGCGGAGGCGCTGCCGGTCAAGAGCGAGGCGTTCGACGCGGCCGTCGTGTCGTTGGTGCTGTGCAGTGTGCGGGACGTTCGGCGCTCGCTGAGCGAGGTGCTGCGGGTGCTGCGTCCCGGCGGTGAGCTGCGGTTCTTCGAGCACGGCCGGGGCGGCGGACGGGCGATGCGGACGGCTCAGCGGGGGCTGGACGGCACGGTGTGGCCGTTGCTGTTCGGCGGCTGCCACGTGTCCCGCGACCCGGTCGGCGAGATCCGGGCCGCCGGGTTCGAGGTCGGGACGGTCCGGGAGGTCCTGGTGCCCGAGCAGGGGCCTCGGCTGCCCAGCTCCTACTGCGTGGTGGGCCGGGCCCGGCGGCCCGGCGTCACAGACTCCACTGGAGCAGCTCCTGCGTGATGTCGTGCACGGTGGCCTCGCCGTTCTTGACCAGTCTGGCCAGTTCGCGCACCTGCTCGGCGGAGGTGACGACCTTGACGCCGCTGGCCACGAGGTAGCCGTAGGCGACGGCGGAGGCGAAGAGCGCGTTGGAGCGCTCCAACGCCGGGACGTGCATGAGGAGTTGGAGGAGGGCGGCGGCTCGGGCGTGCGGGGTGTCGTAGACGGGGACGTCGAAGATCTCGGCCTCGTGCCGGGCGACGGCCGCGACGAGGGCACCCCAGTCGGTGACCTGGGGATCTCCGGGCGTCTTCCGTTCGGCGACCATCAGAAGCCAGGCGAGGTCGATTCTGAGCTGACTCAAGGGATCAGTGACGTCCCTCGCGCCGGCCTTCGAGCTCGGCGCCGAACTCCTCGACGAAGACCGCCTCGTACTGCTTCATGAAGTCGGCGGCGGACTCGACGAAGGTGTGGCCCGCTTCGCCGGCGTCCTGCCGGACCAACTCCTCGATGTACCGGTTCACACTCATCCCGCGCTCCAGGGCTCGTTCACGGGCGGCTCGGGCCGTGTCCTCGTCCACCCGAACATTCAGCTGGGTCTTGGCCATGACTCGACGCTAGCGCCGGAGTGCTAGCAGAGGCAAGGGCGCCTTTGCCGCACGCCGCCCCCGAAGGCCGGCCCGGGCTCCCCCTCGCGAGCTACGGACTCATTCCCGGTGTCCCTTACATCGATATCGGAGACCCGACCTGCGGCGGAGACGGCCTCGCACTTCGGGGGGATTCCTGCTGTGCCCCACATCACACTAGGCTCAACCGAGAACGCCCGGAATTCGAACTGGTTCGAGCCTGGAGGCCGTTTTGTCCACTGCTGCCGCTGAGCACCCCCTCGGCCGCGCGGAAGCCGACGGCATCGCCGCGCGCGCCCGGAGCCTGACGAAGGCGTACGGCTCGGGCGAGACGACGGTGCTCGCCCTCGACTCGGTCGACGTGGACATCGCGCGTGGCCGCTTCACCGCGGTCATGGGCCCCTCGGGCTCGGGGAAGTCCACCCTGATGCACTGCCTGGCGGGGCTCGACACCGTGTCCGCCGGACAGGTGTGGCTCGGGAGCAGCGAGATCACCGGCCTCAAGGACCGCGAGCTGACGCGGCTGCGCCGGGACCGGATCGGCTTCATGTTCCAGTCCTTCAATCTGATCCCCACGCTGAACGCGGCCGAGAACATCACCCTGCCGATGGACATCGCGGGCAAGAAGCCCGACGAGAAGTGGCTGGACCAGGTCATCGACACGCTCGGGCTGCGCGACCGGCTCAAGCACCGGCCCTCCCAGCTCTCCGGCGGCCAGCAGCAGCGCGTCGCCTGCGCCCGCGCGCTCGCCTCCCGGCCCGAGCTGATCTTCGCGGACGAGCCGACCGGCAACCTCGACTCCCGTGCCGGGCTCGAAGTGCTCGGCTTCCTGCGCGAGGCGGTCGACCAGCTGGGCCAGACGGTCGTCATGGTCACCCACGACCCGGGCGCCGCCGCCCACTCCGACCTGGTGCTCTTCCTCGCGGACGGGCGGATCGTGGACCGGATGGAACGCCCCACGGCCGAAGCGGTCCTGGAACGCATGCGCCTCTTCTCCGGGGGAAACCCCCAGGCTCCCGGGCCCGACACGGTCCGGGCGGCCTCCGACGGCGAAAGCGCCCCCACCGGTGGGTCCGCGGGCGGGCCCACCAACGAGCCCATCGACCTCGACAAGGACTGAGCCGTGCTGAAGGCGACCCTGCGGAGTTTCCTCGCGCACAAGGGACGGCTGCTGCTCTCGGCGCTGGCGGTCGTCCTGTCCGTGGCGTTCGTCGCGGGCAGCCTGATCTTCTCGGACACGGTCACCCGTACCTTCGACCGGCTCTTCGCCTCCACCTCGGCCGATGTGACCGTGGGCCCGAAGGACGACGACCTGAAGGGGCAGCTGCCGACCGGGGCCGTCGAGACCGTGCCCGCCTCGCTCGCGCGGCGGGTCGCGGGCATCGACGGCGTCGCCGACGCCCATGTCGACGCGGCTGTCGAGAACGTCACGGTCGTCGACAGCGAGAACAAGTCGGTGGGGCCGACGACGGGCGCGCCCACCGTCGCCACCAACTGGTACCTCACCGACCGCAGCCCGGTGAAGCTGACCGACGGACACGCCCCGGAGGGCCCCGGCCAGGCACTGCTCGACGCGGACACCGCGGAGAACAAGGACGTACGGATCGGTGACACCCTGACGGTGCTCGCCCGGCCGGGCTCCTTCAAGGTGAAGGTCGTCGGCATCGCCACCTTCACCACCACCAACCCCGGTGCCGCGCTGGTCTACCTCGACACCCGGGCCGCGCAGACCGAGCTGCTGGGCGATCCCGACGCCGCCACCAGCATCTCCGTGACCGCCGAGCCCGGAGTGAGTGACGACCGGCTCAAGCGGCGGATCGCCGACGAGCTGGGGCCGACGGCGTACGAGTACCAGACCGCCGACGAGCAGGCCGAGTCGGCCGCCGCCTCGCTCGGCGGATTCCTCGACGTCATCAAGTACGTGATGCTCGGCTTCGCCGGGATCGCGACGCTCGTCGGGATCTTCCTCATCGTCAACACCTTCTCCATGCTCATCGCCCAGCGCACCCGTGAACTGGGCCTGTTGCGCGCGCTGGGCGCCGACCGGCGCCAGGTACGGCGGTCGGTGCTGGCCGAGGCGGCCCTCCTCGGCCTGGTCGGGTCGACGCTCGGCCTGGCCGCGGGAATCGGGCTGGCCTTCGGGCTGATCGAGCTCATGGGCGCCTTCGGCATGAACCTGAAGTCGACCGAGATGGTGATCGGCCCGGGGACGCCGATCGCGGCGTACACCGTCGGGCTCGGCGTCACCTTCGTGGCGGCCTATCTGCCGGCGCGGCGGGCGTCGACCGTGTCGCCCATGGCGGCCCTCTCCGACGCCGAGATCGCCGGGGTGGGGCGGCCCCTGAAGGTCCGCGCGGTGGTCGGCGGCCTCGTCGGGGCGGCCGGTGCCGCCGCGCTCGTGGGATGCGCGATGTCGACGGACACGGGCTCGGCGGCCGCCCTGCTCGGCCTCGGCGTGGTCCTCACGCTCATCGCGACCGTCATCGCGGGACCCCTGCTCGTACGGCCGGTGATCCGGGTCCTCGGCGGCGCCTTCCCCGCGCTGTTCGGCTCCGTCGGCCGGATGAGCCAGCGCAACGCCCTGCGCAACCCGCGCCGCACCGGGGCCACCGCCGCCGCGCTGATGGTGGGGATCGCGCTGGTCGGCGGGATGTCCGTGGCGAGCGCGTCGATGACCAAGTCCTTCGACGACGAGATCGACAACACCCTGGGCGCCGACTTCGTCATCCAGAACCAGAACTTCATGCCGTTCCCGCAGGAGGTCACCGACAAGGTCCGCGCCACGGACGGCGCCGGTCTCGTCGTACGCCAGCGGTTCACCCCGGTCGCGGTACGGCTGCCGGACGGCGAGCGGATCGAGACGACCGCCGCGGCCTACGACACGCAGCTGGACAAGGTCGCGAACGTCACCTACGCCGAGGGCGACAGCGCCGCCGCTCTGGCGGACGGCTCCATCGCCATGGACGCCGAGTTCGCGCGCGACCACGACGTGACGGTGGGCAGCACGATCCCCGTCCGGTTCCCGGCCGGGAAGAACGCCGAGCTGAGGGTGGCCGCGCTCACCGACCAGGACACCGCCGACGGGTTCGGCGTGGAGGGCGGGCTGTACTTCGGGATGGGCACCATCGAGAAGTACGTGCCCGAGGGGCAGGACTCGGCGCTGTACGTGAACGCCGGCTCCGGCGTGGGCGCCGACGAGCTGCGCACGAACCTGGAGCGGACGCTGGACGCGTACCCGCAGGTCCAGGTCCGCGACCAGGCCGACTACAAGGAGCTGATCCGCAACCAGATCGCCGTACTCCTCTACCTGGTGTACGCGTTGCTCGGCCTGGCGATCGTCATCGCGGTGCTCGGGGTGGTCAACACCCTCGCCCTGTCGGTGGTCGAGCGCACCCGGGAGATCGGGCTGCTGCGCGCGATCGGGCTGGCGCGGCGGCAGTTGCGGCGGATGATCCGGCTGGAGTCGGTGGTGATCGCCGTGTTCGGGGCGGTCCTCGGGCTCGCACTGGGCCTGGTCTGGGGTGTGTGCGTGCAACAGGTGCTGGCGCTGCAGGGCATGAAGGCGCTGGCGATCCCATGGGGCACGGTCGTCGCGGTGGTGGTCGGCTCGGCGGTGGTAGGCGTCGTGGCGGCCCTGCTGCCCGCGCTGCGCGCGTCCCGGATGAACGTGCTGGCGGCGATCGCACACGAGTGAGAGTGCGCGCGGAGAGTCGTGGCGGGCGGGCGCGCATGTGCTGGCGGCATCGGCACACCAGTGATGTACTCACCGCCATGTCCGCTCAAGTCCCTTTGAAGTGAGGAGAGTTCATGCCGCGCCCGTTCCGCTTCGGAGTCAACTTACTCAGCCCCACGTCGGCCGGGGAGTGGCGTGCGAAGTGCCGCCGCGCCGAACAGCTCGGTTACGACGTGATCCTGGTCCCCGACCATCTGGGCATGCCTGCCCCGTTCCCGTCCCTCGTCTCCGCCGCGGAGGCGACCGAACGGCCACGGCTCGGCACGTTCGTGCTGAACGCGGGTTTCTGGAACCCGACCCTGCTGGCGCGCGAGGTCGCCACCACGGACGCGCTGACCGGCGGGCGCCTGGAGCTGGGGCTCGGCACCGGGTACGTACCGGGCGAGCACGAGCAGGCCGGTCTGCCCTGGGGTACGCCCGGCGAGCGCGTCGACCATCTGCTGCGCACCGTCGAGGAGTTGGACCGGCTCCTCGGCTCCGAGGAGCACGAACCACGTCCGGCGCAGCGGCCCCGGGTGCCGCTGCTCATCGGCGCCAACGGCGACCGGATGCTGCGGATCACCGCCGAGCACGCGGACATCGCGGCCTTCACGGGCGCGCGGACGGTGGCGGGCGGCAAACTGGAACCGCTGACCGCCGAGGAACTCGACGAACGGGTCGGCCGGTACCAGGAGTTCGCCGCCGGGCGGAAGGAACCCGCCGAGCTGAACCTGCTGATCCAGATCGTCGAGCTCACCGAAGACCGTGGCGCCGCCGTACAGCCGTGGCTCGGCCATCTCCCGAACCTGAGCGAGGAGCAGGCACTGCGGCTGCCGCTGATCCTGGTCGGGACGCTGGGGGAGATCGTCGACCAGGTGCTGGCGCAGCGGGAGCGGTACGGCTTCTCGTATCTGACCGTCCTGGAGCCGAACATGGAGGTCTTCGCGAAGGTCGTCGAGGCGCTGCACGGCAGGTGACGTGAGCGGGGTCGGTGCGGGACCGGTCCGGTCCGGTGCGCGATCGCGCGGCCATTGTCCGGATCCTGGAATTCCAGGTTGCCGTCAGCTCCCCGTGATGGGATCGCGCCATGACCGACCTGCGCATACGGGCCGCGACGCCCGACGACCTCGACGCCGTTCTCGCCTTCTGGAAGGTGGCCGCCGAGGGCACCAGCATCAGCGACGACCGCGAAGGCGTCGAGCGGCTGGTGGCCCGTGACCCCGAGGCGCTGATCCTCGCCGAACTGGACGGCGAACCGGTGGGCACGGTCATCGCCGGCTTCGACGGCTGGCGGTGCCATCTGTACCGGCTCGCGGTGCATCCGGAGCGGCGGCGCAGGGGCATCGGCTCGGCGCTGCTCACGGCGGCCGAGGAGCGGTTCGTCCGGCTCGGCGGGCGGCGCGGCGACGCGATGGTGCTGGTACGCAACGAGACGGCCCAGCATGCGTGGCGGGCGGCCGGGTACGCCCCCGAGGAGAAGTGGCGGCGCTGGGTGAAGCCGCTCGGGGGCTGAGCGTCGGCGGAACACCGAGGCGGCGGGAGACACTTTGCCGGTCCTTTACCATGGGTGAATCAGTCAACCTCTACGGAAAGGTTGTGAGCGTCCGCCCATGGGCGAGCCTCCCAGTCCCCGCTCGGGTACATCTCGTACCCGAGCCGGCGCACGACATCGCGCGATCCTCCCGCCCCTGCCCGATCATGGGACGGAGGTGACCCGATGATCGAAGTGCTCCTCCTTCTGGTGGCGGTGCTGCTCTCGCTGATCTGTGGTGCCTTCGTCGCCGCCGAGTTCTCGCTGACCACGGTCGACCGCGGCCGGCTGGAGCGGGCCGTGGAGCGCGGCGAACGGGGGGCCGCCGGCGCCCTCAAGGCCGTACGGAACCTGACGTTCCAGCTCTCCGGCGCCCAGCTCGGCATCACCGTCACCAACCTGGTGGTCGGCATGCTCGCCGAGTCGTCCATCGCCAAGCTGATCGCGGGCCCGCTGGAGGCCCTCGGCGTACCGAGCTCCGCTTCGAGTTCGGTGGCGCTGGTGATCGGGACGGCCCTGTCGACCGTCGTGCTGATGGTCGTCGGTGAGCTGGTGCCCAAGAACTGGGCGATCTCCGCGCCGCTGCCGGTGGCGAAGAAGGTCGCGAATCCGCAGCGCTGGTTCAGCGCCGCGTTCCGCCCCTTCATCACCCACCTCAACAACACCGCCAACCGGCTCGTACGCCTCTTCGGCATCGAGCCCGCCGAGGAGCTGGCCTCCGCCCGCGGCCCCCAGGAGCTGGCGGCCCTCGCCCGGCACTCGGCCAGGGAGGGCGCCCTGGAGGCGGACACCGCCGAGCTGTTCGTACGCACGCTGAACCTCGCCGATCTGACCGCGGAGAACGTGATGACCCCGCGCGTCCAGGTCATCGCCCTCGACGTGCAGGCGACCTGCGAGGACGTGGCGAACGCGACCCGGGCCACCGGCCTGTCCCGCTTCCCCGTCTACCGCGGCGGCCTGGACTCGGTCGTCGGCACCGTGCACATCAAGGACGTCCTCGCCGTCCCCGCCGAGCGCCGGCTGCGCACCTCCATAGCGGAACTGCTGCGCGAGCCGCTGCTCGTCCCCGAGTCACTGACCGTCGACCGGGTGCTGGACCGGCTCTCGGGCAAGCGCACGATGGCCGTCGTCATCGACGAGTACGGCGGCACCGCCGGCGTCGTGACCCTGGAGGACATCGTCGAGGAGGTCGTCGGCGAGGTGCGGGACGAGCACGACCCGCACGAGACGCCCGACCTGGCCCCCGTCGGCACCGACGAGCACGACCGCGAGCTCTACTCGGCCGACGGCTCGGCCCGCACCGACCAGCTGGCCCGGGTGGGCCTGCGCGCGCCGGACGGACCGTACGAGACGCTCGCGGGCCTCGTCGCCACCGAGCTGGGCCGTATTCCGGCCGTCGGTGACACCGTCGAGGTCGTCGGCTGGCGGCTCGACGTGGTGGACGCCGCCGGGCACCGGGCCGCGCGGGTGCTGCTGCACGCACCGGTCCCGTCCGACGAGGAGCACGAGCACGAGGAGAAGACGCGATGACCGCCGTCCAGCTACTGATCGGTTTCGCGACGCTGGTCGTCAACGCCTTCTTCGTGGGCGCCGAGTTCGCCCTGATCTCCGTGCGCCGCAGCCAGATCGAACCGTACGCCGAACAGGGCGACCGGCGGGCCATCAGCGTGCTGTGGGGCCTGCAGCACGTGTCCGCGCTGATGGCGGCCGCACAGCTCGGCATCACGCTGTGCACCCTGGTCCTCGGTGTGGTCGCGGAACCCGCGATCGAACATCTGCTGGAACCGCTGTTCCACGCAGTGGGCGTACCGGAGGGCGCGGGCCACGTGGTGTCCTTCGTGATCGCGTTGGCACTCGCCACCTACCTCCACATGCTGCTCGGCGAGATGGTGCCGAAGAACATCGCCCTCGCCGAGCCGGTGCGCAGCGCCCTGCTGCTCGGCCCGCCGCTCGTGACGCTCTCCCGGGCCCTGCGCCCGGTGATCTTCACGGTCAACGCCTTCGCCAACGCTCTGCTGAAGCTGATGCGGATCGAGACGAAGGACGAGGTCACGGCGACCTTCTCGGACACCGAACTCGCCCGTCTCGTCCGTGACTCCAGCGAGGCCGGACTCATCGACGACCGCGCGCAGGAGCGGCTGCGCGACGCGCTGGAGCTGGGCCGCCGGCCCGTGCGCGACGTCGTGCTCCCGCTGGAGCGGGTCGTCTACGCGGGCATGGGTGTCACCCCGGAGGAGCTGGAGCGGCTGTCGTCCGAGTCCGGGTTCTCCCGCTTCCCCGTGGTCGACGAGGGGCGCCGGATCGTGGGCTATCTCCATGTGAAGGACGCGCTCGACGCGACCCCGCGCGACGTGCCGTTCTCCGTCCGGGACATGCGGTCCATCGCCCGGGTCCGGGAGACCACACCGCTGGACGACGTGCTCACCGCGATGCGGCGCAGCCGGACGCACCTGGCGGCTGTCCAGGGCGAGGACGGGCGGCTCGCCGGCATGGTGACCATGGAGGACGTGCTGCGGGAGCTGTTCGGGCAGCCGGCCGCCTGAGGGTCGGCCGTGTGAGGGTCGGCCGTGTGGCGGTCGGCCGTGTGAGGGAGTCGACCGACCGCCGGGTATGTGCACGGGATACCATCTCTGTCGCCATGCAGACGAATCCCACGTACTCCAGCCTTGTCACGGTCGGCGACTCCTTCACCGAGGGCATGTCCGACCTCCTTCCCGACGGTTCGTACCGGGGCTGGGCAGATCTCCTCGCGGGCCGTATGGCCGCGCGGACGCCCGGTTTCCGGTACGCCAACCTCGCGGTGCGCGGAAAGCTGATCGGACAGATCGTCGCCGAGCAGGTGGAGGTCGCGGCCGCGATGGAGGCGGACGTGATCACACTGGTCGGCGGCCTGAACGACACGCTCCGGCCCAAGTGCGACATGGGCCGGGTGCGTGGGCTTCTGGAAGAGGCCGTGGAGCGCCTCGCGCCCTCCTGCAAGCAGCTCGTCCTGATGCGCAGCCCCGGCCGCCGGGGCCCCGTCCTGGAGCGGTTCAGGCCGCGCATGGAAGAGCTGTTCGTCTGCGTCGACGAGCTGGCCGCCCGGCACGGCGCCCTCGTCGTCGACCTGTACGGCGCGCCTTCGCTGGGCGATCCCCGCATGTGGGACGTGGACCGGCTGCACCTGACGGCCGACGGGCACCGCCGGGTCGCCGAGGCGGTCTGGCAGACGCTCGGCCACCAGGCGGAGGACCCGGAGTGGCGGACACCCATACCCCTGACGCCGCCGCCCGGATGGACCGCCCGCCAGGTGGCCCACGCACGGTTCGCCCGGCAGTACCTGCTGCCGTGGATCGCCCGCCGCCTCACCGGCCGCTCCTCGGGCGACGGCCGGACAGGCGCCCAGTTCAGCGCTGAGCTGGGCAAAGCCTTCTGGGTCACCCCTGTGGACCACACAAACCCCGGCCCTGTGACGGACTGGCAACAGGTAGGGCCCTGACCCGGAGCCCGCCCGGCCGCCGTGCGCGATTGCAGTAAGTCACGGGCGGGCTCGCGCCGACGGCGCGGGATGCGGAGCACTGGCAGCCGCTGGGGCCAGAACCCAAGATCTTCATCAGCCTTCTGGTGCGCTTCTGGCGGCTACTGAAGCCGTCCCCTACCCGAAACGGAGGCGCCTGGCGAGGCAACCGTCGCCTCACGAGGCGCCCCGCGCCAAGCCAATCGGTGAACCGGCAGCAGGCCAAGAGCCGTCAGAGGCGCCCGAGTACTCCAGCCGCATCCCGCCGGTCACGGCACCTTTCTGCCATCGGGGCGTCAGATCCCCCGAATCCCCCGAATGGCCAGGGGCAGATCCGAAGCCCTGCCGGCGCACAATCCGGCGAGGCTTCTGTGCCGTTTGACGGCAACACTGACAGCAACGTCAGCGATCGGCTGCCGGTGCGGGCGGACCGTCGGGCCCGTCTTCGGGCGTCCCGGATCAGGCGTCGGTCGGGGCGGGGGCGCTTCACTCCTCTCCGCGAGCCTTATCCGGTGGCCACTGCGTCAGCTCCGACCGTCCCCACTGGGAGCAGGACAGGCCCGGGGACGCGCCGTGGACCGACTGAGCGACGATCCACCGCTGCTCGGCTTCTGCCGCCGAACTCTCAGATGACGCCACCAAGGCTGCGGATCATCCGGCTCCACAGGTGCGTCCGGCAGCGCCGAAAAGACGTCGGCCTTTGCATGCCAGCCACGGAACACGCCACGGAACATCGGGTGGGGCTCGTGCGGTAGAGGGCCCTTCAAAGAAGCCACTGTGTTCTCCTTCGCTCGTTCCGTTATCGCTAACGTGACCGTTCACGTTACCGTTAACGGGATTCTTGCTCAGGTGAGCGGATTCCGTCAACGCCCTCCGACGAACGGCTCACGATCCGCCGGTGGCGTTCTGGCGCTGCCTTGCTCTCGTGGCAGTGCCTGGCTGGTGATGGGGCGACAGGCCGGTGAACCTGATTGACTTGGACACAGGGCGGCACAGGAACAGAAGTGAGTGGGCAGCGTGGCCGGACAGCGGGAAACGGAAGACCAGCGGGCGCGGGGTGTGAGAACCGTCAAGCGCGTCACGCTCCGCGACGTTGCTCAGGCGGCAGGCGTGTCCCATCAGACCGTCTCCCGGGCGATCAACGGCAAGGGGGAGATCGACCCGGCGACTCAGCAACGCGTGCTCGACGTCGCAAAGCAGTTGCGGTACCGGCCCAGCCGGTTCGGCCGGGGGCTGGTCCGCCCGGACGTCGTATCCGTCGGGCTCATCGTCCCCGACGTGGTCAACCCCTTCTTCCCGGAGTTCGTGGCAGGAGTGATTGCGGCCGCGGACGAACGCGACTGGCAGGTGCTCGTGGCCAGCACCGAGAACGATCGGTCCCGGGAGCTGGCCATGGTCCGCTCACTCGGCCAACAGGTTGACGCTCTTGTCGGCTACATCAGCCATCCCGATGCGCAGCTCGAGCCGTACGTGGGCACCGTGCCGCTGGTTGTGGTCGATCGCGGGCTGGACTCGTCGACCCACGCGTTGGTCCACATCGACACCGCGGCCGGAATCCGGGCCGGGATGCAGCACCTCATCGACCGGGGTCACCGCCGGATCGGCATGATCGACTGCGAGTGCGTGAGCGCCCCGTTGGTCCGGCGCCGCACCTTCCTCGAAGTCGTCGGCGAACAAGCGCTGCCCGTCGACGAGGGCTGGGTTGTCATGGGTGAGCAGTCCCCGGCCGGGGGCGCCGCCGCGTTCGAGGCGCTGTACGCCGCGCGCCCGGACCTCACCGCCGTGGTCGCCTTCAACGACCTGGTCGCGATCGGCGCGCTCCGGGCCGCCCGCCGGCTCGGCGTCCGGATACCGGACGACTGCGCACTGGTCGGCTACGACGGGCTGAGCGTCGTCGATCTGGTCGACCCGCCACTGACCACCCTCCACCTCGACAAGCGACGGCTGGGCGAACTGGCCATCCACCAAGTCGACCAACTCCTCGCAGGCGAACTGCCACCCCCTATCGTCCTGACACCGAGCTTGCATGTCCGCGGCACGACGTGACCCACCTTGACCTCGCTCCGTCAGCGGGGTTCGGTCGCTGAGCGGCTCGGTGGTTCGCCCGTAATGCCCCCTGACGTCCGAGGTGGGCCGCGTGACGCTGCGGCTGCGTCCGGTTGCACGGGCCCGGGGTGGTCCGGGTCTCCGGGTCACCGGTGGCCGTGTCGTGGACCGCGACAGGGCGGGGCGTGTCGTTGACGACGGATCGGATCAGGACACCGCGTTGCGCCTGCAGTTCGGCCCATGTCCTCTGGGGCCCGTTCCTGCATGATGACGGGATGAACCAACACCACCATGGCGACCAGCGCTTCCACGTCATCGTGCTGTCGAACTTCGCGAAGGGCTTCGACAAGTACGCGTTCACTTACGGTAAGGCGGGGATTCCGGAGAGTACCTATCCCGACCGGTTCCACCTGCTGACCCGTGCGGAGTTGGGAATCGGCATCGGCAAGGCGCGACGTCTGCTGGACCGTCTGGCCATTCCGGGTGACCGGCTGCTGGTGCTGGAAACCATGGTGGACCCCGACAAGCTGGTGCCCAACGAGTCGACCGGCCTCGGCATGGAACTGCGCGAGGCTCGCATCCGGTTGTCAGCAGTCCACGAACTCGACCAAGCGGGCGACGAGTTCACTCTTCGCCCGACAACCGTCGAGGATGCGATGGCGTCCTCCCTGCACCTGCACGGTTCGGCACTGCGTCGCTACGCCGACACGCGACCGCGCTCGGTGTCGCTTCTGCCGGTCGCCTCCGCCTGCCAAGCCCGGTGTTCGTTCTGCTTCTCCGCGGCTTCGATCTCCAGCGACCAGGCACCGGCACGGGTCCCGTGGGACGCGGTCGCCCACTGGCTGGAGCGCGCCCGTGCGGCAGGTGCCGAGCGTGCGGTGATCACCGGCGGCGGGGAGCCCACGCTCATACCGTTCGAACAGCAACTGCGACTGGTGTCCGTCTGCTCGGCGGCCTTCCCGAAGGTCGTCCTGATCACCAACGCGCACACCCTGGCGAAAGGCCGGCACGCCGATCGGGCCGACCGCCTCGCAGCCCTGAGCGCCGCGGGCCTGAGCGTGCTGGCCGTCTCCCGGCACCATCAGGACGACGCCGTCAACGAACGGCTGATGATGCTGCGCACGCCGGTGAGCTCTGTCATCGACACCTGGCGCGTGGAACGTGACCGCTGGCCGGGGCTGCGGATGAGGTTGATCTGTGTACTCCAGCACGGCGGCGTCGCCGACGCGGCCGAGGTCGCCGACTACCTTTCGTGGGCCGCGGCTCTGGGTGTCGAGGAAGTCTGCTTCAAGGAGCTCTACGTATCCACCAGCACTGAGTCGCTCTACTTCGACCGCGCCGCCAACGTCTGGAGCCGAGAGCACCAGGTGTCGCTGTCCATCGTCACCGGGTTCGCCGAGCAGCACGGTTTCGAACTGGCGAGCCGCCTTCCCTGGGGCGCGCCGGTCTACCACGGCAGCTGGGACGGACGGCCGATGCGGATCGCCGCTTACACCGAGCCCAGCCTGCTCTGGGAACGCACCAGCGGGATCGCACGCAGCTGGAACGTCATGGCCGACGGACGCTGCTACGCCTCCCTGGAAGACCGGGCCAGCGAGATCGTGCCGGAAGGCGCGGCGGCATGAGGTTCGAGCAGTTCCAGGAATTCCGGCAGCGGCAGCTCAGTGCTTCCTCGTCGCTTCTGGACGCCGCCGAGACCAACGTGTACCGGGCGCTTGCTCCGGTGCGGCCGGAACCGCCGACCGACATGAGTACGGCGCACCGGTGCGATCTCGCCCGAGCCTGGCTGCGGCGCTTCGAGCTGCCGGAAGAGTGGTCCGGCCACGCCATGGTCTGTCGAGGGGTCCGGCACGGGCTCGGTGTGGTGTTCCACTGGCTGCGCGCCGTGCACGCGCGGTTGTGGCTGCCCAGCGACGTGTACCCGGTCTACTTCGAACTGGCCCGCGCCGCGGGCCTCGAGCCCATGTCCTACCCGACGCTGCCGGCGCCGGCCCTGCCGAGGTCGCCGGGGGACCACCGGCCCGAATACCTGCTGCTCGCCAACCCCAGCAAGCCGCTCGGCCGTTACCTGTCCGATGCCGAGTGCGCCGCGGTGATTTCGTGGTTGCGGGAATCACCACGCCGCCGCCTGCTGATCGACAGCGTCTACGACCTGGGAGCCCCGTTCGCCGCCGGCACACGGCGATTGCTGGACACCGGTTGTGCGGTCCTGCTGCATTCGGTCACCAAGGGATGGCTGTGGCCACGCACGTTCGGCGTGGTCCTGCTGGGCCCGGCGCACGCCGAATTGGCCGGCGCGTTCCGGGCGGATCCGCCGACGCCGGCACAGCTGAGGCTCGCCGACCGTCTGCTGACCGAGCACAGCGACGTGCCCCGGCAGGTCGTCGACGAACTGGCCGCACGGGCTGAGCGGTTGTTCGAACGGTTGCCGGACGAGGTGCTCGGGGCGATTCCCACGACGAGCCGGACGTGTTCCGGCAACTATTTCTTCCCGGTTGAAATCCCGGCGGAGACGCTCCAGCGTGAGTGCGGCGTGCTCGCCATGCCGGTCAGCGTGTTCGGGGAGAGCAGTTGGTCCGGCTCCATCCTGACCAGCCTTGCTGACGCTTTCGCCCCGACGCCGACGGCGGCGCGATGAAGCCGCTGGAGGACCTGGCCGTTTACGACGATGCGGACTTCTACGATCAGGAGTTCACCGCGCGCACCCACGACATCCCGTTCTTCCTCGGCCAAGCGGTCCGGGCGGGCGGTCCGGTCCTGGAGGTGGCCTGCGGAACCGGGCGCATCACCCTGCCGATCGCGCGGGCGGGTGTCGAGGTCACAGGGCTTGACATCATGCCCTCGATGCTTGCGCGTGCCCGTCAACGGGCCGAGGACGAGGGACTGCCGGTCGAGTTGCTGGAACAGGACTGCCGAGACATCCGCTCCGACAGGCGCTTCGCCCTGGTGTTCTCGGCAACCAACGCGATGCAGCACCTGCACGACCTGGATTCCGTGGTCGCGTTCCTCACCTCGGCGCGAAACGTGCTGCGACCGGGCGGGACCCTGATCCTGGACGTCTTCAACCCCGACATGGCCAAGCTGTGCCGGCTCCCCGAGTCGCCCTACCACCACAAGTCGGTCGCGGACCGGGACGGGGCGAGGCTCGACGTGCGAGCGACGACCAGCTACGACGCCGCCGCCCAAGTGCTGCGCTTCACCCTGGACTACCTACGCGACGGCGTGTGCGTACGCACCAAGAAAGTCAGCATGCGCTGCTTCTTTCCCGAGGAACTCCTGGCGCTCTGCCGGCTGGCCGGTCTCGACGTCGCGCAACGCTACGGGGACTACGATCAGTCCCTGTTCACGAGCACCTCGCCGAAGCAGCTCCTGTTCTGCCACTCCCGAACCGCCAACGGCCAGATCGGCGATCCGCCGTCGGTACCGGTCAGGCATCCGAGCTGAGCCGGCACCGCGTTCCGGGCGACATGCCTGTTCGGAGGCCGCACGAGCGGTGATCCTCGCTGTCGCCCCCGCGTTCCGGACTGTCCACCCCATGGGTACGCCGTCCGGCGACGGCATGCCGGCCCAAGCGGCCCGAGTTGCCGCCGTACGAAGGCCCACTAGCGTAGGGAGCCGCCGTACCGGGAGGCGCGTGTGACCACGACCGTGATCAACCTCAAGGGCCGCATCCGCGACTTCGGCCCCCGGCTGGAGTTCGCCCCCGGTGACCTGGTGTACATCGGCCGCCGCTGGACCATGGGCCACTGGGACCTGCCACAGCATCCGCTGTTCAACCCGTTCCAGTACGACACCGAGAAGAAGAAGCGCGACGGGACGCGGGCCGAGGTGATGGCCAAGTACCGGGAGTACCTGACGGCCGACCCCGAGCTGCTGGACCTCGTACCGGAACTGCGCGGCAAGACGCTGGCCTGCTGGTGCGCGCCGGAACCGTGCCACGGGGACATCCTGGCGGAGCTGGCGGACGCCTGAGCCCCCAAGCCCAGGCCCGCCACGCCCCCACGCCCCGCCACGCCTCCAAGCCCTCGAGTCCCCACGGGCCCCGGCGGACGCGCATCGCCGCACGTCACCGGCATGAGAAGTCACTCATCCCCCTCTCACCCCGGACTCACCGGCGCGGCACAAGCTGAAGGGAACCTGAAGCGAGGACACCTTCGCTTCACCCTGCGTTCACCAGGAGGACACCATGTCGCGCATCCTGGTCGTGGAGGACGAGCCGCACATAGCGACTCTCGTGGCGAAGGCGTTGCGCCGGGACGGACACGAGGTCGTGCTCTCCGAGGACGGGGAGGTAGGGCTGTTCATCGCCGAGGCGGACGGCGTCGACTGTGTCGTTCTTGATCTCGGCCTGCCCGGACTGCCGGGCGCGGTGATGCTCGGGGTGCTGCGCGAGGACCACCAGGAGCTGCCGGTCGTGGTGCTGACCGGGTACGACGATCCGGAGCACCGGGCAGAGTGTCTGGCTGCCGGGGCCAACGCGTTCCTGACCAAGCCGTTCACCGTCACCGCACTGTGCGGCGCGGTCCGCCGGCAGCTCGCCGTGGCGGGCGCCGCAGCACCGAGGGGCGGCCTGTGAACCGCGTGGTGATCCTCACCGACTCCCGGTATCTCGGCCAGCGTATGCCGGGCGCCCTGGTCGACGCGCTGCGCGGACGGGACGCGCACGCCGTGCTGGCCCCGGCGGACCGGCTTGTCGCCGAGGTCGGGACGGAGGAGGGTGCGGCGTCGGAGCCGGTGCAAGGGACGACGCGACGGGCGCTGCCCGCGCTCAGGCCGGGTGACCTGGTGGTGCCCCGGACCCGGAACGCTTTCGCCCTGTCGCTGCTGTTCCAGGCGCAGCTGAGGGGTGTGCGCACGGTCAACCGCTGGGAGGCGATCCAGGCCGTGCGGGACAAGCCGTACGCCGTGCAGCTACTGGCCCGTGCCGGGGTGCCCACCCCGACCACGTACCTCACCGACCGGCCGGGCTCGCTGGCCGATCTGCCGAAGGCGGCATGGCCGCTGCTGCTGAAGCCCCCGTACGGCGACAACGGCCTCGGGATCGTGCGGGTGGAGTCCCCGGACGAACTGGAGCGGCTGCCCTGGTCCGAGGGCATGGTGGTGGCCCAGCACTACGTCGATGTGGCGGGGATCGACGTGAAGCTGTACGGGGCGGGCGACGAGGTGTGGGCGGTGCGGCGGCCCTCGCCGCTGCTCGCGCCGGCGGAGCCGAGCGGGCCGGTTCTCCTGCCGGTCACCAGGGAGCTGCGGACGCTCGCGCTCGCCTGCCGGGACGCCTTCGGCCTGGAGCTGTACGGCGTGGATGTCCTGCCGTCTCCCGACGGGCCGCTGGTGGTCGATGTGAACGACTTCCCGAACTACACGGGCATAGCCGAGGCCCCCGACGCGGTCGCCGATCTCGTCGAGTGCCGACTCACGGAGGTGATCGCACCATGACCGCGACCATAGCCGGAAGGCGCGTCGTCCTGGTCCACGGCAAGAAACCGACGCCCCATTCCATCGTCTGGGCCGTGCTGGCGGGGCTGCGTGCCCGGGGCGCCCGCATCGTGACCTGGCAGGACGCCCCGGACCTGTCCCGGTCCGTCTTCACCGGCGCCGACCTTGTCATCCTGCGCTCCGTCCACCCGGCCACGGCGGAGTTGGCGAGGGCCGGCGCCCCACCGGAGGCCGCCTGGTGCAATCCACCGGAGGCCACGGCGGTGGTCGCCGACCGGGTGGAGACCTGGCGGCGGCTCCGGGCGGTCGGTCTCCCGGTGCCGTCGGCGCGGGTCGTGCGCGATCCGCGGGTGGTGACCGCCATCGCCGCGGACGGACCGGTGGTGGTGAAGACCCCGCTGGGCAGCCGCGGGGAGGGGGTGACGGTTCTGGAGCGGGGTGACGGCCGTCCGGTCGGCGGCCGGGGTCCCTGGCTGGTCCAGGACCGGGTGCCGGGCGACGGCTGGGACCGCAAGCTGTTCGTGATCGGACCGCACGTCCACGGCACGCTGCGCCGCTGGCCGGCCCTGTCGCTGACGGACAAACTGGGCCGCCCGCTGCGCATGGACAGCCGACTGGCCGCACTGGCGCTCGCGGCGGGCGACGTGTTCGGGCTGTGTGCCTACGGCGTGGACGTGATCGACGGACCGGACGGACCGGTGATCGTCGACGTGAACGCCTTCCCCGGATTCAAGGGAGTGCCCGGTGCCACCCGGCTCCTCTTCGACCACCTGCTGGGCCACCTGTAAGGGGATGCAGTCATGCGCGTAGTCATCGTCGGTGCCGGAAAGCTGGGGTGCGGCTACCTGGTGCCCCTGTTCCTGGAGGCGGGTCACCAGGTGGTGCTCGGCTGCCGCACCCGTGACACCGCGGACCGCATCCGGTCCGTCGGCGGCTGGCGGATACGGGTCACCGGAGGGCGGCCCGAGGAGGTCCACGGCGTCGCCACCGCGGCGGTGGGCAGGGGCCTGGACGAGGCCGTGGCGGCCGCGGACCTGGTCGTGCTCAGCGTCGGCGTCGCCAACGCCGCCGGAGCCGCACGGCATCTGGTGCCCGGGCTCGCCGCACGCCGGGGGCGCCCGGTGGACGTGTGGGTGGTGGAGAACGCCGAATGCGCCCACCTGGTGACCGAGGCGCTCGTCGAGACCGCAGCGGCCCGCGAACTACTACTCCCCCCGGTCGGGGTCGCCGGGGCCGTCGCCCGGGTGGCCGTGGGCCACGGCAGCTGGCAGGCATCGGGGGTGCCCGAGTTCCTCAGCGACACCACACGGCAGCTGGCCGTCGACGCCCGTCCCCTGCGCCTGGCGCCGCCCGATCTGCCCGGCGTGCGCGCCACCGGCCAGTACCGTGCCCGGCTGCACGAGAAGCTGTTCGTCTACAACGCCGGGCACGCGCTCGCCGCGTACCTGGGCTGGCTGCGCGGCCACCGCACCATCGACGCGGCGATCGGCGACCCGTTCGTCCGTCCGGTGGTGGCCGGGGCCATGCTGGAGGGGCGGCGCGCGATCCTCGCCACGTATCCGGGTCTGCTGCTGGGACCGGGTGTGGACCACAACAGCGACGTGCACGGGCCGGTGGCCGACGCGCTCGCCCGCTACGACAACACCGAACTCGCGGACCCGGTCACCCGGGTCGCCCGCGAACCGCTCCGCAAGCTCGCCCCGGGCGACCGCCTGCTGGGCCCGGTCGCCCTGCTGCGCGATACCGCCCACCGCGTCCCGGCCCACTTCGCCCTGGGCATCGCCGCGGCACTGCTGTACGGGTACGGCGACGAGGCGGTGCCGACGACCGACGCGTCGGCGCGGCGACTGCGCCGGCAACTGGACGAGCGGGGGGTGTTCTCCGTCCTGGCCGGTGTGTGCGGCCTGGCAGCCGACGACCCGTTCGCCGCCGCGGTCGCCGCCCGCTACCACGGCTTCGTGTTCACCGACGACGGCGTGCGCTTCCCGCCGACGGCCCCGCTCCCCGGTGTCGGCACCGGCGCCGTGCCCTCCCGGAGGGAACGGCTTTCCGGTCAGGTGGCCCTGTGAGCCGCCCGCGGGTCTGCGTCCTGATCGAGGCGGGCTCGGACGCGGGCCGCAACCCGTTGCTGAAGCCGCTCGGCGCGGCGCTGGCCGCCCGCGGCGCGGAATGCACGGCCTTCGACGCCACCGCGCCGTGGAGCCCCGCGCACCTGCCGACGGCCGACGTGTTCCTGATCAAAGGCGGCGACCCGGCGGTGCTCTGCGCCGCCGGGGCCGTGGCCGACGCGGGGGGCACCTGTCTCAACGGTCTCGACACGACGCTGCGGGTCATCGACAAGGCCCGGGTGCTGGCGCTGCTCGGCCGTGCGGGGCTGCCGGTCCCGGCGACGACCGTGGCGGCCGACGCCGACGCGGTGGCGGGGCTGCTGCGTACGGCCGGGGCGCCCCGGTTCGTGAAACCGCTGAGTGGACGGCTGGGCCGGGGAGCGGGCGTACTGTCCCCGGGTGAGCGTCCGACGGGCGCCGGCCCCTGGCTCGTACAGGAGGTCGTCGACGGGCCCGGCTACGACTACAAGGTGTGCGGTGTGGGCGGCCGGGCCGCGGTGCTGCGGGTCCACGTCGAGCCCGGCCGTCTCGACGTGCCGCGCGTGCCCGTGCCCCACCCGGACCCGGGTCTGATGCTGCTCGGGCTGCGTACGGCCGAGGTGTGCGGGCTGGTCTGCTGGGGCGTGGACGTCGTCACCGGCGCGGACGGTCCGGTCGTCGTCGACGTCAACACGTTCCCCGGCTACCGGGGCGTGCCGGACGCGGCCGGCTGGATCGCCGACGCGGCCCTCGACACCGCGGGCGTGCGCGTGGACGGTGACAGGAGGCCGGTATGGGCGTATTGAGAAGCCTGCACCAGGCCGGGGTCCTCGGCCCCCATCCGGTGCGGGCCGTCGTCGTGGAGGGCTTCACCACCCGGCTGGCGTTCGGCGTGGTGATCTTCGCGATGCCGCTGTACGCCCGGCAGTTGGGCATGTCCCTGACGGAGATCGGTGCGCTCGTCGCGATGAAGGCGCTGGTCGAGCCTGCCGTGAAACCCTTCATGGGCCGGGCGGTGGACCGGTGGGGTGCCCGGCGCGGCTATCTGACCGCGGTGACGGTACGCCTCATCGCGTCGGTGCTGCTGTTCACCGCCACGACACCCGCCTCGCTCTACGCGACGCGCCTGGTCCAGGGCGCGGCGTCGGCGGCGCGCGATCCGGCGTCGATCAGCGTGGTGGCCGACTCCAACGAGCAGAAACTCGGGCGGGCCTTCTCCCTGTCCTTCGGCGCGAAGGATCTGGGCGCCGTGTCCGCGGGGGCGCTCGGCGGGCTCCTGCTGTCCGGGAGCGGCAACGACTTCCGGCTGTTGTGGGCCTTCGTCGCCGCCATCTCCTTCGTACCGGTCGTCGTGGTCTGGCTCTGGGTGCCGCGTCCCGCACCGCGGCGGAAGGACGCGGCGGCGACCGCCGCCCTCGCCACCACCGACCCGGCCACCGGCGAGTCGACGGCCGGCGAGTCGACGGGTGAGCACCCGCTGAAGGCCCGGAGCCCCGCCGGAACACGGTTGTTCGCCGACCCTCGGTTGCGGCTGCTGTGCGCGCTGGGGCTGTTCGCCGGCATGACCGCTCACATGACCCACGGCCTGTTCCCCATACTGGCCTCCGAGGTCGCGGGCCTCACGCCCGGGCAGATCGGTGCCATCTACTCCGCCTCGGTGATCGTGCTGCTCGTTGTCGGGCCTCTGGCGGGCCTGGCCGCCGACCGGTACGGCGCGGCGCCGCTCACCGGGGCGCGGGGGATCGCCAACACACTGTCCTCCCTGCTGTACCTGGCCTTCCCGACGGCCGCCGGCATGCTGAGCGGCCGACTGGTCGACGACGCGGGGAAGGCCGCCTTCCGGCCACCGTGGGGAAGCCTGCTGGCCCAGGCGGCGCGCGGCGCCGGGCCCCGGGGAGGCCGGGTCGCCGCGGGCCTCGACACCGCGCTGTCGGTCGGCGAGGCCGCCGGGCCGGTCATCGCCGCACTGCTGTGGGACGTGTGGGGCCTGGCGGCGTTCCTGCTGGTCCGCGCCGGTCTGGGCATCGCCACCGAGGTCCTCGTCACCCGGCGCCTGGTCCATACCGCACCCGCGCGGGCGGAGCAGCTCAGACCCTGACGGGCGAACCGAGAGTGCCGTGGGCGGCAACGCGGCCCACGATGAGTGCGATGAAGAGGACTGGGCAGAACCGGGTGCGCACCCTCACCGTGGTGCGGTCGGTCCGCGTGCGTGTGCTTGCCTCGATCCTGCTGCTCACCGCACTGGGGATGACGCTCACGGGCGTCGCGGTCTATCTGGTGCAGAACTCCCGGATCGACCACCGGGTGCGGCTGCACGTGGACCGGGAGGCGACGGAGTTCGAGAGGTTCCACGCGACGGCTGTCGATCCGGAGACCGGCAAGCCGTTCGCGTCCCTGGAACGGCTCCTGTTGACCGCCACCGAGCGCAACGTTCCCGACGAGCACGAGGCGCTCCTCTCCTTGATCGACGGCGTGGTGCGCTATTCCTCTCCCGGGTCCAAGGCCGGACCCCTCAGCGCCGACCGGACCTTCCTGCGCACGGTGCACACGGTGGTCGACGGCCGACGACCGGCGCTCAGGTCCGTCGAAACGGCGACGGGACGCGTCCAGCTGGCCGTGCGTCCCGTGACCCGCCAGGGGCGCACCGGGGCCTGGGTCGTCGCGCACTGGACCGAGAGGGAGGAAGCCGAGTTCGCCGACGTCATGCGGGCCTACGTCCTCACGGCGCTCGTGGTCCTGCTGCTGGTGGCGCTCGCCGGCTGGTTCGTGACCGGTCGGCTGCTCGCGCCCATCAGGATCATGCAGCGCACGGCCCTGCGGATCACCGACACCGACCTCACCCAGCGGATCAGGGTCAGCGGGCACGACGACCTGTCCGAACTGGGACGCACCTTCAACGTGATGCTCGGCCGCCTGGAGAAGGCGTTCACCGACCAGCGGCAGTTCCTGGACGACGTCGGGCACGAGCTGCGCACCCCGATCACCGTCGTGCGCGGCCATCTCGAACTCCTCGACAGCTTCGAACCGACCGAGGTGGACGAGGTCAGGGCGCTGGCGATCGACGAGCTGAACCGCATGGCGCGCATGGTCGACGACCTGCTGCTGCTGGCGCGGGCGGAGCGACCGGATTTCCTGCGCCTCGCGGAGGTCGACGTCGGCAGCCTGATCGACGAGGTCCGCGAGAAGGCGCGCGCGCTCGGCGACCGCCACTGGCAGCTGGACGCGCGGGCGGAGACCAAACTGTACGGCGATCACCAGCGACTCACCCAGGCCCTCCTGGAACTCGCCCACAACGCCGTCACGCTGACCGGGGAGAACGACACGGTCGCGCTGGGCTCCGCGGTCGACGAGGCGGACGGGTCCGTGCGGCTGTGGGTCCGCGACACCGGCCCGGGAGTGGCACCCGACGACGCGGCCTGCATCTTCGACCGCTACCGGCGCGGCGCCGCGGGCCGCCGTGGCGGGTCGGGGCTGGGCCTGGCCATCGTCCGGGCCATCATCGAGGCGCACGGCGGCCGCGTCGTGCTCGACTCCCACCCCTGGCGCGGAGCCACGTTCACCCTAGTCATCCCGCGGGTGCGCGACGACCGGCCCGCCCGCGTCCTGACCCGGGCGCCGGCGCGATGAGCCGAATCCTGATCGCCGACGACGAACCGCGCATCGCCGCGTTCGTCGAGAAGGGCCTGCGGGCCGAGGGGTTCGTCACCACCGTGGTCGGCGACGGAGCCGCCGCGCTCGACCGCGCCACGAGCGGAGAGTTCGACCTGCTCCTCCTCGATCTCGGGCTTCCCCTGATGGACGGGTTCACCGTGCTGCGACGGCTGCGCCAGGCGCACGTGGAGCTGCCCGTCGTCATCCTCACGTCGCGCGACTCGACCGACGACACGGTCGCCGGCCTCGAAGGCGGCGCCGACGACTACATGGTCAAGCCGTTCATGTTCGCGGAGCTGCTGGCCCGTATCCGGCTGCAGCTCCGGGCGAACCGTACGGCGGAGCCGACCGTGCTGCGGCACGGCGGCCTCTCGCTGGACCTGCGCACCCGGCGGATCTGCGTCGACGGACGCGTCGTGGACCTCACGGCCAGGGAGTTCGTCCTGGCGGAGTGCTTCCTGCGCAACGCCGGCCAGGTGCTCTCGCGCGAGCAGTTGCTGTCCCACGTCTGGCGGTACGACTTCCATCCGGGCTCGAACATCGTGGACGTCTACGTCCGCTATCTGAGGAACAAGCTGGGCCGCGACCACATCGAGACCGTACGGGGCATGGGCTACCGCCTGGCCGATCCGCCCGCGCGCCCCGACGGCGAGGCAGGGGGCGATCCCGATGACAGCCCCCGGGACGATCCCCGGGGTGCCGACCGTCCGGAGCACCCCGCACAGGACGCGTGACCCGTCGGCGGGCGCGAGCACGCCCGCAGCCCGACCATGCGGCGGGTTCTGCGGCGCGCCGCCTCTGACCTTGGGAATTGCGCACATCATGGGCGTTCACGGCCCGCTCCGGGCGCCGGGTAAACTCCGTCCACGTGACTTCCGCGCCAGCCAAGCCCCGCATCCCGAACGTCCTCGCCGGACGCTACGCCTCCACCGAGCTCGCCACGCTCTGGTCGCCCGAGCAGAAGGTGAGGCTCGAGCGGCAGCTCTGGCTGGCCGTGCTGCGGGCCCAGAAGGACCTCGGCATCGAGGTGCCGGACGAGGCGCTCTCCGACTACGAGCGGGTCCTCGACACCGTCGACCTGGCCTCCATCGCCGAGCGTGAGAAGGTCACGCGGCACGACGTGAAGGCGCGGATCGAGGAGTTCAACGACCTCGCCGGGCACGAGCACGTACACAAGGGCATGACGTCCCGCGACCTCACCGAGAACGTCGAGCAGCTCCAGATCCGGCTCTCCCTGGAGCTGGTGCGCGACCGTACGGTGGCGGTGCTGGCGCGCCTCGGCAGGCTGGCCGGTGAGTACGGCGAGCTGGTCATGGCCGGCCGCTCGCACAACGTGGCCGCGCAGGCCACCACCCTCGGCAAGCGGTTCGCGACCGCCGCCGACGAGCTGCTCGTGGCGTACGGCCGGGTCGAGGAGCTGCTCGGCCGCTATCCGCTGCGCGGTATCAAGGGCCCGGTGGGCACGGCCCAGGACATGCTGGACCTGCTGGGCGGGGACGCCGCCAAGCTGGCGGAGCTGGAGGACCGGATCGCCGGGCACCTCGGCTTCGCGCAGGCGTTCACCTCGGTCGGCCAGGTCTACCCGCGCTCGCTGGACTACGACGTGGTCACCGCCCTGGTGCAGTTGGCCGCGGCGCCGTCGTCGCTGGCGAAGACGATCCGGCTGATGGCCGGGCACGAGCTGGTGACCGAGGGCTTCAAGCCGGGTCAGGTCGGTTCGTCCGCCATGCCGCACAAGATGAACACCCGTTCCTGTGAGCGCGTCAACGGCCTCATGGTCATCCTGCGCGGCTACGCCTCGATGACGGGCGAGCTGGCCGGCGACCAGTGGAACGAGGGCGACGTGTCCTGCTCGGTGGTGCGCCGGGTCGCGCTGCCGGACGCCTTCTTCGCGCTGGACGGCCTGCTGGAGACCTTCCTGACGGTTCTCGACGAGTTCGGCGCCTTCCCTGCCGTCGTCGCCCGTGAGCTGGACCGCTATCTGCCGTTCCTCGCCACGACCAAGGTGCTGATGGGCGCGGTGCGCGCGGGCGTCGGCCGTGAGGTCGCGCACGAGGCCATCAAGGAGAACGCCGTCGCCTCTGCGCTCGCCATGCGTGAGCAGGGCGCCGAGCGCAACGAACTCCTCGACAAGCTGGCCGCCGACGACCGCATCCCGCTGGACCGCGTCCAGCTGGACGCGCTGATGGCCGACAAGCTCTCCTTCACGGGCGCGGCGGCCGCCCAGGTCGCCGTCGTCGTCGGCCGTATCGAGGAGATCGCGAAGCAGCGCCCGGAGGCCGCCGGCTACACGCCGGGGGCGATCCTCTGACCCGCTACACCCAGGCCGAACTGGAGGCCGCCCGCGACCGGCTGGTGCCGGATGTCACCGCGGACGGCCTCCGGGTCCTTTTCTGCGGCATCAATCCCGGGCTGATGACGGCCGCGTCCGGGCACCACTTCGCCCGTCCCGGCAACCGCTTCTGGCCCGTCCTGCACCTGTCCGGCTTCACGCCCCGTCTCCTCAAGCCTTCCGAGCAGGGCGAGCTGCCGTCGTACGGGCTCGGCATCACGAACGTCGTCGCGCGGGCCACTGCGCGGGCCGACGAGCTGACGGCGGAGGAGTACGTCGAGGGCGGGCGTCTGCTGACCACCAAGGTGGAGGAGCTCCGGCCGCGCTGGCTCGCGGTGGTCGGCGTGACCGCGTACCGGGCGGCCTTCGGCGATCGCAAGGCCGCCGTCGGGCCGCAGGACCGGACGATCGGGGCCTCGCGCGTATGGGTGCTGCCCAATCCCAGCGGGTTGAACGCGCACTGGACGGCGGCGACGATGGCGGAGGAGTTCGGGCGGCTGCGGGTGGCGGCGGAGGGCTGATCACCGGGCCCCCTGGGCTTCAGCGGGTCACTGAGGGTCTATCTCCGTTATCAGCGCGACGAGTTGGAACGGCAGCTCCTTGTCCCACTGGGAGACGCCGAGGGCGACCCAGCGTCCGTCGGCCTGCCAGAGGTGCACGTCCGGGACGTGGGAGCTGAGCGTCGCCCAGGGCTCGGGTATGTCCTCGCCCTCCGTGGACCGGTCGAGGACACTCCACAGGCTGAACACGTCCGGGGCGCCCCAGCGTTCGGTCAGCCGCTCCGACAGAGCGTCCCGGTCCGCCTCGTACTGCTCCTCCGTCTCCTCCCGCCGCGTGCCGTCGTCCTCCCAGAAGTCGGCGCTCGTCCGTAACTCGGCGACGTGCCGGCCCGGTCCGGCCGCACCGACGTCCGACCGGCCGGGCTCCGCCGGAAAATCCGCGGAGCACAGCCGGTCGATGACGGCGAGGTGCTGCGTGATGCTCATGGGGTCCAGTAAAGCGGGCACCACTGACAATTGGCGTGGCGTCAGGCATCCCGCCGTCGCACACCCCACGCGCCCGCCGCCAGCGCCGCCGCCGTCCACAGCGCCGTCACCCCCAGGCCGGTCCAGGGGCCGAGCGCGCCGTCGGACGTCTCGTGGAGGACCACCTGGCCCGCCTTGTCGGGCAGGAAGTCCGCGATGCCGCCGGAGACTCCCCCGACGACGAAGGACACGATGAGCAGGAACGGGATGAGGATGCTCAGAGTGGCCACGCCGCTGCGCAGGAGGGCGGTCAGGCCGGCCGCGAGCAGGGCCATCAGCGCGAGGTAGACGCCGCAGCCGACGACGCCGCGCAGGCCCTCGGCGGGCGAGAGCCCGCTCGCTCTGTCGCCCAGGACAGCCTGGCCGACGGCGAGGCTCACCAATCCGGCGAGCAGGCCGACGGCGAGGGCCGGTACGCCGATGGCGACCGCCTTGGCCGCGAACCACCTGCCCCGGTGGGGTACGGCGGCCAGCGTGAGTCTGAGCGCACCGCCCTTGAACTCGGACGAGACGACCGTCGTACCGAAGGCGACCGCCGCGGCCTGGCCGAAGGTGACGCCGAAGAACGCGGCGAACAGCGGGTCGGAGTCGGTGCCGTCGGAGTCGAGTCCGGCGAGCGCGGAGAAGGCCGCGGTGGCGAGGACGACCGCGAGGAGGGCCCACAGCGTCGACCGCAGGGTACGGATCTTGATCCACTCTGAGTGGAGGACGGGTGCGAACGTCATGGTTTCAGGCCTCCTGGGGGTGTGCGGGGGTGACAGCGGCGCCGGGAGCGGCGGTGAACTCGGCCTCCGTGGCCGTCAGATCGAGGTAGGCCTGTTCCAAGGTGCCCTCCTCTGCGGCGAGTTCGAGGATCGTCAGGCCCGCGCCGGAGGCGAGGCGGCCGATGTCGTCCACGCGCGCGTCGAACACCGTCCGGCCTCCGTGCTCGCCCTCCGCCGTCCGGTGGCCGTGCCGTGCCAGGAGGTCGGTGAGGGCGTCGGTTTCCGTGGCGCGCACCCGGACGCGGGGCCGTACGCGCGCGTGGATGAACTCCCGCATGGGGGTGTCGGCCAGAAGGCGGCCGCGGCCGAGGACGATCAGGTGGTCGGCGAACGAGGCGGTCTCGTTCATGAGATGGCTGGAGACAAGAACGGTCCGGCCCTCGCGGGCGAGGCGGCGCAGCAACTCGCGTATCCAGATGATCCCTTCGGGATCGAGCCCGTTGGACGGTTCGTCGAGCAGGACGACGGGCGGGTCGCCGAGCAGGGCCGCCGCGATACCGAGACGCTGACGCATCCCCAGGGAATAGGTCTTCACCCGGCGCCGCGCGACCTTCGCCAGGCCCGTCTCCTCCAGCACCTCGTCCACGCGGGCGGGCGAGATGCGGTTGCTTGCCGCGAGCGCGCGCAGATGGTCGCGGGCGGTGCGGGATCCGTGCGCGGCCCGCGCGTCGAGGAGGGCGCCCACGTGGCACAGGGGCTCGTCGAGGGCGGCGTAGGCCCGGCCGCCGACGGTGGCGGTGCCTGAGGTCGGCCGGGCCAGGCCGAGGACGAGCCGCATGGTGGTGGACTTCCCGGCGCCGTTGGGGCCGAGGAAGCCGGTGACACGGCCGGGTTCCACACGGAAAGTGAGGTGGTCCACGGCGCGGACGGTGCCGTACTCCTTGGTGAGGTTCCGTACGTCGATGCTGGTCATGGGCCCCAGCCTGGCCGTCGGCGGGGTGGCGGGGCCTCCCCCGCGGGTGGGGAGCCTCTCCCCCGCCCGGGGGAGGCCCGTTGTCAGTGGCGGCTGGCACGATGACCGAATGGCCCGCTTCCTGCGCCCGTTGCTCCGGGGGACGACATACACACGCCTGCTTCATCTGTGGGTGCCGATGCTGATCGTGAGCCTGTGGATGTTCATCATGCCCACGCACCCGTGGGTCCCGGCGCTGTTCCTGATCCCCATAGGTCTGATCCCCTCCGTGCGCCGGGGCGAGGGGGTGCAGGCGCGACTGCTTCTGACGCCCGGCGACGATGAGGAATCAGGGATCTCCGTGGGGCCGTCGGCCACGTGGCGGGACCGGTTGCGCACGGTGCTGTGGCTGGAGGTGCGGATGGTTCTCGGGGCGCTCGCTCTGGCGGCCACCGCCTGGCTGCCTATCCTCGCCTACGACCTGGTGCGGGTCGCGTTCGGTCACATGGCGATGGACAACCCGGTGCTGCGTCATGTTCAGCCGCACTGGGCGTACGGCCTCCTGGCGCCCCTCGCGCTCGTCCTGGTGTTCGCCGCCGTCATCGGCCTCGGCGAGCTGATCACCGCCGTGGCCTGTCTGCTCCTGGGGCCCTCGGCCGCCGAGCGGCTGGCCACTTTGGAGGAGCGGACCGAACAACTGCTGGAACGCAACCGGATCGCCCGGGAGTTGCACGACTCCATAGGACACGCGCTGACGGTTGCGGTGGTACAGGCGGGCGCGGCGCGGGCGACCGGTGATCCGGCGTTCACCGCGCGGGCGCTGACCACCATCGAGGACACCGGCCGGGCCGCGCTGGAGGACCTGGAGCGGGTGCTGGGCGTCCTGCGGGAGGCCGGTAGACCCGTCCACGACAGACCCACGCTGACCGAGGCCGACCGGCTGCTGGAGTCCGCGCGCGCCTCCGGCGCGAGGGTGGACGCCGAGGTGTCGGGGCCGCTGAGGACGGTGCCGGGTCCGGTGTCCCGCGAGGGGTACCGCATTCTCCAGGAGTCGCTGACCAATGTGCTCCGGCACGCGGGCGACGTGCCGGTCCGGGTGCGGATCGCGGTCGTGGAGAACAGCCTCGACCTGGAGGTCCGCAATCCGCTGACGGCGGAGATACCGGGGCCCGGCCGGGGCAGCGGCCTGCGTGGCATACGCGAGCGGGCGGCGCTGCTCGGCGGCCGGGCGCTCACCGGCCCCGACCGGGGTGACTGGCAGGTCCGCGTCGAACTGCCCCTGAGCTGAACGGCCGTTCGACCCCCAGGAGCTGATCTACGCTGGCAGGATGCCGCCGATCACCGTTCTGCTCGTCGACGACGAACCCCTCGTACGCGCCGGCCTGCGGGCCGTTCTGGAGGCGCAGCCGGACATCGAGGTCGTCGGGGAGGCGGCGGACGGTGCCGCGGTGATTCCGCTGGTACGGCAGTTGCGGCCGAGCGTCGTCGCCATGGATGTGCGGATGCCTCTGCTGGACGGCATCGAGGCCACGCGGGCGGTGCTGCGGACCGTGCCGGAGCCGCCGAAGATCCTCGTGGTGACGACCTTCGAGAACGACGAGTACGTGTACGAGGCGCTGCGCGCGGGCGCGGACGGCTTCCTGCTGAAGCGTGCCCGGCCGGCCGAGATCGTGCACGCGGTACGGCTGGTCGCCGAGGGCGAGTCCCTGCTGTTCCCGGCCTCGGTACGGCAGTTGGCCGCCGAGTACGGCGACGGGGTGGGCAACCGGGCGGCGCGGGCGGTCATGCAGCGGGCCGCGCTGACCGAGCGCGAGGCGGAGGTGCTGCGTCTGATGGCCCGGGGCCTGTCGAACGCGGAGATCGCGGCCCGGCTGATCGTCGGCACCGAGACGGTGAAGTCGCACGTCAGCGCCGTACTGGCGAAGCTCGGGGCGCGAGACCGTACGCAGGCGGTGATCGCGGCGTACGAGTCGGGGTTCGTGGCGCCCGGCTGAGCCGGGGCCGGACGCCCGGCCGGGGCCGCCCCGTCGGAAGGTCGGGCGCGGCAGGCACTCGCCGGGGCCCATCCCGGCGAGTACGATCCGGCAAACACGGGCGCGAGCTGGGAGGACGGACGTTGGGGCGACTGACCGGCGGGGATCCTTCTCTGCTCCGAAGAATCAACTCGGCCGTGGTGCTGCACGCGCTGCGGGCCACGGACCACGCGACGCTCACCGAGATCACCAGCGTCACCGGGCTGTCCCGGCCCACGGTCGAGGGCGTCGTCGAGGGCCTGGTCGAGGCCGGGCTGGTGGTCGAGCGGGCTGCCGAGGAGGGCGCCGCCCGGCGGCAGGGGCGCCCGGCACGGCACTACCGGTTCCGGGCCGAGGCGGGCCATCTGCTGGGCCTGGACGTGGGCTCGCACCACGTGACCGCGTTGCTCGCGGACCTCGACGGGAGGGTGCTGGGCTCGCTGTCCAGGGACGTCTCCGAGTCGGCGTCGGCGGACGACCGACTGGAGCGGCTGCGCTCGATCGTCGCCGAGCTGCTCCGCAGGTCCGGTGTCCCGCGCGGTTCGCTGCGCGCGGTCGGCGTGGGCAGTCCGGGCATCATCGAGGCCGACGGCGCCGTACGCCTGTGCTCGGCCCTGCCGGAGTGGACGGGCCTGAACCTGGGCGAGCGGCTGAGCCGGTCCTTCAAGTGCTCCGTGCTGGTCGAGAACGACGCCAACGCGGCGGCGGTCGCCGAGCACTGGAAGGGCACGGCCGTCGACTCCGACGACGTGGTGTTCGTGCTGGCGGGGCTGAGCCCGGGTGCCGGTTCGCTGATCGGCGGGCGGCTGCACCGGGGTTACGGCGGCGCCGCCGGGGAGATCGGCGCGCTGCACCTGCTGGGCCGGGAGGCCACCCCGGAGGCGCTGCTGTCGACCACGGGCGAGCCCCTGCATCCGCTCGACGAGCAGGCGGTCGCCGAGGTCTTCAAGCACGCGCGCGAGGGCGACGAGCGGGCCCGCGAGGCCGTCGACCGCTTCATACAGCGGCTCGTCCACGACGTGACGGCCCTGGTCCTCGCCCTGGACCCGGAACTCGTCGTCGTCGGCGGCTGGGCGACCGGCATCGACGACGTGCTCGACCCCCTCCGCCACGAGCTGGCCCGCTACTGCCTGCGCCCGCCCCGCGTCGCCCTCTCCCGACTGGGCGAGACGGCCGTCGCCATGGGCGCGCTCCGGCTGGCCCTGGACCACGTCGAGGAACAGCTGTTCGCGGTGGAGAGCACGGTGACCGCACGGCGCTGAGCCGGTTCCGCGGCCAGGACGCACCGATTCCCGGAAGCACACGGCTGAGCCGACTCTGCGGCACCGAGCTGTGCCGTTCTTCCGGCACAGGGCCGAGTACCGGTTCAGGCACACGGCTGAGGCGGCGCTCCGACGGCTGAGGCGGCGCTCCCGCGCGAGAACGCCGTGCCCCGGACGTCCGGGGCACGGCGGGTGCGGCTCGACGGGGCTGCCGGCGTCGTCAGGACGCGCGGCGCTCCGGGCCGTGGTGGATCTCGACGCCGCCCGAGTCGCCGAAGGTCAGACGGCAGGTGTCGGCACGGTAGGTGGCCACGGAGACGGCCGCCGTGCGCCCCTCGGCGTAGAAGCGGGTGGTGACGACGAGGACGGGCGCGCCGGGCAGCCGGTCGAGTTCCTTGGCGTCGTCCGCGCGGGCGGAACCCAGCTCCACCGAGCGGTCCTGCCCCTCCAGGTCCAGGCGCTGCAGCTCCCGCAGCACGGCACGCGCGCGTGCGGTGCCGGAGGGTGTGTCTATGGCGGAGAGGGCGGGCACCGAGTCCGCCGGGATGTAGAGCAGTTCGGCGGCGACGGGCTGACCGTGCGACACGCGGGAGCGGCGCACGACGTGCACCTGCTCGCCGTGGACGCTCTCCAGGATGTCGGCGACCGCGGCGGGCGGTGCCGAGGACGCGCAGTCCACGGCCTGCCAGGTGTCGTCGGCGGTGCCCGGCCACGCGTGCTGTTCGGTGCCGACCGCTACGCCCACGCGTGGGGGCGCCACGGTGGTGCCGACGCCGCGACGGCGCTGCAGCCGGCCCTCCAGTTCGAGCTGCTCCAGCGCCTGGCGGAGGGTGGCTCGGGCCACGCCGAAGCGGGCCGCGAGATCACGTTCGTTGGGCAGGATCTCTCCTACCGAGAACTCGGAGTCCAATGCCTCACTGAGCACGGTCTTCAGATGCCAGTACTTCGGTTCCGGCACCGATTCCAGCTGCTGGGTCCCCACCCTGTCCTCCGCTGCTTCGCCGTGGCCCGGCGACGTTTTTGGCGCCCTTGTTTATTAAAGGTTGTTGCACTTTCTTGCGACCATAGGCCTGCCCCCACCCTTGGTCAAGACCAATCATCGAACGCTCGGGCATCCTGCGGGCCGGACGCCCGACAGGGTTCACCGAGGCTTCACGGCCGTGAAGTGAACGGGCGTCGGCACGGGGCCGGAACGAGGGCGGACGGATTACTGGTCCACCGTCAGGGAGAGCAGCTTCTGCGGGTTGCGCACGACGTAGATGCACTGGATACGCCCGTCGGCGACATCGAGTTGGAACACGCTGTCGACCTTGCCGCCGGACAGGAGGACCGCCGCGAAACCGCCGTTGATCTCCATGAAGCGGAACGAGACGTCCTGGACGCCCTTGCCGGCCGCGCCGTGCAGGAACCGTCCCACCCTGTCGGCGGTTTCGAGGACGCGCACCGGGGCCTTGCCCAGGCCGCCGCCGTCACCCACGAGACGGACGTCGGGGGCCAGCAGCGACATCAGGCCGTCCAGGTCGCCGCCGGCCGCGGCGACGAGGAACCGCTCGGTCAGCTCACGGCGTTCGGCCGGGTCGACCTCGTAGCGCGGGCGCCGCTCGTCGACGTGTCTGCGGGCGCGTCCGGCGAGCTGGCGGACGGCGGGCTCGGCGCGGTCGATCATGGCCGCGATCTCGACGTACGGATAGCCGAAGGCCTCCCGGAGCACGAACACCGCGCGTTCCAGGGGCGAGAGGGACTCCATGACGACGAGGACGGCGAGCGAGACGGTGTCGGTGAGGACGGCCCGCTCCACGGTGTCCGGGACGGTGGCCCCGTAGTCGGTGACGTACGGCTCGGGCAGCCACGGACCGGGATACGCCTCGTTGCGCGACTGCACCTGACGCAGCCGGTCGATGGCGAGCCGGGTCGTGACACGGACCAGGTAGCCGCGCGGCTCGCGGACGTCCGACCGGTCGGCGCCGGACCAGCGCAGCCAGGCCTCCTGGACCACGTCCTCCGCGTCGGCGACCCGGCCGAGCATGCGGTAGGCGACTCCCATGAGGACGGGGCGGTGCTCTTCGAAGACGTCGGTCGCGGTGTCGGTGGTCACCGTTCCATCCCATCCCGAGGGACGCGGCCGTGTCCAGGCGATTCCGAGGACGCGCACGCTTGTTACCCACAGGGACTACCCGCCAGTAGCAGTTGCTGACAAGCTGTCTATGAACGTCGTACGTCAGCGCGCCCACCCTCCCCGACGAGGAGCTGCACCATGTCCGCCGCCACGGTCACCTTCCAGGTCCCCTCTCCGCTCGGCCCGCGGCCCGTGACGGTCTCCTACACGCGTGAGGGCACCGGCGAGCCGCTGCTCCTGCTGCACGGCATCGGCCACCACCGGCAGGCCTGGGACCCGGTGACACACATCCTGGCGGCCGAACGCGAGGTCATCACCGTGGACCTCCCCGGCTTCGGCGAGTCCCCCGCACTGCCGGACGGCCTCTCCTACGACCTGCCCACGACGACCGCCGTCTTCGGCGCCTTCTGCGAGGCCCTGGACCTCGACCGCCCCCATGTGGCGGGCAACTCCCTCGGCGGTCTGCTCGCCCTGGAGCTGGGCCGCGAGAAGCTCGTACGATCCGTCACGGCCCTGTCCCCGGCCGGGTTCTGGAACGAGGCCGAGCGGCGCTACGCGTTCGGCATCCTGCTCACCATGCGGCACATCTCACGGCGGCTGCCGCTGCCGCTGGTCGAGCGGCTGTCCCGTTCGGCGGCCGGCCGCACCGCCCTGACGAGCACCATCTACGCCCGCCCGAGCCGCCGTTCACCCGAGGCCGTGGTCGCCGAGACGCTCGCGCTGGCGGGCGCCACCGGGTTCGACCAGACCCTCCGGGCCGGCGGCAGCATCCTGTTCACCGACGACATCCCCGGGCTCCCGATCACCGTGGCCTGGGGCACGCGGGACTGGCTGCTCGTCCGCCGTCAGGGCCTGCGCGCCAAGCGGGTCATCCCCGGCGCCCGGCTGGTGCGGCTGCCCGGCTGCGGCCACTGCCCCATGAACGACGACCCCGCCCTCGTCGCACGCGTCATCCTCGACGGCAGCCGCTGACCGGCGGCGGGCCGAGACCCCCGATCCCAGGGCGACTCCGGCACCGACCAGCGCGCTGCCCACGGCCTGTGCGGCACCGTACGAGCCCGTGCCGACAAGGGGCGCCGTGCAGGCGGCGGCCACCGGGATGAGACCGGAGAAGAGGGTGGCGCGCTCGGCACCGATGCGCTGCACGCCCATGTACCAGCACACGAACCCGACGACCGTGACGACCGCCGCCTGCCACAGCAGCGCGGCGGTCTCCGTGCCGTCGGGACGGCGCAGCCACTCGCCGCCGTCGACGACCGGGCCGACGACCGCAGACTCGATCGCGGCGACCGCGCACACGGTCGCCGACAGGAGCCTCGGGCCGAGCGGTCGCAGCACCGGCACGGCCAGCACCGCGAAGCCGACCTCGCCGACCAGCGCGCACACCGAGAAGGCGATGCCCGCACCGTCCGTACGCCCCCACCCCTGGACGGTGGACGCGCCGACCGCGACCAGCGACGCCCCGTAGAGGACCGGCCGTTGTGGACGCCGGCCCTCCGTCAGCGGTACGAGGACGGCCACGACCACCGGGGCGCAGCCCACGAAGACCCCCGGCACCGCCGGTTCCGCCGTGCGCTCGGCGGCGAGCACGGCGACGTTGAAGCCGACCATGCCGACCGCCGCGAGCAGACCCAGTCGCGCCCACTGGCGTGCGGTGAGGCGACGCAGCGGTGCCGTGCCGCCCCGGCCGAGCAGCGGGAGCAGGAGGAGGCAGGCGAGACCGTAACGGAGGAACTGGCCGCCCGCGTACGGAAAGTCGCCCAGGACGCTGTTGGCGGTGAAGGAGCCGCCGACGAGAGTGCAGGCGAGGGCGGCGAGGAGGGCTCCGCGGGTGGTGGCGTTCGTCATGGTCGTGACGCTAGGGACGCGGACGGTCCGGTTTAAGGTCCACTTTCATGATGTCATCGGGGACCAGTCCGCAGGACGGTACGGGTGCTTCGGAGGAGGGTGCGCCCCCGGGGTCCGCTCCACGGTCCGGCGCCTGGCAGTTGCTGCTGCCGGTCGCCGACGCGCCCGCACGCGCGCGTGGACGTACGTTGCAGGCGGCGCTGCGGGAGTCGATCCGGTCGGGACGGCTCACGCGGGGGACGCGGCTGCCGTCGAGCCGGGAGCTGGCCGTCGATCTCGGGGTGTCGCGCGGGCTGGTGACGGAGGCGTACGAGCAGCTGGTCGCGGAGGGCTATCTGCGCAGCGGCCGGGGTGCCGGGACCTGGGTGGGCGCCGCCGTGCGGGCCGCCCCTCCACACGCGCGTGACCTCGCCCCGCGTTCCCCCGGCGCCCGGGCCGACTTCGTGCCCGGGACGCCGGACCTGTCACTGTTCCCGCGCGCCGCGTGGGCGGCGGCCCAGCGTGGGGTGCTCGCGGAACTGCCGCACCAGGCGCTGGGCTACCCCGATCCGCGCGGACTGCCCCGGCTGCGTACCGTGCTCGCCGAACTGCTCGTACGGCGCCGGGGGGTGGTCGCGGACCCGGAGCGCATCCTCGTCGTCTCGGGGGTGGCACAGGCCGCGACCCTGCTCGGCTTCGTGCTCCACGCGCGCGGGATACGCGTCGTCGGCGTCGAGGACCCGGGCAGCCCCGAGCACGGGACGCTGTACGCCGCCGCCGGGCTGGGCACCGTGCCGCTGCCGCTGGACGAGGAGGGGCCGTCCGTCGGGCCGCTGCGGGAGTCCGGGGTACGGGCGATGGTGACGACGCCGGCTCATCAGTTCCCGTCGGGGATCGCGTACTCCGCGCGGCGGCGGGCCGAACTCCTCGACTGGGCGCGGGCGGTGGACGGGCTGATCGTCGAGGACGACTACGACGGGGACTTCCGCTACGACCGCGCGCCCGTGGGCGCCCTGCAGGGACTCGACCCCGAGCGGGTCGCGTACACGGGGTCCGTCAGCAAGTCCCTCGCGCCCGGGTTGCGGCTGGGCTGGCTCCTCGTGCCGGCGTCGCTGGCGGAGGAGGTCGTCGAGCGCAAACGGACCATGGACCTCGGCCATCCCGTCATCGACCAGGCGCTCTTCGCCCGGTTCGTGGAGCGGGGCGACTACGACCGGCAGTTGCGGCGGTGCCAGCGGGCCTATCGGGAGCGGCGTGACGCGCTGGTCTCCGCGCTCGCCGAGCACTTTCCCGGGGCGGAGGTGTCCGGGATCGCGGCGGGGCTGCATGTCATCGTCGCGCTGCCCGATCGGTACGGGCCGCTCGACCGGTTCCTGGAGCGGGCAGGGGCCGCCGGGGTCGCGATCCGGGGGCTGGCGCAGTACGGGCGGGTGCCGGACGAAGGGATGCGGTTGGTGATGGGGTACGCGCATCTGTCTCCCGCGCGGATTCGGGAGGGGGTGGGGGTGCTGGCGTCGGCGGTCGGCTGACGCACGGGTCTTCTCGCCCCCGCCGCCCCTACCCGTCCCATCGCCAGGGGCTGCCGCCCCCGCGACCCCGCTCAGGTGCGTTCTTTGGCTGCGGGGCGGGTGGGGCTGGTCGCGCAGTTCCCCGCGCCCCTGAGAAGCAGGGGCTGCGCCCCGTGCTTTTCGTCCTCCAAGGGCGCGGGGAACTGCGCGAGCACCCCCCACCCACTCCGCGGCCGCCAACGCACCGAGCTCCCCGAGCTCTCCCGCGGCGTCGGTGCTTCCCTCGTCGCCCGGTCAGTTGTTCACTTGTCGTTTCCGTGTGCGCTGCGGCGTACCAGTAGTTGTGGTTGTGCACATTGGCCGGATCCGTCGCTGGAGGCGCATTCATGTCACACCGTCCGCCGAGTCCCCTGCCCGGTCGTCGCAGCGTGCTGCGCGGCTCGCTCGCCGCGTCGGCGGCGCTGGCGCTGCCCGGTTCCGTCGCGCTCGGGTCGGTGCCGGCGCTGGCCCTGTCGGGACGGCCGAAGGCCGGCTGGGGTGTGCAGGCCGGAGACGTGACCGCGCACTCCGGGCTGGTGTGGGTGCGGTCGGACCGTCCGGCGCGCATGATCGTCGAGACGTCCGCCACCGAGTCGTTCCGCGACCCGCGCAGATGGCACGGCCCGCTGCTCGGCGCCGGCACGGACTTCACCGGCACGACGCGGCTGCGGGGTCTGCCGTCGGGCGAGCAGATCCACTACCGGGTGCTGCTCGCCGACCCGGACGACCCCCGCCGCACCGGCGAGCCGGTCACCGGCACGTTCCGTACGACGTCGCTGAAGCGGCGCTCCGGGGCGCGGTTCGTGTGGTCGGGCGACCTGGCCGGGCAGGGCTGGGGCATCAACCCCGACCGGGGCGGCTACCGCGTCTTCGACGCGATGGGCGCGCTGGACCCGGACTTCTTCCTGTTCAGCGGCGACACGATCTACGCCGACGGCCCGATCAGGGCGACGGCCACGCTCCCCGACGGCAGCACCTGGCGGAACGTCACCACCGAGGAGAAGTCCAAGGTCGCGGAGACGCTCGCCGAGTTCCGGGGCAACTTCCGCTACAACCTGCTGGACGAGAACCTGAAGCGGTTCAACGCCCAGGTCCCGGCGATCGTGCAGTGGGACGACCACGAGGTCACCAACAACTGGTACCCGGGCGAGATCCTCACCGACACCCGGTACACCGAGAAGAGTGTGGACGTGCTGGCGGCGCGGGCGCGTCGGGCCTTGAGCGAGTACTTCCCGATCTCCACACTGCGGCCGGGCTCCCGGGAGGGCCGGGTGTACCGCGTACTGCGCCACGGCCCCCTGCTTGACGTGTTCGTGCTTGACATGCGGATGTACCGCAACGCCAACTCTCCCGGCACGCAGTCCACCGACGCGGTGGGCATTCTCGGCGCCGAGCAGTTGCGGTGGCTCAAGCGGGAGCTGTCGCGGTCGCGCGCGGTGTGGAAGGTGATCGCCTCCGACATGCCGCTCGGACTGGTCGTGCCGGACACCGGGGACGGCAAACCGAACATCGAGGCCGTGGCGCAGGGCGACCCGGGCGCGCCGCTCGGGCGGGAGCTGCAGATCGCCGAGCTGCTGCGGTTCGTCAAACACCGGAAGATCACCGGCACGGTGTGGCTGACGGCCGACGTGCACTACACCTCGGCGCAGCACTACCAGCCGTCGCGGGCCGCCTTCACCGACTTCGAGCCGTTCTGGGAGTTCGTCTCCGGCCCGCTCAACGCCGGTGCCTTCCCGGCGAACGCGCTGGACAGCACCTTCGGCCCCGAGCGGGTGTTCGTGAAGGCGCCGACCACGGCGAACGTGTCACCGGCGGGCGGCTACCAGTTCTTCGGCGAGGTCGACATCGACGGCCACAGCGGGGAGTTGACGGTACGGCTGCGGGAGCAGGACGGGACCGTGCTGTACACGAAGGTGCTCCAGCCGGGTCTGGTCGGGCAGTGACCCGGTCACCGTTGGCACCGGCTCCGACAGCATCAGTCATACAAAAAGCAACAAAAGGCACGGAACGATGCTTTTACCGGTCAGTCACAAAGCGTTCGTGATCACGCAACACCGTTCGTTCACAGTGGCCTCATGACTCCAGACATGTCCGATGCGCCGCGGGCGCAAAACAGCCGCCCTCTGCACCACCGCTTGCTGTCGGCCACGGCCGCGTTCCGTAGCCGGTGGGAACGGCGCCACGGTCACGCGCCGCCGACGAGCGATACCGACCCCGGGCCGCCGCTCGCCGGAGGGCGGCAGTCCGGGCCGTCCCAGGCGGTCGCCCCGGCGGCCACCGGGGCGACCCTGTTGTGGCGGATGCGGACGACAGTCAAGGACGAGCCGGGTTCGCTGGCCGCGCTGTGCACGGCGCTGGCGGGGCACAGGGTCGACATCCTGAGCCTGCAGACGCATCCGCTGGCCGAGGGCACGGTGGACGAGTTCCTGCTCCGGGCGCCCGAGGAACTGTCGGCCACCGAGCTCGGCCGGGCCGTGTCGGAGGCGGGCGGCACCGGGACCTGGATCGAGCGCGGTGACGCCCATGACCTGGTGGACGCGCCGACCCGGATTCTCGGCCTGGCCACGCGTACGGCGCTGGACGCGGCGGAACTCCCGCTCGCGCTGCGGCAGTTGCTGGGCCGCTGCACCATCCGCTCGACGCCCGCCACCGCTCCCGGCTCGGGCCGGGCGCAGGAGAGCGCCCCGGTCGAAGGAGCCCTGGAGGACACGGTGATGCGGCTGCGGGCCCCTGAGGGCGGGGTGATCACGGTGGAGCGGCCGTATCTGCCGTTCACGCCGACGGAGTTCGCGCGGGCTCGGGCCCTGGTGGAACTGGACGCGCGGCTGGGGCCGCGGATCCCGCGCAGCCAGGACGTCCTGACGCTGCCCGAGGGCAACGACATCATGGTGCGGCGCGCCGACGTCGGGGACCTGCGGGCGGCGAAGGCGATGCACGAGCGGTGCTCCGCGCGCACGCTGAGCATGCGGTACCACGGGCCGGTGGGCGACGCCGACCGGTATCTGAGGCATCTGCTCAGTCCCCGTTTCGGGCGGACGCTCGCCGCGCAGACGGCGTCGGGACGCCTCGTCGGCCTCGGTCATCTGCTGTGGGACGGCGACGAGACGGAGATCGCGCTCCTCGTCGAGGACGACTGGCAGCGGCGCGGGGTCGGCGGAGAACTGCTCCGCAGGCTGATGGACATGGCGGCCGGGACGGGCTGCGCGAACGTGTACGTGGTGACGCAGTCGTCCAACACGGGGATGGTCGCGGCGATGCGGGGGCTTGAGCTGCCGCTCGACTATCAGATCGAGGAGGGGACGCTCGTGATCACCGCGCGGCTGGATGAGCCGGCGGTCGCCGCGCGGTCGCGTGAACGGTCGGTCGACATGACCGAGTAGCGCGGGCGGGACATTCGGGTCGTTGTCGAGTGCGGGCGTGCGGGGGCCGATCGCGCAGGTCCCCGCGCCCCTGAAGGGGCGCGGTCGCGGGAGCCCTGTCAACAGTGCCCCGCACTCCCGGGCCCGGACCGGCCCCACCGACCGCGCCGGCCCACCGGTGGCCCGCGCGCCCGGCGCCCGGCGCTCCGTGGGCACACGGCCTCGGAGCGCCTCCGGCGCTCAGCCCCGCCCGGCCGACATCACGGGTCGGTGACCAGGGGCATCCGCTTCCAGCCGCCCCTCGGCCCTGTCCCCCAACGCCCCGTCCAGGTCCGCCCACAGGTCCTCCACGTCCTCCAGCCCCACCGACATCCGCAGCAGCCGGTCGCTCACCCCCGCGCCCCGCCGGTCCGTCTCCTCCACGATGCGGTGGCTGATGGAGGCCGGGTGCTGGATGAGGCTGTCGACGCTGCCGAGGCTGACGGCGGGGGTGATCAGTCGGACGGCGGCGATGACCTCGTGGGGGTCGCCGTGGACCTCGAAGGCGATCATGGCGCCGCCGATGCGCGGGTAGTGGACGCGGGCGACGCGCGGGTCGGCGGCGAGGCGGCGGACGAGTTCCGCGGCGGTCGCGGAGGCCGCGCGGACGCGTACGGGGAGGGTCGACAGGCCGCGCAGGAGGAGGTAGCCGGCGAGCGGGTGGAGGACGCCGCCGGTGGCGAAGCGGACCTGGCGCAGTCGCCCGGCGAACTCCTCGTCGCAGGCCACGACCCCGGCCATCACGTCACCATGGCCGCCGAGGTACTTGGTGGCACTGTGCAGGACGAGCCGGGCACCCTGTTCGACCGGGCGTTGCAGGACGGGCGTGGCGAAGGTGTTGTCCGCGAGCAGCGGGACCGAGCCGCAGGCGTGGGCGAGGGCCCGCAGGTCGAGTTCGGCGAGGGTCGGGTTGGCCGGGGACTCGACCAGGACCAGGCCCGTGTCGGGGCGCAGCGCGTCCGCGACGCCGGCCGGGTCGACCCAGGTGACCTCGGTGCCGAGCAGCCCGGCGGTGAGGAGATGATCGCTGCAGCCGTACAGGGGGCGTACGGCGACGACGTGGCGCAGGCCCATCGAGGCGCGGACGAGGAGCACGGCGCTCAGCGCGGCCATGCCGCTGGCGAAGGCGACCGCGCTCTCGGTGCCTTCGAGGCGGGCGAGGGCGGTCTCGAAGCGGGCGACGGTGGGGTTGCCGAGCCGTCCGTAGACGGGCGGACCCTCCGGCTCGGCGCCGTCCGTGGCGAAGGCGTCGATGCGGGCGGCCTCGCCGCGGCTGTCGTACGAGGGGTAGGTGGTCGACAGGTCGATCGGCGGGGCGTGCAGGCCCAGGCGCGCGAGGTCGTCGCGGCCGGCGTGCACGGCCTCGGTGGCCAGTGCTCTCGGCGTGGTGCGTGCGTGGTCGTACGCGTGCGTGCTCGCTGAGTTCATGGACGCCAGAATGAACATCGGCCGGGTCCTGAGGATCGAGGCCCGTGTTACGTTCGAACAATGGCCGAATCCGTCGTACTCGATCCGGTGGATCTCCATCTCCTGCGGCTGTTGCAGAACGACGCCCGGACGACGTACCGGGATCTCGCCGCACAGGTCGGGGTCGCGCCGTCGACCTGTCTGGACCGGGTGACGCGGCTGCGCCGCGCGGGCGTGATCCTCGGCCATCAGCTGCGCCTGGATCCGGCCAAGCTGGGGCGTGGCCTGGAGGCTCTGTTGTCGGTGCAGGTCAGGCCGCACCGGCGGGAGTTGGTGGGGCCGTTCGTGGAACGGATCCGGGCGCTGCCGGAATCCCGGACCGTCTACCACCTCACCGGGCCGGACGACTATCTCGTGCATGTCGCGGTCGCGGACATGGCGGATCTGCAGCGGCTGGTCATCGACGAGTTCACCTCACGGCGCGAGGTGGCGCGGGTGGAGACCCGGTTGATCTTCCAGCAGTGGGAGTGCGGACCCCTGCTGCCGCCGGACGCCGAACGGCCCGCGCCCTGACTCGCCGGACCACGCCCGCGACTCCCTCGATGTGGATCACGCTGTGGGCGGAATCCGGCCGACGTAAGGCTCAAGTGCCCGTTAAGCGGCTGACGCCGCCCCCGCCTCCGTACCAAGATTGTCGGCATGGCTGACACCAAGAGTCCCCTCCCCCGCGAGGTCGCCGACGCGTATGTCGACGATCTCATCGCCCTCGACCCCGTGACCGGCACGTACCTGGGTGTGAAGGAGAGTTCCAGCAGGTTGCCGGACACCTCGCCGGCGGGTCAGGAGGCCCGTGCGGAGCTGATCCGGGCGACGCTCGCGCGGCTCGACGCGGCGGAGCGCCGGCCGGGCGCGGACAGTGACGCCGAGCGCCGGTGCGCGCGCCTGCTGCGCGAGCGGCTGACGGCGGAGCTGGCCGTGCACGAGGCCGACGAGGGTCTGCGCGCGGTCGGCAACATGGTCACGCCGCCGCACGAGGTGCGCGAGGTCTTCACCATCACGCCGGCCGAGACCGAGGAGGACTGGGCGGCGATCGCGGAGCGGCTGCGCGCGGTGCCGACGGCGTACGCCGGATACCGCGAGTCCCTCGCGCTCGGACTGGAGCGCAAGCTGTACGCGGGCCCCCGCCCGACCGCGACCTTCGTCGGCCAGCTCAGCGAGTGGGCGGACACGGACGGTTCCGGGCGCGGCTGGTTCGAGGACTTCGCCGCCGCGGGCCCCGACTCGCTGCGCCCCGAACTCGACGAGGCCGCCCGCGCCGCGACCCGGGCCGTGGTGGAGCTGCGCGACTGGATGCGGGACGTGTACGCCCCGGCCGTCGAGGACGCGCCGAACACGGTCGGCCGGGAGCGCTACGGCAAGCTGGTCCGCTACTTCACCGGTTCGGACCTGGACCTCGACGAGGCGTACGCGTACGGCTGGGCCGAGTTCCACCGACTGCTCGGCGAGATGAGGAAGGAGGCGGCGAAGATCCTGCCCGGCGCCGGGACGCCGTGGGTGGCACTCGCGCATCTGGACGAGCACGGCCGGCACATCGAGGGCGTCGACGAGGTCCGCGACTGGCTGCAGTCCCTGATGGACGAGGCGATCGAGGCGCTGGACGGCACGCACTTCGACCTCGCCGAGCCGGTCCGCAAGGTCGAGTCGTGCATCGCCCCGCCCGGCGGCGCGGCGGCCCCGTACTACTCGGCCCCGACCGAGGACTTCTCCCGTCCGGGCCGCACCTGGCTGCCGACGATGGGGGCGACCCGCTTCCCGGTGTACGACCTGGTCTCGACCTGGTACCACGAGGGCGTCCCCGGTCATCACCTCCAACTGGCGCAGTGGGTGTACGTCAAGGACGACCTGTCCCGCTACCAGGCCACGATCGGCGGGGTGAGCGCCAACGCCGAGGGCTGGGCACTGTACGCGGAGCGGCTCATGGACGAACTGGGCTTCCTCAAGGACGCGGAGGAGCGGCTCGGGTACCTGGACGCGCAGATGATGCGTGCGACCCGGGTCATCGTCGACATCGGCATGCACCTGGAGCTGGAGATCCCGGCGGACTCCCCCTTCCACCCGGGCGAGCGCTGGACGGTCGATCTGGCCCAGGAGTTCTTCGGGGCCCACAGCAGCCGTCCCGCGGACTTCGTGGAGAGCGAGCTGACCCGCTATCTGACGATGCCGGGCCAGGCCATCGGCTACAAGCTCGGCGAACGCGCCTGGCTGCTGGGCCGTGAGAACGCGAAGCGGCGCCACGGTGACGCCTTCGACGCCAAGGCCTGGCACATGGCCGCGTTGTCCCAGGGGTCCCTGGGCCTGGACGACCTGGTGGACGAGCTGTCCCAGCTGTGATCCGGTCCGGCCGGGCCCACCAGCACCCGCGACCGGGCCCGGCCGCCGCACCGGTTCAGTCCGTCGACGTTCAGTCCGTCGCCGTTCAGTCCGTCGCCGTTCAGTCCCTGTTCAGCACATCCCTGTTCAGGCTGCCAGAGGTCTCACCTGGACGAGGCCGAGCCAGGTGTCCGGGCTCGTCACGACACGGGCCGCGCGAACCCCGTAGCGGCCCGGGGCCAACTCCACCCGTACATGATCCGTGTCCTGGAAGGCGTCCCCGGGCCCGACGGCGTCGAACAGGACCACCGGTCCCGGCACCCGCCACCGCACCTCCGGCCCCCAGGCGGCCATGTCGAGCGCCGCCGGGACATCCGCGAGGAGTTCGGCCTCGGAGTCGGCCGCGTACCAGCGTACGAAGGTGCCGTGCTCGGGCAGATACGCGGTGGAGGCGGGTTCGTGGCCGAGGACCAGGGCGCGGGTGTCGCCGACCGGCAGCAGGCCGATGTGTCCGTCGATGTCACAGGCCCGGTCGTAGTCGGACGACGTCTCGTCGCCGTCGGCACCCGCCCAGAACGGCAGTACCGCTTCCGGCAGCGCTATGAGCGGTCCGCCGCTCGACTGCACCCACCGCACCACCTCGGGAACCACCACCGCGTCCGCGTATCCACCCATGCCCAGAAGCTACACGGCGCCCGCGCGACCGAACTCGGCACCCCCACAGACTTATTGACAGTCTGTCAGCAGCCGCAGTCGTCGGCGTCCACCGGAGCGGTCAGCGGGTCGGCCGCGCGCCGTGCCGCGCCCTCCCAGGTCTCGTACGCGAAGCCCTCGCGCGCCCAGTACTCGAAGCCGCCGAGCATCTCCTTGACCTGGAAGCCGAGTTCGGCGAGGGCGAGGGCGGCGCGGGTCGCCCCGTTGCAGCCGGGGCCCCAGCAGTAGGTGAATCCCCCGTGCAGTCCCGACGACACCGACTGGCGCATTCTGGAGGTCCTCCAGCGTGAGGGCCGGGCCGGTTTCGCCGAGCTGGCCCGTGCCGTGTCCATGTCGGCGAGCGCCGTGACCGAGCGGGTGCGGCGGCTGGAGGAGGCCGGCGTGATCCAGGGGTACGCGGCCGTCGTGGACCCCGAACGGCTGGGGCTGCCGATCCTGGCGTTCGTCCGCCTGCGCTACCCCAACGGCAACTACAAGCCGTTCCACGACCTGGTGGCCGTCACGCCCGAGATCCTGGAGGCGCATCACGTCACGGGCGACGACTGCTTCGTCATCAAGGTCACCGCCCGTTCGATGCGTCACCTGGAAGAGGTGTCGGGCAAGATCGGCGCACTCGGCTCGGTCACGACGAGCGTCGTCTACTCCTCACCGCTCCCCCGGCGGCCCCTGGGTCACTGACCTCGCTGCCGCACGACCGACCCGGTCCGCTCCTTCACGACCTCCAGCTGCGCGTGGACGCGGCGCCGCAGATCGGCGACATGGCTGACGATGCCGACGCTGCGGTCGCGTTCCCGGAGCGCGTCGAGGACGTCGAGGACCTCGTCGAGGGTCTGGTCGTCGAGACTGCCGAACCCCTCGTCGATGAAGAGGGTGTCGAGACGTACCCCGCCCGCCTCGTCGGTGACGACGTCGGCCAGGCCGAGTGCGAGCGCGAGGGAGGCGAAGAACGTCTCGCCGCCGGAGAGCGTGGCCGTGTCCCGCTCCCGCCCGGTCCAGGCGTCGACGACGTGCAGCCCCAGCCCGCTGCGGCCACGCCCGGCCCGGTCGTCGGAGTGGACGAGGGTGTAGCGGCCGGAGGACATGCGCTGGAGCCGTACCGTCGCGGCGGCGGCGACCTGTTCCAGGCGGGCGGCGAGGACGTACGCCTCCAGACGCATCTTGCGCTCGTTGTCGGCGGAGGTACCGGCCGCCAGCCCCGCCATCCGGGCGACCCGGTCGTACTCCTCCCGCAGCGGTGCCAGCCGGCGGACGGAGGCGGTGGCCCGCGTGGACAGCCGGTCCAGTTCGGCGCGGCGCCGCTCGGCGTCGTCCCACGCGGAGACGGCGTCCTGGAGCCGCCGGGCGGCGGCCGTGGCGTCCCGCTCGGCCGCCGTGGGGTCGGCGGGCGGCCGCTGGGCGGCGGCCGCCGTGTCGGCCTCGGCGAGCACGGCCCGTACGGCGGCCTCCTCCGACTGCCGGGCGTCGAGGCGGTGCTGGAGATCCCGGTGGGCGACGTCGTCGAGGACGGCGGCGGCCGCGGCCTGCGGGGTGTCGAACCCGGCGCGGAACGCCGCGTCGGCGAGGCGCGCGTCGGCGTCCATGAGGCGCTGCGCGGTGTCGTCGGCCGTCCGCACCGCTTCGGCGGCCTCGGTGAGAAGCGCGGCCCGTCGCTCCAGTTGCTCAGCTCGCGCGGCCACGCTCTCGGCGTCACCCCTGGCCTGCGCCAACTCCCCCTCCAGGACGTCGCGTTCCCGCTCCAGCGCGTCCCTTCGCGTGTTGCGGGAAGCGGCCCGCACCGCCGCCTCCTGCTGGGCGGCGATCCGCCGGTCCCGCTCCCGTTCGGCGTGCAGCAGGGCCTCCCGCGCGGGATGCAGTCCGGAGGCACCGGCCCGCGCCTGCGCGTAGCTCTCCGCCAACTCGTCGACCAGCGCGGAGAGGTGATCCATGGGCGCGTCACCGGCCTCGGCGCTCGCGGCGGCGTACTCCTGCCGTACGACTCCCAGTCGCCGTTCCACCTCGGCCCGCTCCTCGTCGGCCCGCTGGAACGCGCCGAGCGCCCGCTCCTCCGTCTCCCGGTCCACGTGCCCGGCGACCTTCCGGGCCGGCTCGGGGTGTTCCGTGCCACCGCAGACGGCGCACGGCCGCCCCTCGACGAGTTCGGCGGCGAGCTCCGCCGCGATGCCCGACAGCCGCTGTTCCTTGAGGTCCAGCCAGTGGGTGCGCGCCTCGACCGCCCGCTCGGCCAGCCGGAGCACCCGCGCCTGGGCGTCCTGCGTGTCGCGCCCGAGCCGGTCCCGCCGGCGGGCGGCCCCGAGCCGCTTCTCGGCGGGTTCCCGCCGCACGGCGAGTTGTTCGGCGCGGGTGGCGTCCTCCTGGGCGGACTCGATGCGGCTCCGCAGCCGCGTCCGGGTCGTCTCCCACTCGGCCAGCCAGCCCTCGGCGTCCTGGAGGACGTTCTCGTCGGCCCGCTCCTCGCCGTCCAACTCGGCCTGCTCGGTGAGGAGTACGGCCAGCCGCCGCTCCGCACGGCCGGCCGACTCCAGACCGCCCAGCTCCTCCGACGCCTTGCGTGCGGCGGTGGCGAGTCCGGCGGCGCCCGCGTCGGCGTACGTCCCCGACAGCCGAGCACGCACGTCTTCCTCGCCCTCTCTCGCCCACCGGTGCTCGCGCTCGGCCTGGTCCCGCAGCTCCAGCGCGGGGGCCACGGCCTCCGCCTTGCGGCCCCGCTCCATCCGCGCCCGGTCCTCCCGGTGGGCCTCGGCCCGCTCCTCCAGCCGCTCGGCACGCTCCCGCGCCTCCGCGAACCGCCGTTGCAGCCGCGCCACTTCACGGACGTCGTCCAGGGTGCGGTCGACGGCGGCCCGCGCGGACTCGGCCGCCGCCCGCGCGCAGTGGGCGATGGTGAGCCGTTCTCGGGCGGTGCTGCGGGCGACGGCGGCCCAGCCCAGCACCGCGTCGGCGAGACCCGGGTCACCGGGTGCCGGCTCGGGCGGCTGCGTGGCGTCCCCCGCCGCCTGCTGCATCCGGTGGGCGTCGGCGAGCAGTTCCGCGTCGCCCTCGCGCACCCGCGCCTCGGTCGCCCGGCGCCGGTCGGCGAGCCGCTTCTCGACGGCGGCGAAGTGGTGGGTGTCGAAGAGGCGGCCGAGCAGTCTGCCCCGCGCCTCGGCGTCGGCGCGCAGGAACCGCGCGAAGTCGCCCTGCGGCAACAGCACGACCTGGCAGAACTGCTCCCGGCTCATCCCCAGGAGCTGGGTGATCTCCTCGCCGATCTCCTGGTGGGAGCGGCTGAGGTCCTTCCAGGAGGCGGCGACCACGTCGTACTCGCGCAGCCAACTCTGCGCCTTGTCGACCGTGGTCCCCGCCCGGTTCCCCTTCTTGGGGCGCTCCCAGGGCGGCTGCCGGGTGATCTCCAGCCGGCGTCCGGCGACGGTGAGTTCGAGGCGGACCTCGGTACGCGTCGAGGGGGCCGCGTGGTGGCTGCGCAGCGAGATGCCCTGGGCGGCGCCCTGGCCGCTCTGCCGGGCGCCCGGCACCGCGCCGTACAGCGCGTAGCAGACGGCGTCCAGGACCGAGGTCTTGCCGGCGCCGGTCGGGCCGTGCAGCAGGAAGAGGCCGGCGGCCGAGAGGTCGTCGAAGTCGACGCACTGGGCGCCGCCGAAGGGCCCGAAGGCCGTGATGTCGAGCCGGTGCAGTCTCAACGGGACCCTCCCGGACGGGTCCGCCCCAGCCGGTGCGAGCGGCTCGTCGGACGGCTCACCGGACGGTCCATGGGAAGGCTCCAGGGCTGGCGCGGGGGAGGGCTCATCGGGCGACGGCTCACCGGGCGATCTCCCGGACCGTCTCGTCGGCCCGTACGGCGTCGAACGCGTCCCTGAGGACGGTTCGTTCGTGCTCGTCGGGGCCCGTGCCGCGGACATGGGCCACGAAGTCCTCGGCGATCTCCTGGTCGTCGCGTCCGGCGAGGCGCCGGGCGTAGGAGACGTCCGGGTGGCCCGGGGCTCGTTCGGGGTCGAAGACAAGGCTGAGCGTGTGCGGGAATCGCTCGCACAGCCGGGCCATGGGCTCGGCGGGCCGGACCGGGTCGGTGAGGGTGGCCTCGACCCACGCCTCCTCGTGCCGGGCGAGCGCCGGGTCGGCGAGCAGATCGTCCAGCCGCCCCCGGATCCGGGCGAGCGGGCGCGGCACGGGACAGTCGATCCGCTCGGCGCCGACCGAGCCGTCGGCCCCGAGGTCCACCAGCCACATGCTCTTGCGGTGGCCGGCCTCGGAGAAGGAGTACGGCAGCGGGGAACCCGAATAGCGGACACGGTCGGTAAGGGTCTGGCTGCCGTGCAGATGGCCCAGTGCCACGTAGTCGACGCCGTCGAAGACACCGGCGGGCACGGAGGAGACCCCGCCGACGGAGATGTCGCGCTCGCTGTCGCTGGGTGCGCCGCCGGTGACGAAGGCATGGGCCAGGACGACGGAACGGGTGCCCGCCGGGCGGGTGGCCAGGTCGGTCCGGACCCGGTCCATGGCGGCGGCGAGCACCGCCTCGTGGCTCGCCTTCTCCACGCCGAACTCGTCCTTCACCAGGGCGGGTTCGAGATAGGGCAGCCCGTAGAAGGCGACGTCGCCGTGGGTGTCCGGCAGGATCACCGGCGTACCGGCCGCCGAGGCCGTCGTCCGCAGATGGACGCCCGCCCGGCCGATGAGGCCCGCGCCGACGCCGAGCCGCCGCGCCGAGTCGTGGTTCCCGGAGATCATCACTGTGGGCACGTCCAGGTCCGCCAGGCGGTGCAGGGCGTCGTCGAACAGCTCGACCGCGGCCAGCGCGGGCACCGCCCGGTCGTACACGTCCCCCGCCACGACCACCGCGTCCACGTCGCGCTCCCGCGCGGTCGTGACCAGATGACCGATGAACTCGGCCTGCGCGCCGAGCATGTTCACCCGGTGGAACGCCCGACCGAGATGCCAGTCGGAAGTGTGCAGCAGCCTCATGATCCCCGAACCTAACAGGCGGGTCGGACATCACGGGCTGCTACCGGCGATCCGACCCGCGTACACCGCCCGCCTCCGCACTCCACGCGCGCGTGCCCCGGATACCCGGTATCTCCGCGCGCGTGCCCTCTCACAACTCGGTACCGCGCGCGTGCCCCGCGAACCCGGTGAGATCCCGGTCACGCGTCCCCGTAGGCCTCGCCCCCGAGTTCGAACCCGGCCGTGCCCGCGGTGGTGTCGGCGAGCCAGGCACGGAAGGCGTCCACGTCGGCGTCGGGCAGACCGATCTCGATGGTGACTGCCTCCGCGTAGCGCACGTCGCGGACCTCGCGCCCGGTGGACCGCAGGTCGTTCTGCACCTTGCCTGCGCGCTGGTGGTCGACGGTCACCGTGGCCAGCCGGAAGCGCCGGCGCGTGATGCCGCCGAGCGTGTCCAGGGCTTCGCCCACGGCACCGCCGTAGGCCCTGATGAGGCCGCCCGCGCCCAGTTTGACCCCGCCGTAGTACCGGGTGACGACGGCGACGACGTACCGCATGTCCCGGCGCAGCAGCATCTGCAGCATGGGGACGCCGGCGGTGCCGCCGGGTTCCCCGTCGTCGCTCGCCCGCTGGACGGCCGCGTCGGCGCCGATGACGTACGCGAAGCAGTTGTGCGTGGCGTCGGCGTGTTCCTTGCGGACGGCCGCGACGAAGTCCTGGGCCTCCTGCTCGGTGGCCGCCGGGGCGAGCGCGCACAGGAACCGGGAGCGGTTGACCTCGGTCTCGTGCACGCCGGCGCGGGCGACGGTGCGGTACTCGTCCTGCATCCGGCCAGCCTATGCGCAGGCCGGCGCACGACCGCGCGGGGCATCGACCGGGGGCAGGTCGCCGGGATCCGGGGGCCGGGGCCGGGTCGCCCGATGCCCGGTCAGGCCTTCTTGCTCCCCCTGGCCACGATCATGTCCGTCAGCAGTGCCGTGCCCGGGGCGAGCGCGGCCCATGCCCCGCCGTACCAGGAGAGGAAGGCGATCGCCGAGGTGGGGAACTTGGTCCGTACGTCGTCCAGCGTGTCGTCGAGGGCATCGCCGGCCAGGTCCAGCACCAGCTCCTCCAGCCCCGGGTTGTGGCCGACGAGCAGCAGCGTTCTCACATGGTCGGGTGCTTCTCGCACCACGCCGAGCAGCTGCGGCACATCGGCCGCGTACACCCGTCCGTCGTACCGTACGGGCGGCGGCGTGCCCCACTGCGCGGAGGCCAGCTCCCAGGTCCGGCGTGCCCGTACGGCCGTGGAGCACACGGCGAGGTCGGGCAGGCAGTCCGCCTCGGCGAGGGCCCGCCCGACGGCGGGGGCGTCGCGGTGGCCGCGTGGTGCCAGGGGCCGTTCGTGGTCGGGTACGCCCACGGGCCAGGCCGACTTGGCGTGCCGCAGGACGACGAGTCTGCGCAGCGGGCCCGCTCCGGCGCGCGCGATCATGCCGTCGCTCCGATCTCACGGGTGAGTTCCAGACCGAGGAGCCGGTCCGCGTAGGCGTACGCCTCGAACCGCGCGCCGTCCGGTACGTCACGCGCCCCCTCCACGTCCCGCAGCACGTCGAGCACCGCGCGCACGTCGAGATCGTCCTCCCAGGCGTCCTTCAGGGCCTGGCGTACGGGCTCGGGAACCGGCCTCGACGGCCGCGTCGCCCAGGCCGCCACCGCCTTGCGCCAGTGGTCGAGCGTGTGGGCGGCCTCGGCCAGGGCGGTGGCGTCGAGGACCACGGGGGTCCGGCGGGAGTGACCGAGGAGAGCGAGCCGAAGGGCGGTGCCCGTCGCGGCCGACCCCCCGGTTCCCGTCACGGGGGCGACCTCGACCGTGACCTCGGTGCCGGAGCGGACGACACCGCTGCCGTCGCCCTCACCGTGATCGCCGACCGTCGACCCGTCCGGACCGAGTACGTGCAGCACCCGCTGCCCTCCCCTCGTCCCGGAGGCCTCGGTCGGCCGGATGCCGAGGTCGTCGGCCCGCTCCCGCAGCGCGGCGGGCGGGTCGCCGACGAGGAGGACCGGGCTCCCGCCCATCTCCAGGGCACGGGCGAGGACGTCGGCGACCAGCAGGACGCGCAGCGCCGAGGGGTCGTCCCCCGGCACATGGGCATGGACCCGGATGAGCGCCCTCTGGATCTCGGCGGGCTCGCCGGTCCGGGCGTCGGTGATACGCAGCACGGGGTGAGCGTAGGCGCGGGAACGCCCGAACGCAGTGCGGAGGACGGCATTCCGGACAACGAGCCGGAACCCGACCCCACGAAGCGGCCCGTCGGACATCCGGCGCGCCGCTCCTTCGGCGTCCGTCGAGCTGGACGACAAGCCGGACGAGACGGACGAGGAGACCGACGACGAGCCGCGTCGATCGCACACGGATCAAGGTTCCGGGTCCCGGGAATCGCCGAGCACCACTCGCTGTTGCCGCAGGCAGCCCCCGCGACCGGGCGCTCCCCCACGGACAGAGGAGACAGCATGTACGGCGACCCCGCCACGATCCGCAGGGTTCTGACGGAACTCGGCGACACCTGGGCCGTGGTCGGCCTGTCCAACAACCGCGACCGCGCGGCCCACGGCGTCGCGGAGATCCTGCAGCGCTACGGCAAACGCGTCGTCCCGGTGCACCCCAGGGCCGAGACGGTCCACGGCGAACAGGGCTACGCCTCCCTCTCCGACATCCCCTTCCCCGTGGATGTCGTCGACGTCTTCGTCAACAGCGACCTCGCGGGCCCCGTAGCCGACGAGGCCACCCGGATCGGCGCCAAGGCCGTCTGGTTCCAACTGGGCGTACTCGACGAGGAGGCGTATCACCGAACCCGCGACGCCGGCCTGGACATGGTCATGGACCGCTGCCCGGCGATAGAGATCCCCCGCCTGGCCCCCGGCCTCTGAGAAACAGAGGCTGCGTACCGCGCTTCACCCCGGAACCTCAGTCGTGCGAGACGACCACGACGGGTGCCTCCGCATGATGAAGCACCGCGTGCACGACCGGACCGATGTGCGCTCCCACCGGCGAATGCCGGACCCGCCGTCCGACGACAAGCAGGGACGCGTCCCGAGACGCCTCCAGCAGATGCTCCGCCGCCTTTCCCCGCCGTGACTCCTCCACCACCTCGACCCCCGGAAACTCCCGCCGCCATGGGACCAGCAGCTCAGTCAGCGTGCCGGCCTCCACCTGCCCCACATCGGCGTCGAGGTCGGCCTCCAGACCGGGCCGCTCCCGCAGACCGGAGTGCGGCGGCGGAGTCCAGTCATGCAGAATCCGCAACGAGGCCCCCCGCGCCACCGCCGCCTCGAACGCGAACCGGATCAGCGTGTGGTCCGGCTGCACGGTGTCCAGACCGAGCACGACGGGCCGGAACGGCGTGACGGCGGACGGCGCCCCCGTCGAGCCCGGCGCATGCTCGTCCGCGGCCTGCTCCTCCGCCCGCACGAGCACGACCGGGCGCTCGGTGTGTGCGACGACATGCAGCCCGACGGACCCGAGGAGGAAGCCGGCGATCCCGCCCAGCCCACGGGAACCCAGGACCAGCAGTTCTCCAGCGTGCGCCGCCCGCACCAGTTCCTCGCTCGCCCGGCCCGTCAACTGCTCGGCACTCACGTCGACGCCGGGATGCCGCAGCCGGATCCCGTCGGCCGCCTCGCCCAGCACCCTCCCGACACCCGTCTCCCCCGACGCGCTCGGCCCCGCTCGCCCGCCCGGTCCGTCCGGTCCGTCCGGCCCCGTCCGCGTACCCAGCACCGGCGCCCGTCCCATCGGCTCGGGAACCGGCTCCCAGACGTTGACCAGCCGCAACGGCAGCGCGCGGAGCCGCGCCTCCCGGGCCGCCCACTCGGCGGCGGCCAGGCTCTCGCGCGAACCGTCGATGCCCACGGTGACGGTGCGGAACATGGGGCGCACCTCCTGAGGTCGAGGTCTGTTTCCAGCATCGCCGCAGAGCAGCCGATCCGCAGAGGCGAGAATCGGACCATGTTGAGAATCGGATCCGTGGTGCTGGGCGCGTCCGACGTACGGCGGGCCGCCGTGTTCTGGACGGAGGCCCTCGGGTACGTCCCGCGCGAGGAACCGGAGGACGATTGGGTCGTGCTGGTGCACCCGCAGGGCACCGGCGCCCAGATCTCCCTCGGCCGCAGCGAGACCCCGTCGCAGGAGCGGCCCCGGGTGCATCTGGACCTCTACGCGGGGGACGCGGAGGACCAGGCGGCGGAGGTCGAACGGCTGCTGGGCCTGGGAGCACGCCGTGTCGACTGGGACGACTACCCGGAGGACGCCGACTTCGTCGTACTCGCCGACACGGAGGGCAACCGCTTCTGCGTGATCGACACCGGCCGGCAGTGAGACCTGCGCACCACCGGCACCCTACGCGTCACACCGGCAGCAGCCGGGTCACCAGTTCCCCCAGCCGCCGTGCGTTCCGGCAGGCGTGCATGTCGACGATCTCGGCATAGACATGGGCGGCTGAGTCGCCCGTCCCCCACTGGTCCGGGGACTCGGGGTTCAGCCAGTGGACGCGGCGGGCGCGGGCCACGACGCGCCGCAGGGCCGCCGCGTTGGGATCGAACCCGTTGGTGCGGGCGTCGCCGAGCACGATCACCGACGTCCGCGGGCCCACCGCGTCGAGGTGGCGCTCGGCGAACTCGCCCAGCGCGGCCCCGTAGTCGCTGCTGCCGTGCCAACCGGCGACCGCGGCCTCGGTGGAGATCCGGCGGCCGAGTTCGGCGGGATCGGCCTCACCGTTGGTGACGAGGCGGGTGACCTCGTCGACGCGGTTGACGAAGGCGTAGACCCGCACCTTGCTGAACTGGTCCCGCATCGCCTGCACCAGCAGCATCGTGAAGTTCGCGAACCCGGCGACCGACCCGGACACATCGCACAGCAGCACGATCTCCGGACGGGCGGGCCGGTGCCGCCGATAGGCGGGGCGCAGCGGCACACCTCCCGTGGACAGCGAACGCCGCAACGTGCGCCGAATGTCGATCCGACCGCGCGCGGCCCTGCGTCTCCGGGCGGCGAGCCGGGTCGCGAGCTTGCGGGCCAACGGCTGGACGGTCCGGCGTAGTTCGACGAGTTGCTCACGGCTCGCGATGAGGAAGTCGACCTGGTCGGCGCTGGGCGCGATGCCCCGCTCGGCGATCATCTCCGCTCCCCGGCGCTCGGCGACCCGCCGCCGCGCCTCGGTACGCACCCGGTTCCGGAAGTCCTCGATACGGCGCCGGATCTCGTCGGCGTCCAGCCGATCGGTGAACCCACCCGAACCGAGACCCGAACCGTCACCGGAGCGGAGACCGGAACCGGAGTCCGACTCCGAGCCCGCACCCGCACCCGCACCCGCACCGAATGTGAAACCGCCACCGAACCCCATACGGAACCCACCACCGGGTCCACCACCGGCCCCCGCACCGGAGAAGCCGGCGTCGGCATCGCCGCCCGCCCCCCGCGAGGCCGCGAGGATCCGTGCCAACAGCGTCTGCGGCCGCAGGCGGTCCAGCGTCTGGTGGGCCGACCAGCCGTCCGAGCCGGGCGAGCCGTAGCGGCCGAGCAGGTCCACGGCCTCAGCCGCCAGCCGGTTGAGCGCGGCCGTGTCGTTCGCGGCCAGTGCCTCGGCGAGCCGGTCGCGCAACTCGTCCCGGTCCCCGGCCGACGCACCCCGCGCCCCCGTCAACTCCCCCACGCCGAGCGGGAAGTACAGCTCGAAGGCAGCGTCGAACACGGCACGCTGCCGGTCGGCGCGCAGCAGCGCCGCCGCCAGCCCCTCCCGGATCCGCTCCCGGTCGGTGAGGCCCAGCACCTCCAGCACGGCAGCCGCGTCCACGGTCTCGCCGGGCCCGATCCGTATCCCGTGGCCACGCAACGCCCGGACGAACGCGGTCAGCCGATCGGCCAGCGCGGAGCCCGGAGCCGTGTCCGTACCACGGGCCCCGGCGCTCATACCAGCGTCAGCTTCCGCGCGGCCTTCTCGATGTCGTCCTGGTGCTTGAGGATCACGCCCAGGCTGTCCCGTACGACGGTCTCGTCGAGGGTGTCGGCGCCGAGGGCCAGCAGCGTGCGTGCCCAGTCGATGGTCTCGGCCACGGAGGGGGCCTTGCGCAGCTCCATCTCGCGCAGCGCGCCGACCACCCGGACCAGTGAGTCGGCGAGCGTGTCGTCCAGGCCCGGGACCCTGAGCCGTACGATCCGCCGCTCCAACTCGGCGTCGGGGAACCCGAGATGGAGGAAGAGGCAGCGGCGGCGCAGGGCTTCGGAGAGCTCCCGGGTGGCGTTCGAGGTGAGGACCGTGAAGGGGCGCCGGGTGGCGGTGATCGTGCCCAGCTCCGGGACGGTGACCTGGAAGTCGCTGAGCACCTCCAGCAGCAGCCCCTCGACCTCGACGTCCGCCTTGTCGGTCTCGTCGATGAGGAGCACGGTCGGCTCGTCGCCCCGGATGGCGGTCAGCAGGGGACGGGTGAGCAGGAACTCGTCGCTGAAGATGTCGGTACGGGTCTCGTCCCAGCCCTCGTCGCGCCCGGCGGTGATGCGCAGCAACTGCTTGGCGTGGTTCCACTCGTACAGCGCGCGGGACTCGTCGATGCCCTCGTAGCACTGGAGCCGGACCAGGCGGGCGGCGCCGACCCGGGCGACGGCCTTGGCCAGCTCGGTCTTGCCGACGCCCGCCGGGCCTTCCACCAGCAGGGGCTTGCCGAGCCGGTCGGCCAGGAAGACGGTGGTGGCGACGGCGGTCGAGGCCAGGTACCCCGCTTCGGCGAGCCGCGCGAGGACGTCGTCCACGGAGGAGAAGAAGCCGGTACCGGCGATGTCCGGCCCGTTCTCACCGTTCTCGTCGGTCATGTGACCCCTCATCCTCACGCGGTGTGCGAGGCCGCTCCCCGACACGTGCGCTCCAAGTTACCAAGCGGTCGCTTTGGCTGTCTCGGTCCCGCGCTCCTGTATTTACGCCACGACCAGCCGCTCGATCAGGTCCTCCCACCCCAGCTGCAGACGGTCCATCGACATCCCCCGCCGCCCCACCAGATGGTCGACGAGGTTGATGTCCAGATAGCCCAGCAGAGTCTGCGCCAGCAGTTCGATGTCGCCCCGCGCCCCGGCTCGGCGCAGCAGCATGCACAGGTGGCCGAGGCGGAGCTGGTTGGCCGGGCCGGTGTGTCGGCGGGAGACGTCCGTGTGGGCGGCGAGGTAGAGGTCGCGGTGGGCGTACTCGTGCCGGATGACGGCGGCCCCGAAGGCCCGGAGCCGCTCGACGGGCGGCGCGTCGGGGCCGAGGGGTGGCGGACCGGTCAGGAACGCGGCCTGGAGCTCCCGCTCGTGATGGTCGAGAAGCGCGAACATGAGCCCTGTCCGGTCGCCGAACCGCCGGAACACGGTGCCCTTGCCCACCTCGGCGGCGGTCGCCACGGCCTCCATGGTCAGGTTGGCGGCCCCACAGTCCGCCGCGAGCCGGGCGGCCACCTCCAGCAGCCGGGTGCGGTTGCGGGCCGCGTCCGCGCGCAGACGGCGCTGACCGGAGGCGGTCGGGGCGAGGTCCAGCAGCCCGTCGAGCGGGTCGGTTTCCCGAGGCGCCGGCAAGGGCGGCAGCGACTCTTTCATGAAGGGAGCGTAACGCTCACCACAGACAAGTGGACCCCGGTCCGGATAGGTGCTACAAATTTCAACGGACCCCGGTCCGCTTAGCCTTTCCTCACGTGCACATCCTTGCTAGGAGTCAGCTCATGTCCGTACGCATCCTCGCGCTCGTCGGCAGCCTTCGCGCCGGTTCGCACAACCGCCAGCTCGCCGAGGCCGCCGTGAAGCACGCCCCTGAGGGCGTCGCGATCGAGCTGTACGAGGGTCTGGCCGACGTCCCGTTCTACAACGAGGACCTCGACAACGAGGCCGCCCTCCCGGCCACCGCCGCGGCCCTGCGCGAGGCCGCCGGCCAGGTCGACGGCTTGCTGCTCTTCTCCCCCGAGTACAACGGCACCATCCCGGCCGTCCTGAAGAACGCCATCGACTGGCTGTCCCGCCCGTACGGCGCCGGCGCCCTCACCGGCAAGCCGGTCGCCGTGGTCGGCACCGCGTTCGGCCAGTTCGGCGGCGTGTGGGCGCAGGACGAGACCCGCAAGGCCCTCGGCATCGCCGGTGCCACGGTCCTGGAGGACGCCAAGCTCTCCATCCCCGGCTCCGTCGTCCGCTTCGCCGAGACGCACCCGGCCGACGACGCCGAGGTCGTCACCGGTCTCACCGATGTCCTGAACCAGCTCGGCGCCCAGGCGGGCACCGTCGCCGCCTGATCCGGCCCCGTGCCGTATGCCGCCGGGTTCCGGGCCATGTGCCCGGGGCCCGGCGTCGGCGTTCCGGCACCGGGATCGAGGGCGGTCGGCCGGTCAGGCCACCCCCAGCCCCTCCAGCACCACCGCGTTCGGCAGTTCCGCGAACACCTTGCCCGGCACCAGCAGCTTGCCGCGCCGCCGCCCGCTGCCGACCAGGACATACGGCAGGTCGACCACGGCCGAGTCCACCAGGACCGGCCAGGCCGCAGGCAGCCCGACGGGCGTGATGCCGCCGTACTCCATCCCGGTCTCCCCGGTGGCGGTGTCCATCGACGCGAACGAGGCCTTGCGGGCGCCGAGCCGGCGGCGGACCACACCGTTGACGTCGACACGGGTGGTGGAGAGCACGACACACGCGGCCAGACTCGACTCGCCGCCGCGCTTGCCCGCGACGACCACGCAGTTCGCGGACTGTTCGAGCAGGGCCTGCCCGTAGTGCTGGACGAACACCGCGGTGTCGGCCCACTCCGGGTCCGTCTCGACGTACAGGATCTGGTCGGCGGGCACGCTGCCGGGCCAGTCGCGTACGGCGTCGGCGACCGGACCGACGAGGTCGTCGAGGCAGTCGGGGGCGGGGGTGGCGTGGTCGAAGTCTCCGATGGGTGCGCGCATGGGCCGCACGGTAACAAAGGCCGGCGGACTGCCCGGCAGACACCTCAGGGCACGGCCGGCACCGACACCGTCAGCACCATCTCCGTCGGCACCTCCCCCTGATTCGCGTACTCGTGCGCCGCGTTGGCCTCGAAGGTGACGCTCGCACCGGCCGGAACGCGGTAGTCCGTGCCCTCGACGGTGAGGGTCAGCTCGCCCGCCGTGACGTGTGCGATCTCGACCGTGCCCACGGGGTGCGGGTCCGACCGGCTGCCCTCCCCCGGCATCAGCAGCCAGTCCCACATCTCCAGCGGGCCGGGCGCCTCCGTACCGGCCAACAGCTTGCTGTAACTGCCCGCTTCCGTGTGCCACAGCCGGACCACCTGCTCGGCCGGGACGATCCGGACCTTGGGCCCCTGCTCGTAGTCGAGCAGTGTGGTGATGCTGACACCGAGGGCGTCACCGATCTTGACCACGGTGCCGAGGCTGGGGTTGGTGCGGGACTGCTCGATCTGGATGAGCATCCCGCGACTGACTCCGGCACGGGCGGCCAGAGCGTCCAGGGTGAACCCCCGCTCGGTGCGCCAGCGCTTGACGTTCCGCGCCAGGGACTGGGTCAGCAGATCGAGATCCGACACATTCCGTCCAATATTCTCAAGGGGCAGAGTTCAATGCGGTGCCCCAAGAGGAGGCCCGGCGTTCAACGAACTGTACTGCGAGGGTCGCGCCCGTTCAGGGGCTCGGGGCCGGCGATGTGCGGCTCCACCGGCGGGCGCGACCTGCCGCGCACCACGCGCATCCGCCGACGCACCCCAGCCCCTCGACCCCTCAGGCGGACTCCCCGGTCGCCCCCTCCGCATCCCACTCGGCCAGCGCCAGCAACTGCTCCGGCGTGACCCCGTCGGGTATCGGCACGGGGGCAGGCGTCCGGATCGGCGGCTGCCACCCCTCGACCGGGTCCCAGCGCCGCACGACCCGAGCGGGCGCCCCCGCCACCACCGAGTGGTCCGGCACCACCCCCCGCACCACCGCCCCGGCGGCGACGACCACGTTCCGCCCGACCCGCGCCCCCGGAAGGATCACCGCACCCGTACCGATCCAGCACCCCGACCCGATCGACACCGGGTCCATCCGCGGCCACTGCTTGCCGATCGGCTCGTGCGGGTCGTCGTAGGAGTGGTTCGTGGACGTCACGTAGACATACGGCCCGAAGTAGCAGTCGCTGCCGATGGTGACGGTGGTGTCGGCGATCACATGGCTGCCCCGGCCCAGGACGACACCGTCACCGATGCGCAGGATCGGTTCCGCGCCGAGGTCCAGGTCGGGCATCAGCCCGGCGGTCAGGGTGACCTGCTCGCCGATGATGCAGTGGGAGCCCAGATGGATCCACGGCTCGCCGAAGACCGTGCCGAGCGGGAAGGCCAGTCTGGTGTTCGGTCCCATCGCGCCGAAGCGGAAGCGTCCGGGCCGCTCGGCCGTCACCGACCCCGTGCGCTGGAGCCACGCCCAGCCCGCATGGACGGCGCGCTGCACGAGGGGGCCCCGCCAGGACGAGAACGTGTTCTTGCTCTTCGGCACCCGCTCACCGTACTCACCGGTCGCACACCCAAGACGTCGTATGGCTGTGATCTTCACCCCACGCGATGCCCGCCCCATGGCTTACGGTGCGGGTGAGGACCGATCACCATGGCCAGCCAGGGCCACCACGGTCACCACCAGGAGGCGGCGATGAACCGGCAGCGGGCCCTGATCACGAAGTTCGGCGGCAACAAGCCGGACGTGGAGGAGGCCGCGTTCGTCTCCCCCACGTCGGTGGTGATCGGCGACGTGACGCTGCGGCCCGGGTCGAGCGTCTGGTACGGGGCCGTGCTGCGGGCCGAGTTCGAGCCGATCGTCATCGGCGCGGACGCCAACGTCCAGGACAACTGCACGCTGCACGTCGACCCCGGGTTCCCGGTCTCGATCGGCGAGCGGGTCTCGATCGGGCACAACGCGGTGGTGCACGGCGCGACCGTCGAGGACGACTGTCTGATCGGGATGGGTGCGACGGTGCTGAACGGCGCGGTGATCGGGGCGGGGTCGCTGGTGGCCGCGCAGGCTCTGGTGCCGCAGGGGATGCGGGTGCCGCCCGGGTCGCTGGTGGCGGGGGTGCCGGCGAAGGTGAAGCGACCGCTCACCGATGAGGAGCGGGAGATGGTGACGCTGAACGGGACGCACTACACGGAGCTGGCCACGGCGCATCGGGAAGCGCAGCATGAGTACGGCGCGTAGGACGTCCGCCGGCCGGATGTGGCTGGTCCCGCCCACGCGACGGGGCCACACATCGAAACGGCCCCGCGCCTTGTCCGGCCTGCCTCACTCGGCGGCGGTGACCAGCTCCCCCTCGGTCTTCTCCGCCGCTTCCGCCGCCTTCTTCGCCTTGCGCTTGATCACCAGCATCGAGGTGACGCCGATCAGGACGGCCAGGACCAGGCCCAGCCAGGAGAAGCGCTTGAGCCAGGCCTCGGCGACGACACCGACGTAGTAGATGACGGCGGTCGTGCCACCGGCCCAGAGGATGCCGCCGAGGACGTTGGCGACCAGGAAGCGCCAGTAGGGCATCTGCAGGACGCCGGCGAGAGGGCCGGCGAAGATGCGGAGGAGGGCGATGAAGCGGCCGAAGAAGACGGCCCACATGCCCCACCGGTCGAAGGAGCGCTCGGCGACGGCGATGTTGCTCTCGCTGAAGTGCTTGGGGAACCTTCGGTTGAGCTTGTCCAGCAGCGGACGGCCGCCCTTGCGGCCGATGGCGTAGCCGATGGAGTCGCCGATGATCGCGCCGGCGGTGGCACAGGCGCCGAGGACGAACGGGTCGATCTCACCGTGCTGGGAGGCGAGCAGCGCGGAGGAGACCAGGATGATCTCGCCCGGCAGCGGAATGCCCAGGCTCTCCAGGCCGATGACCAGCCCCACCAGCAGGTAGATGCTGAGCGGAGGCACTGTTTCGAGCCACTCCTGCACGTGCAAAGCCGGTTCCTCCCGTGTAGTGGATCAAGGACCCCCGGCGTGCGCCCACGACGGAGCGCGCGCCGGGGCAGCCTACCCGGTTACTCGGACGGCCCGGAGTCCTGGAGGAACGGATCGAGGAACCGAGAGGGGAGCTGAGGGAGGAACTGGGGGAGGAACCGCGAAAGAAACCGAGAAACACCGGGACACGGATTCCGACCGCCCTGGGCGGCGGTGTACGGCCGGCCGACGCCCGGCCCGCCCTCGGGATCGGGTGTTGGGGGGCGGCCGGGACGCGCGGGCTGAGCGCGCCCCGGGGTCAGGTGTTGGGGCGCAGTGTCCAGACGACGGTCATCTCGCCGGTCACAGCGCCGTCGGCACGTTGGATGGCGACGGTGACGGGGAACTCGGGGCGCTGTCCGGCGTCGAGTTCGGCGACAACCTCGGCGGCGGGGCGGCCCAGTGTGGCGGTGGCCGTGACGGGCCCCATCGCGAGTTTCCTGTACGCGATCTCGGCGCTGACTGCGAGCGGCACGGCACGGGAGAGCTGGTCCCCGAACGCGGCGAGCACGATCGCCCCGCTCGCCGACTCACCCAGCGTGAACATCGCGCCTGCGTGCGGACCGCCGACGTGGTTGTGGAACTCGCTCCGGTCCGGCAGTGCCACCACGGCCTTCTCCGGCGTGGTCTCCAGGAACTCCAGGTTCAAGGTCCTGGCCATCGGCACCGTGGCGGCGAGCATCTCGCCGATCGACATCTGGTCTGCGCTCATATCCCGATGTTACCCACGAGTAGCAAGCCTGACCAGGGGCGCCCCTGTGATCGCCACTTCGTCGCCGGCCACTGGACAAACCCCGACGTCGACATGCGGGCCCCTCCTGGAGGGGGAGAAGAGCCGGACGGACGGCAGGTCGACGGTGTTCGCGTTCAAGAACGCCGAAGGGGCCTTCGCGGCCTGGTCGCCCGTCGGACTCATGGGGGATCCGGCCACCTCCCGACAGCCCCGGGGGCATCGAGTCAAAAGTCCTCGACCCAGGGCGTTTTGGAGCCGTTCGTCCCAAGTGCAAAGGCGCTTCCTGGACTCCCGTGGCACCCCGCCCCCCGGCGCATCTATGGTTACGAGCCATGTGGCCAGGACAGCAGCAGCCGCCCGGGGGCGAGCACCAACCGCAGCAGCCGAACCCGTACCAGCAGCAGGGGTACGACCAGTCGGGACAGCCGGGACAGTCGGGATACCAACAGCCGGGGTACCAGCAACCCAACCCCTACCAGCAGCCCGGATACCAGTCGACGGGCCAGCAGCCCCCGTACGGGCAGCAACCGCAGTGGGGCGCGCAAGGACCCGCGGGCCCGCCGGCGCCGCCGGGCGGAGGCGGCGGCAACCGGACGAAGCTCATCGCGATCATCGCGGCCACGGCGGTCGTCGTGGCCGCCGGTGTGACGGGCTTCCTGGTCCTCGGTGGCGACGGCGACAAGGACAAGTCGAAGACCGAGTCCGCTCCTTCGGCCTCCCCGTCGCCGACCGTGTCCGAGAGCACCGAGGACAACCCGCGCGGCGATGACGCCGGGGCGAAGCCGACCGTCGCGGGCTGGAAGGTCGTCGTCAACCCCAAGTGGGGTACGGCCTTCGACGTGCCCGCCGAGTGGGCCGTCCAGTCGGCCGACACCTTCATCGGCTTCGAGGACGACGAGAAGGGCGACGGTTCGGTCCTCATCGGCATGTCGGCACCTGCCGTCCTCAAGGAGAAGTGGTGCACGTCCGACGACGACAAGGACGGCAACGAGGAGACGAGTTCGCTGGCCGCCGTGGGCACCAAGGGCCAGCAGGGCGCCAAGGGCACCGAGGACATCGCCCGTAACGACTCGGCGTGGTGGGTCTTCGGCGGTTACACCGACCAGAAGGACACCTCCAAGAAGAAGATGACCATCGGCAAGGCCAAGGCGTACACCACCACGTCGGGCGTCGAGGGCAGCGTCGCGACCACGTACTCGAAGGGCGTCGCCAAGAAGGGCAAGTGCGACACCGACGGCAAGGCGACCACGTTCGCCTTCAAGAACTCGGCCGGTGACTACGTCTCCTGGACGTTCCACGGTGCCAAGGACGTCGACGACGAGGTCCCGGACGCGACGGTGCAGAAGATCCTCAGCACGGTACGGCTGTACGGCGAACCGACGGGCGGCTGAACCGACTGCCTTGCCCTGTCCGGGGACAGGGCAAGGGACAAGGCAGGGGCAGGGGCAGGCGGGATCGTCGGCGTCACGCGGCGGCCGCACGCGGGGCGCACAGCCCCGGTGCCGGCGGCCTTGCCCTCCGGCCCGATGCAGCCCGATCCGGCCGCATCCTGTGCGGAAACGGTTTGGCAGAAGGCGGCGGGGCGGCGATAGTCGGCAGGTGACCCCTCCCGTCGCCTTCCGCCGTCGCCCCGCCTGGGCAGGCCGCAACTACACCCTGCTGACGACGGCCGCGGTCGTCACCAACCTCGGCAGCAACGGCGCCCTGATCGCGGCCGCGTTCGCGGTCCTGGAGGCGGGCGGCGACGGCGGTGACGTAGGGCTGGTCGCGGCGGCGCGGACCCTGCCGCTGGTGCTGTTCCTGCTGATCGGCGGCGCGGTCGCGGACCGGCTGCCCCGGCACCGGGTGATGGTCGCGGCGAACACCCTCAGCTGTCTCTCCCAGGCCGTCTTCGCCGTGCTCGTGCTCAGCGGCGAGGCACACCTCTGGCAGATGATGCTGCTCTCCGCGCTCGGCGGCACCGGCCATGCGTTCTTCGGCCCGGCCGCGGAGGGCATGCTGCTCTCCTCGGTCACCGCCGAGCAGGCGGGCCGGGCCTTCGCGCTGTTCCGGTTCGCGTCGCAGGGCGCGACCATGACGGGCGCGGCACTCGGCGGCGCCCTGGTCGCGGTGATCGGCCCCGGCTGGGTGCTCGCGGTGGACGCCGTCGCGTTCGCGTTCGCCGGCGCCCTGCGCGCCTTCCTCGACGTGAGCCACATACCGGCACGCGAACCGGGCCACGGGATGCTCGCCGATCTCCGGGACGGCTGGCATGAGTTCACCGGCCGCACCTGGCTGTGGGCGATCGTCGTCCAGTTCTCCCTGGTGAACGCGGTCATGGTCGCCGCCGACGCGGTCTACGGCCCCCAGGTCGCCAACGACAGCCTCGGCGGACCCGGCCCCTGGGGACTGGCGCTGGCCCTGTTCGGGGCCGGCAACGCCGTCGGGGCGCTGCTCATGACCCGCTGGAAACCGCGCCGCCTCCTCCTCGTGGGCGTCCTGTGCGTCTTCCCGTTCGCCCTGCCGTCCGCCGCGCTCGCCGTCCCGACGCCGATCGCCGTGCTGTGCCTCGCCATGTTCGTCAGCGGTCTGTCGATCGAGGTGTTCGGTGTCTCCTGGATGACCGCGCTGCACCAGGAGATCCCCGAGGACAAGCTGTCCCGTGTCTCGGCCTACGACTGGTTCGGCTCGGTGGCGATGGTGCCGCTGGCCGCCGCGTTGGCGGGCCCGGCGGAGAGCGCCTTCGGGCGTACGGCGGCCCTGTGGGGCTGCGCCGCGCTGTGCGTGGCGGCCACGGCGGCGGTGCTGTGCGTACGGGACGTGCGGAACCTGACCCGGCGCAGTGTGCCGGTGGTGCTGGCCAAGCCCGACACCGAGCCCGCCGCCGAACCCGAGGCGGAGTCCGATGCCAAGCCCGACACCGAGCCCGACGCCCAGCCCGAGGCGGAGTCCGACGCCGAACCCGACGCCGAGCCCCGTGCCCTGCCCGGCTCAGCCGATACCGAAGGCTCCGTCGGGCGGCTCGGGTGACGGCACGGCGTCCTCCTCGCGCACGGGTGCGGCACCGCCGATGAAGTCGCGCAGCGCGGGGCCGTGCTCGACCCGTGCCGGGAAGGCGTCGGCGGCGGTCCGCCGGGCAAGGGCGGCGATGTCGGGCGGCTGATGGGCGGCGACCAGCACGGCGTTCCCGAACCGCCGGCCGCGCAGCACGCCCGGCTCGGCGATCAGCACCAGTTCCTCGAACACCGTGGCGAGCGTGGCCAGTTGGGACCGCAGGAACGCGAAGGGCGCGCCGTCGGCCAGGTTCGCGAGGTACAGCCCGTCCGCGCGCAGCACCCGCTCGGCGGCCCGCGCGTACGCCACGGTCGTCAGGTGCGCCGGGATCCGCGAGCCCCCGAACACATCCCCCACGACCACGTCGGCGGAGTCCGCGGGGGCCGCTTCCAGCCATTCCCCGGCGTCCGCGCCGTGCAGCGCGATCCCCGCGTCACCGGGCAGGGGCAGCTGCTCGACGACCAGGTCCAGCAGCCCCCGGTCGAACTCGACGACCTCCTGACGGGACCCGGGCCGGGTGGCGGCCACATACCTGGGCAGTGTGAACGCGCCCCCACCCAGGTGCAGCACATCGAGCGCCCGCCCCGGCTCCGCCACCGTGTCCAGCACATGCCCGAGCCGTCGCACGTACTCGAACTCCAGATGCGTCGGCTCATCCAGGTCCACGTACGACTGCGGCGCCCCGTCCACGGTCAGCAGCCAGGCCCGCTCCCGGTCGACGTCGGGCATGAGCTTGGCGGTCCCCTGATCAATGGCACGGGAGACGGGTATGGCTTCGTTCACGGCCCCATTGTGCCGGGCGCGCCCTTGCCCGAAGAGCCACCGCGGCGTCCCCGCAAACAGCGCGGGGGACCGCGCGACCGGCCAGGACCCGGCCCGCAGTCCCCCGCACACCGCGGCGGCACCTACTGAACGGCCGTCACGGTCCCCGCCCCCACGGTCCGGCCGCCCTCACGAATCGCGAACCCGAGCCCCGGCTCCAACGGAACCTCCCGGCCCAGCTCCACACTCATCGTGACCCGGTCCCCGGGCCGCGCGACGGCGATCCCACCGAGGTCGACGTCCCCGACCACATCCGCCGTACGGATGTAGAACTGGGGCCGGTACCCGGTGGAAACCGGAGTCGTACGCCCGCCCTCACTCGCCGACAGCACATACACCTGCGCGGTGAAGTTCCGCCTGGGTACGACGCTGCCGGGCGCGGCCACCACATGCCCGCGGCGGACGGCGTCCCGTCCCACCCCGCGCAGCAGCAGCGCGACGTTGTCCCCGGCCTGCGCCTCGGACATCGGCTTGCCGAAGGTCTCCAGGCCGGTGACCACCGTCTCCACCTCGGCACCGAGCACCTCGACCCGGTCCCCCACGTGGATCGTGCCCCGCTCGACGGCACCGGTGACGACGGTCCCCCGGCCCGTGATCGTGAGGACGTTCTCCACGGACAGCAGGAACGGCGCGTCCAGATACCGCTCGGGCATCGGGACGTACGTGTCCACCGCGTCCAGCAGCGCGTCGATGGACGCCGTCCACCGCGGGTCCCCTTCGAGCGCCTTGAGCCCGGAGACCCGTACGACGGGTACGGAGTCGCCGCCGTACCCGTGCGCGGTGAGCAGTTCGCGGACCTCCAGTTCGACGAGGTCGATCAGTACGGTGTCTTCGCCGTCGTCGACGGCGTCGGCCTTGTTCAGCGCGACGACCACATGGTTCACACCCACCTGCCGGGCGAGCAGCACGTGCTCGGCGGTCTGCGGCATGATCCCGTCGAGCGCGGAGACGACGAGGATCGCCCCGTCGAGCTGGGCGGCCCCGGTGACCATGTTCTTGACGTAGTCGGCGTGGCCGGGCATGTCGACGTGCGCGTAGTGCCGGGTGTCGGTCTCGTACTCGACGTGCGCGATGTTGATGGTGATGCCGCGCGCCGCCTCCTCCGGGGCGCGGTCGATGCGGTCGAACGGTACGAAGGTGCCGGCCCCGCGCTCGGCGAGGACCTTGGTGATGGCGGCGGTCAGGGTGGTCTTGCCGTGGTCGACATGGCCCATGGTGCCGATGTTGAGATGCGGTTTCGTGCGGACGTAGGCCGTCTTGGACATGGCTGTACCTCGAAGTCTCTTCAGCGGTACCGAGTGAGGCCCCGGCGCGACTACGGGCGCTGCCGGGACGGGGACCCCGAGGTCCTGCCGACCCTCCCCCTGCGGGGTCCGCCGGAATCTCCGGGAAGGGTCAGCTTCGGGCGCCGTCTGCGGCGGCCACGACGATCAGAAGGGCAGCCTTCGGGGCATCCGCGCCTGTGGCGGATGCGGCGAGAGCGAAGGCGTGCCGGAACATGAGGCCGATCATCGTCGACAAGTCGGCCCGCGTCGAATGGTTTTCGGTACGCGCGGGTTCCCAGGGGGAGCCGAAGAGAGATGCTTCACAAGAGGCTGTCCGGGATGAACGGTGCCCAGGTCGGGACCGTGTTCCGGAACGTGCAGGCAGCATGGTGCACCGTGCTTGTCGGGGCCCTGAGCACACCGTGGCGGGCGAGCCCGTTGTTCCGCTCGCTGTGACGCCCGTGAGACGTTCCGTACGGCATACACGTACATGGGTCGGTTACCGTCGACGAATGCTCGATGCCACCGCCCGCTCCGGGGGCACCGCCACGGTCCTTCCCCGGACCGCCGCCACGGAGCTCGCCATCGCCACACCCTCCGCCACCGTTCCAGCCGTGGCGCTGAGGCGCACCGCCCGCTGGGGCAGACTGCTGTTCTCGCCGTGGGCCCGGTTCTCCCTGCTCGTGGCGCTGCTCGTGGGCGCCGTGTCGACCGTCCTGCTGTTCGAGCCGCAGCGGCTGCTGGCCGACGGCTGGCCGCCACAGCTGAGCGGCGCCGCGGCGGTCGTCATGTTCGCGGTGGCGTACGGGCTGTGCACGGTCGCCTTCGTGCCCCGGCCGATCCTCAACATCGCGGCAGGTGCCCTCTTCGGCTCCCAGCTGGGTCTGGCCTCGGCGCTGGCGGGCACCGTCCTCGGGGCCGGTATCGCCTTCGGCCTGGGCCGGATACTGGGGCAGGACGCTCTGCGCCCCCTTCTCCGCCACCGCTGGCTGAAGTCGGCGGACGGCCAGCTCAGCCGCCACGGCTTCCGCTCGATGCTGGCGGCCCGGCTGTTCCCGGGAGTGCCCTTCTGGGCGGCCAACTACTGCGCGTCCGTCTCCCGCATGGGCTACCTCCCTTTTCTCCTCGCCACCGCCCTAGGCTCCATCCCGAACACCGCCGCGTACGCGGTGGCCGGCGCCCGAGCCTCGTCCCCGACCTCCCCTGCCTTCCTGATCGCCATGGCCTGCATCGCGATCCCGGCCCTGGTCGGCGCGGTCCTGGCCTGGCGCAAACGCCATCACTTGCGAGCCCGCTGACGGCGACGGCCGCGAGCCGCCCTTGAGCCGATGGACAGGGGAGAGATCGACCATCAGTGAGTAGGCATTCCGGACTCATCGCAGCTCAGCGCGTTGGGAAAACAAACCCTCCCCCTAGACTGGGCGCATGCCCGCCTCCGGAGATCCCCGCCCCTGCTCCATCGCCGACACCCTGGCACTCGTCGGTGAGAAGTACTCCCTGCTGGTCCTGCGCGAGGTCTGCCTCGGCAACGGCCGCTTCGACCAGTTGGTCCGCAACATCGGGGCCCCGCGTGACGTACTGGCGACCCGCCTCAGGCGCCTGGTGGACGCGGGCATCCTGCACAAGCACGTCTACCACGAGCGCCCGCAGCGCTTCGAGTACCGGCCCACACCGCCGGGTCTCGAACTGGAACCGATCCTGATGACGCTCATGGCGTGGGGCGACCGCCATCTCCGGAAGGACGACGATCGCCCCATGGTGATCGAGCACATCTGCGGCAACGAACTGATCCCCGTGGTCACCTGCACGGCCTGCGACGGCGAGGTGCGTCACGAGGACCTCACGGCACACCCGCAGTCCCCGGGCTGGTCGGTGACCGGGCCGACGGTGAGGTAGGAGGCAGGCTCACACCAGCGCCCCGAAGGGGCGCGGGGAACTGCGCGACAAGCCACCCACAACCCGCTGCCGCCACACCACGGCCCTCCCCGAGCTCGAAGGCGCCCGGCGCTCAATCCCCCTTGTAGACGTCCAACCGCCCACACATCCCGAACTTCCCGTACGCGGAGGGCTCCTCGGCCCGTACGGCAGCGTCGGCCAGGTGTGACAAGTCCCCCCGCTCCAGCCGGTCCAACTGCTCCCCGGTCACGGCGGCAGCCGAACGCGCACCCTTTTCCCAGCGCGCCCGCCACTCCGCCAGCCGGGGCCGTACGAGCGCCGCGGCGGCCCGGTGGAACGCGGCGAGCGGCTCGGGGCCGGAGGCGTCGCGCAGCGCGCGGTAGCCCTTCAGGGCGAGGTCGCGCCGGTTCCGGGCGACGCGCTCCTGCTCCTCCTCCGGCGCGTCCACCGGGATGCGGGTGGCGGCGGCGTACGTCTCCGGGTCGGTCAGATACTCCGGGGGCAGGGTGAGGACGGCGTCGCCCGCCTCCGGCAGCCCGTTGTTCTGCATGAGGACGGTGATCCGCAGGTCGTCCTCGTTGACCAGCCGGTGGATCGTGCCGGGCGTGAACCAGGCGACCGTCCCGGGCGCCAGTGGCGTGACCTCGTACCCGGAGGTCGTCAGCGTCTGCACCGCGCCGCGCCCGCCGGTGACGACGTACGCCTCGGAACAGGTGAGATGCAGATGGGGAGTTCCCCCGCAGACCCCGTCGGCGGCGGGCCAGTCGTAGACGGCAAGGTGCGAGACGGCGACCCCGCCCGGCAGCCCCTCGTATCCGCTCACCACGGGTGCGCCTCCAGGTACTTGGCGATCTCCTCCCGCTCCCAGGCCCCGTCCGCCACGACGACCCGGTAGCGACGGGTGAGCGTCTCGCCGGGAGCCAGCTCCAGTTCCTCGAAGAAGGCCCAGGACGGGGCGACGGCGGCGAAGGGCTCGTTGCGGACGAACCAGTGGGCGGGATGCGCGCCCCGGTCTCCGGTGTGGTCGTTCTCGGGCGCGTGCGCGAAGACGAGCGTGGCGTGTCCGTCGGTGCCGTCGTGTTCGCCCGAGTAGGCCAGCCAGGGCGCCTGCTCGCCCATCAGCCCGGTCCCCTCGGAGTCGGGGCCGATGATCCGCCCGTCCCGGAAGGCACGCGGGCCGCGCCAGAACAGGCCTGTGTAACCGGCCATCTCACGTCCGGCGGTGGTGGGGCTGCCGAACAGCAGCGGCTCGTCGCGGCGGTTGGTGATCGCGCTCGTCCAGGTCAGCGCCCACGAACCCGACTCGGTGTCGACGTCGTGGATCTCGATCCGGCGCTCCTCGTCCGCCCACAGCTCCCCGGTGTGCGGGTGCCAGGTCAGCCGCTCGGCGATCACGACCCGCTCGCCGTCCGACTCGACGACGTCGAATCCGACGTGCGCCATCGAACCGACCCGCTCCGGGATCGGCAGATAACCCTCGCCGTGCACATACGAGTTGCCGCCCCACAGGTTCTGCCCCGACAGGTGCGAGGCCGTCAGCTGCAGGCCCTTGTGCCAGCGGTGGTCGTTGGGCCGGAAGTCGGTGACGACGTCCCCGGCCAGCGTCCGGATCGGGTGCAGATACGGCTTCGGCGCCTCCCAGTCCGCCTCCGCCCGGTAGACGTAGCTCAACAGCTCGACACCGGTGGCGGGTTCGGTGACCGTGATCCGGTCGCCGTGTGCGTGGACCACGCGCAGCCCGTCGTGGAAGGTCATGCGGTGATCTCCTCACTCGTGCCGACGGAGCTCGCGTCGGCGGACACCTGGGCCGTTCCGGGCGCCCACCCGGGGGCGCCTCCGTGCATGGCCGTGTAGTACGGGTCCCCGGGCCCGATCTCCCCACGCCGTACGGTCACGTCCGTGAACGCCGACTTGTACAGGGCCGCGATCAGCTCCAGGCTCGTCCGCCCGTCGGCGCCGCTGCTGCGGGGCCGCTCGCCGGCTCGCATGCTGGCGACGAGCTCGCGCAGCTGGGCCAGGTGCGAGCTGGGGACGTCCTCACCGAAGTCACGCCAGGCCGCCGCGTCCGCGTCCGGGGTGCCCGGGGCGGGGACGACGGACCAGTTGGTGTTGGAGTGGCCGTACAGATGGGTCAGTTCGACGGTGGCGCGCTCGCAGTCGATGCGGATGCGGCTGACCTCGTCGGGGCTGAGGACGCTGTTGACGACGGTGGCCAGGGCGCCGCTCTCGAAGCGGACGAGGGCCGTCGAGACGTCCTCGGTCTCCACGTCGTGGACCAGCCGCCCGGCCATCGCCCGGACCTCGCTCCACGGCCCGAGCAGATCCAGCAGCAGGTCCATCTGGTGGATGCCGTGCCCCATGGCGGGCCCGCCGCCCTCCGTGGCCCAGCGTCCGCGCCAGGGAACGGCGTAGTAGGCGGTGTCCCGGTACCAGGTGGTCTGGCAGTGCGCGACGAGCGGGCGCCCGAGGCTCTGCTCGGCGAGCAGCTTCCGTACATGCCGCGAACCCGACCCGAAGCGGTGCTGGAAGACGATCGAGGCGTACGGCCCTCCGGTCTCCGTACCCTCCTGCGCCTCGACGGCGTCGAAGTCGGCGAGCGTCGGCACCGGCGGCTTCTCGCACCACACCCAGGCGCCGGCCCGCAGCGCGGCGATCGTCTGGTCGCGGTGCAGGGTCGGCGGGGTGCAGATGCTGACCAGGTCGGGCCGCTGTTCCGCCAGCATGCGGTCAAGATCGGTGTAGCCGTGCGGGATACCGTGCTCCGCGCAGAACTTCGCCACCGCGTCGGCATCGATGTCGACGGCCGCCACGACCTCGGTCTCGCCCTCCTCGGCGAGCCGCGCGAGCGCGGGCAGGTGCGAGCCGCCGCCGATGGCGCCGACGCCGATGATCGCGGCGCGGACACGGCGGCCGGCGAGCGGCGCCGGGAGGCGGTTCGGCAGCCGGTCCGGAGTCGGGCTCGGGTCGTTGCTGGGTGTGGGCATGGACGTGATCAGCACTCCATCGAACGGGACATCGGACGTTGGCCAACGCCTGGTGGCGGGGGCTCCGGCAGTGCGGTGACCCCTCCAACGGCAAGCGCTTTCCCCGGCAGCAACGTATGTGCGGACATAGTGACTGGTCAACACCACGGATCCAGCCGTTCCACGCCTGGGAACGCGCACGCTCCACCCGTCCCGCGCACACCCTCCGCCCGTCCACCGGCCCCCCTGCGAAACCCCTGTGACAGCCCTGTCCCCTTGGGGCGCTAGGCTGCCCCCAGCACCTGTGATCACCTGCCCCGCGGCGCGGCACGTCCTCCGTCGGCCCTCCACGATCAGCGCTTGGACCACGTAACTTCATGTCTTGGTTTGAATCCATCATCCTCGGACTCGTCCAGGGGCTGACCGAATTCCTCCCCGTCTCCTCCAGTGCGCACCTGCGCCTGACGGCGGCGTTCTCCGGCTGGGAGGACCCGGGAGCGGCCTTCACGGCGATCACCCAGATCGGCACCGAGGCCGCGGTGCTGATCTACTTCCGCAAGGACATCGCCAACATCATCTCGGCGTGGTCGCGCTCGCTGTTCAACAAGGAGATGCGCGGCGACCACGACGCCCAGATGGGCTGGCTGGTGATCGTCGGCTCCATCCCGATCGGTGTCCTCGGCGTGACCCTCAAGGACCAGATCGAGGGCCCCTTCCGTGATCTGCGCCTCACGGCGACCATGCTGATCGTCATGGGCATCGTCCTGGGCGTGGCGGACCGCCTGGCCGCGCGGGACGAGACCGGCGGCAAGCACCGCGCCGCCAAGGAGCGCAAGGGCCTCGATCAGCTCAGCGTCAAGGACGGTCTGATCTTCGGCCTCTGCCAGGCCATGGCCCTCATCCCCGGTGTCTCCCGCTCCGGCGCCACCATCAGCGGTGGCCTCCTCATGGGTTACAAGCGCGAGGCCGCGGCCCGGTACTCCTTCCTCCTCGCCATCCCGGCCGTGATCGCCTCGGGAGGCTACGAACTCAAGGACGCGATGGAGGGCGGCCACGTCACCTGGGGACCGACGATTCTCGCCACGGTCATCGCCTTCTTCGTCGGCTACGCGGTCATCGCGTGGTTCATGAAGTTCATCTCCACCAAGAGCTTCATGCCGTTCGTCTGGTACCGCATCGCGCTCGGCATCGTCATCGTCGTCCTGGTGTCCCTGGGCGTACTGAGCCCGCACGCGGGCGAGTCGGCGGGCTGAGCCGGACCCGGCCCGAACGGCCCGTTCCTCCCCAACTCCCCTCAGTGACCAACCACATACGGCATCCGTAGCCGACCGGTAGCGCACCGTCAGTGATGGCGCCTACTCTTGTCCGCATGTCCCCCGATCCCTTGGCCCGTGGTTCCGTGCGGTCCGCCGCCGACTTGAACGACCGGATCCGAGCGCTGTGGCGGCACGCGGGCGGATCGCTGTCGGCGCAGGAGCGGGCCGAGTACGAGCTGTTGGTCGCCGAGTGGGCCGCGGCGATGCGCGAAGACATCATCGAGGCCGCGTGACCCCTGGGGGGCGACACACCGACGGGCCGGCCCGCCGCGGCGGCCTGATCATCTTCCTCAACGGCACGTCCAGTTCGGGCAAGTCGAGCATCGCGGTGGAACTGCTCCGCATCCTCGACGAGCCGTCGTTCCACATGCCGGTCGACGCGTTCCACGCCATGCGAACCCGTCAGGAGCTGCCTCCCGAACGGCTCGCCACCGTGCTGCACAACACCTGGCGGGGCTACCACCGCGCGATCGCCGGCATGGCCTCCGCGGGCAACAACGTCGTCATGGACCACGTCCTGAGCGCGGAATGGCGGCTACGGGACTGCCTCGACCTCTTCGTGCCGCAGAACGTCGTGTTCGTCGGCGTGCACTGCGCCCGCGCCGAGCTCGAACGACGCGAGCGGGAGCGGGGCGACAGGCCGACGGGGCTGGCCGCCCGGCAGCTGGAGCAGGTGCACGCACACGGTCTCTACGACATCGAGTGCGACACGGGCCGGGCTGATCCGCTCCGATGCGCCGCGCGCATCAAGGAGTTCATCGCCGACCGCCCCACACCGACCGCGTTCCAGCAGCTGATCGACAAGCGGCGGGGCCTCAGGCCACCGGCCGACTGAACGCGCCCCGAAGGGGCATAGGGAACCGCGCGAACAACCACACACGACCGGCGGCCCGCCGACAACCCAGCCGCCCACGGCGCTTCACCGGCCCCCCGACACCCGCAGCACCGCTCCTGTCGTGTACGACGCCTCCGGGGACATGAGCCAGGCGATGGCCGAGGCGATCTCGTCGGCACGGCCGGGCCGGCGCAGGGGGACGGACGCGGCGATGCGTTCGGGGCGTTCCGCATCGCCCATCCGCGCGTGAATCTCCGTGTCGATCACCCCGGGCGCCACCGCGTTGACACGGATGCCGTCCGGGCCGAGTTCCTTCGCCAGCCCCGTCGTCAGCGCGTCGACCGCGGCCTTGGTCGCCGCGTAGTGCACGTACTCGCCGGGGCTGCCCAGCGTGGCCGCCGCCGAGGACACGTTCACGATGACGCCGCTCCCCCGGGCCGCCATCACCTCGGCCGCCCGGCGCGAACACAGCAGCACACCGAGGAGGTTGACCTCCACCACCCGGCGCAGCACGTCCGTGCCGGTGTCCGCCAGCCTCCCGAACGGGCCCGTCACTCCGGCGTTGTTGACCAGGCCCGTCACCGGCCCGAGCCGGTCCGCCGCCGTCTCGAACAGCCGGTCCACGTCGGCCTCCACCGAGGTGTCCGCCCTGACCGTGACACAGCGCGCCCCGTTCGCCCGCACCCCCGTCGCGATCCACTCGGCGGCCGCCCCGTCGCTCACGTACCCCACGACCACGTCGTGCCCGTCCGCCGCGAGCCGCAGGGAGGTCGCGGCACCGATCCCCCGGCTCCCACCCGTGACCACCGTGACCGGACGTGACATCCCGACCTCCCTGACAGCGAACATGACGCACGCGGTGTGCGGCCCCGACGAACTCGGCGACCGATCATCCTACGTTCGCAGCCCGGCAGGCGTATCACGTCGGGGGCAACCATTCCGGCCCCGGCGGCAACTCATGAGTGGGAAGCTCCTTCCACACGAGCCCCACACGAATCACGCCTTCTCCCAAACCAGTCGTTCTCCCAAACCAGGCGTTCTCCCGCATCAGCCGTTCCCCGCATCAGTCGTTCTCCCGATCCGCTCTTTCCGGAAGCACGCTTTCCGGAAGCGCTCTTCCTCCCGAACCTCGCATGAATCCGAAGGACTTGAACGTGGCAGCCCGTTCCCACCGCTCCTCCCCCCGGCCCAAGCGGCGCACCGCCCTCATATCCGTCGCCACCGTGGCGGCCGTAGGGCTCGCCGCGTCGCTCGTCATCGCCTTCGGCCCCGACCGCGAGAGCGGCACCGAAGCCGCCGGCAAGGTCGGTGCGGCCCCCGCCGCGACCACCCCCCGGGCGACCGGTCCGTCCTCCGATGCGCCGGAGCGTAAGCCCTCCGCCACACCGTCGAAGTCCCCGTCCCCGTCGGCCTCGAAGAACACCCCGTCGGCGACCCCGACCACCGAGTCCACCCGGCCGTCGCCCGCCGTCACCCGGCAGGCCGGGTCCGCCTCGGCGCAGCTGGCGGGGCGGATCCGCCCCGGGGTCGACTACGAGGGGGTCGCCACCTTCTACGACGCCGGTACGGGCGAGGGCGGCGCCTGTTCGTACGGCCCGAGCGACGACCTCATGACCGCGGCGATGAACACCACCGACTACGAGGTCTCCAAGGCCTGCGGGGCATACGTGCGCGTCCGCGCGGCGGGCGGCGCAGCCGTCACGGTCCGGATCACCAACGAGTGCCCTGCGCCCTGCGCGCCCGGCCAACTCGACCTCAGTGCGGAGGCCTTCGCCAAGCTCGCCGCACCCTCACGCGGCCAGATCCCGATCACCTGGAGTCTGCTGAGCCCCGGCACGTCCGACCCGCTCTCGATCCGCTACAAGACCGGGTCCAGCCAGTACTGGTGCGGCATCCAGGTGATCGGTCACCGGAATCCGGTGGCGCGGCTGGAGGTCCGCGACGGCGGCGGCTGGGCCCGGCTGCCGCGTACCGAGTACAACTACTTCCTCTCCGAGCAGGGCGGCGGGTGCGGAGGCGCGCTCAGGATCACCGACATCTACGGGGAGCGGCTGACCGTCGACGGGATCGCGGTACGGCCGGACGTCGTACAGCCGACCGGAGTGCAGTTCACCGCGCGCTGACCGCGCGGCGCGTCCGCCCCGCCGAGGACGGGTCGCGAAGCCGATCAGTCGGATAGACCACGCTCACGCGCGCGTGAGCGTGGTCCGGCCAATGCTGAGAGGGCCCTGCCCGCCGACTTTCCCGGGACCCTCATGCCACTCACGCCCGCTTCCCGCCCGCACACCCGTACCCGTTCCCGCACCCGCACCCGCACAGATCCTCGTACCCGCCTCCGTCTCCGCCTGTCCGTCGTCGCCCTGCTCGGCGCTTCCTGTCTGGGTGGCCTGCTCCTCGCCCCGGCGACGGGCGCCGCCGACGGCGGCTCCGGCTCCGGCTCCGGCTCCGGCGGGAGGAGCGAGCGCACCCTGCAACAGCAGCTCGAAGACCTGGTCGCCACTCCTGGAGGACCGCCGGGTGTGATCGTCGTACTGCAACGGGACCGCACGTCACGTGTTCTTCGCGCCGGGGTCGCCGACCTGGAGACCGGCCGTCCGATCGAGCCCACCGACCACATGCGGATCGCCAGTACGGCGAAGGCGTTCAGCGGCGCCGTGGCGCTGCGTCTGGTGCAGCAGGGTGCGCTCGGTCTCGACAGCACCATCGGCCGCACCCTGCCCCAACTGCCCCGCGCCTGGCGGTCGGTCACCCTGCGCCAGTTGCTGAACCACACCAGCGGGCTGCCCGACTACACCGAGGACCCGGAGTTCCTGGAACTGCTCCTGGCGGACCCTCGCCGCACCTTCGACCCGCGCCGGCTGCTGGACTTCGTCGCGGACGAACCGCTGCGCTTCCGCCCCGGCACCCAGTACCGGTACTCCAACTCCGACAACATCGCCGTCGCGCTGATGGCGGAGACGGCGACCCACAGGCCGTACGAGGAGCTCCTGAGCCAGATCGTCTACCGGCCACTCGGCCTGCGCGACACCAGCCTCCCTCTGGGCTACGAGATGCCGGAGCCGTACATGCACGGCTACGCCGTCGAGCCGCCCGCGCCGCCGGAGGACGTCAGCGAAGCGCTGAGCGCGTCCGGTGTGTGGGCCTCGGGCGGGATCGTCTCCACTCCGCGTGACATGACGCGGTTCATCCGCGGCTACGCCGCCGGGAGACTGACGTCGAGATCCGTTCTGCGCGAGCAGCGCCGCTGGATCGAGGGGGCTTCGGAACCGGCCGGCCCCGGCCGCAACAAGGCGGGGCTCGCCATCTTCCGCTACGACACCCGCTGCGGGGTGGTGCTGGGGCACACCGGGAACTTCCCCGGCTACACGCAGCTGATCGCCGCGACCCCCGACGGCCGGAAGTCCCTCACCTTCTCGCTCACCACCCAGGTGAACCAGACGATCAACCCCGACCTGGTGGAGAGGCTCCGCACGATCGAGGAGAACGCGGTCTGCACACTGCTCGGCCGGCAAGGCGGCTGACCGGTCACGAAAGCGCCGAGACGGGCCTGACCGGGCGATCCCGTCTGTCAGGCTTGTAGTGCTCTCACCAGTCAGGCCTGTGGTGCTCTCACCAGTCAGGTCTGTCACGCCCGCCGATCACCCCGTTCCGGGTTCACCGGCGCAGATGGGCGAGCACCTCGTCCGCGACAGGGTACGGCCGTTCCTCGGGCAGCAGCGCGGTGGCCGCGTCCAGCTCTCCCGCCCGTACGCGGCCATGGACCTCCCTGGCGAGCGGCGTCACGTCCTCGATGCCGACGATCCACTCGTCCGCGTACCGGGCCGCCGCCGCCCCCGACAACCCGAGCTGCAGCGAGCGGTACGGCAGCGGGGTGAGCCGCAGGTCACGCTCGGGGTCCCACTGCACCCGCGCGGGCGACTGCCTCAACTCCCGCTGCCAGGCGGCCTGGCTCTCGTGCACCTCGGGCACGTAGTGCGAGAGGCAGGAGTTTCGCAGCGCCCACTCGAAGCCGTCGCGGCCGATCTCGACGGCCAGTACCGTCTCCTGCCCCTCCTTCAGACCCCAGCCGCAGCGGTACATCATCCACAGGAAGGACGGCTTGATCCAGGTCATCCGGTCCCGCTTCCAGGCGGCCGGAAAACGACCGTGGCGCGCGGCCTGACCGCCGATCTCCGGGCGGTACGCCTGATAGACGGTGACCGTGTCGGCGGTGTGGCGGGCACGGACACGGAACTTGGGCTCGGTCTCTGAGGGACGTTCACTTTCGGTCACGGGGACCAGATTCGATCACGGCCGCACCCCGAGGCCACCGAATATCCACGGCCGGGAGCCGCGGCCCACCGCCCCGGACCCTTCGACCTCCCGTTCCCGATCCCTGAAATATCCCCCATCTGCTCGCACGCCCCTTGGCGTGGCGCGTCTCCTGCCCCAACACTGAGCCGATGACGCAGCGCGTGGAACTCGCGATCGTGATGGACCGGCTCGCCGTCGACGGCCTGATCACCGAGTACGCGGTGGCGGTGGACGACGGCGACTGGACGGCGTACCGGGACCTGTTCGCACCGGAGGGCCGCGCGGACTACCGCTCGGCCGGCGGCATCGAGGGCGACGCCGTGCAGGTCGCCGGGTGGCTGGCCCGGAGCATGGAACTCTTCCCGATGCGCCAGCACCTGATCGTCAACCGACGGGTGCGCTTCGGATACCTGGAGCAGGACACCGGCGACACCGCCCAGGTCCAGGCGGACTACATCAACCCGATGCGGTTCGCCGGACACGACGGCGGATCCACCGCCCCCGACTTCGTCTGCGGCGGCCGCTACACCTTCACCCTGACCCGCACCCGCGACGGCTGGCGCCTGCGCGAGGTCATCGTCCAGGAAAAATGGCGCCGCACCACGGAGAACCTCGCCTCCGCCCAGCGCCCTTCCCCGGCCTGAGCACCCTCCGCCCCGGACCCGGACCGAACCCGTAGGACCCGACCACCCTTCCTGCCCCCTCCTGCCCCCTCCTGCCCTCTCCTGCCTCCCCGGCCCAGCCCGTCCGCCCCGGCCACCCATCTGTCCCGCCGGTACCGGCCCCGCCCCGCTCACCACCCCCACCCCGCCCACGCCCCCTGTCGTAGATCGTCCCCGGCGCGCACACTGGAGGGACGTACCAGTGGGGACGGAGGCTCTGTATGAGGACGCCGGACCGGATCACCTCCCCGTGGAGGCGGTGGTCAGCCGTCGTCGTGGCCGGGGCCCTGCCCGTGCTCGCGTTCCCGGCGCCGGGACTGTGGTGGTGGGCGTACGCGTCGCTGGTGCCGTGGATGCTGCTGATCCGGACGGCCCCGACCGGCCGCCGGGCGGCGTACGACGGCTGGCTCGGCGGATTCGCGTTCATGCTGGCCATGCACCACTGGCTGCTGCCGAACCTCCATGTGTTCACCTTCCTCATCGCCGGCCTGCTGGGCGCGCTGTGGGCGCCATGGGCATGGCTGGTGCGCCGGTTCCTGGCCGGTACCCCCTCGCCCGGACGGGTCGCCGCCACGCTGCTGGTCGTGCCGTCGGGCTGGCTGGCGATCGAACTCGTCCGCTCCTGGCAGGGCCTCGGCGGACCCTGGGGCCTGCTGGGGTCCAGCCAGTGGCAGGTGGAGCCGACGCTGCGGCTGGCCTCGGTCGGCGGGGTCTGGCTGCTCAGCTTCCTGGTGGTGGCCGTCAACATCGCGGTCACCGTGCTGGTTTCGGTCCACCGGTCCCGGACGCCGGCGCTCGCCGGTCTCGTCGCGGCGGCCACCGCGACCTCGGCGGTGTGGCTGTGGTCGCCGCGGCCCGAGGTCCGGGGCGACGTGCGGATCGCGGTCGTACAGCCCGGTGTGACCGACGGCCCCGACAACCGGTTCGTCCGCGAGGAAGCGCTCACCCGACGGCTCGCGGGACAGGACCTGGACCTGATCGTGTGGGGCGAGAGCAGCGTCGGCCACGATCTGGCCGACCGGCCCGATCTGGCCGACCGGATCGCCGCGCTGGCCCGTGAGACGGACACGAACATCCTCGTGAACGTCGACGCCCGCCGCTCCGACCGCCCCGGCATCTACAAGAGTTCGGTTCTCGTCGGCCCCGACGGCCCCACCGGCGACCGGTACGACAAGATGCGCCTCGTCCCGTTCGGCGAGTACATCCCGATGCGCTCCCTGCTCGGCTGGGCCACCTCGGTCGGCGAGGCGGCCGGCGAGGACCGCCGACGCGGCACCGAACAGGTCGTCTTCGACTCCGGGAAGGGGCTGCGGATCGGCCCCATGGTCTGCTTCGAGTCCGCGTTCCCGGACATGAGTCGTCATCTCGCCCGGGACGGCGCCGAGTTGCTGCTGGCGCAGTCGGCGACCTCGACGTTCCAGCAGAGCTGGGCGCCGGAGCAGCACGCCTCACTGGCCGCGCTGCGGGCCGCCGAGACCGGCCGCCCGATGGTCCACGCGACGCTCACCGGTGTCTCGGCGGTGTACGGTCCGGACGGCGAGCGCGTCGGCTCCTGGCTGGGCACGGACGAGAGCACGACGGCGGTGTACGACGTGCCGCTGGCGAACGGAACGACGCCGTACGTCCGCTTCGGCGACTGGCCGGTGCACGCGGCACTGCTGGTACTGGTCGTGTGGGGCGCCTTCGAGGGCGTACGGGCCGTACGGCTGAGGCGCCGGACGGGCTCTGCGCCGCCCGCGGCTCAGACGGCGGACCGGTCCTCGACCGCGCGCACCACCCGCTCGCACAGCTCATGAGTCGCGAGCGCGTCCCGCGCGCTGAGCACCTTGCCCACGCGCACGGCGTCGAGGAAGACGAGGACGGCCTGCTCGATGCCCCGCTGCCGGGCCACCGGCACCCAGTCGCCACGCCGCCGCACGGACGGCTGCCCCTTGTGGTCGATGACCTCGGCGAGGTTCACCACCTGCCGCTTGGTGTCCTGCCCGGAGACCTCCAGGATCTCCTCCGCCGAGCCGCTGAGCCGGTTCATGACGCCGAGCGCGGTGAACCCGGTCCCGGAGAGCTGCAGTACGACATGGTGCAGCAGCCCGCCCTCGGTCCGGGCGCGCACGGTCACGTCCTCGACCTCCCCCGGCACCAGGAACCGCAGGGTGTCCACGACATGGATGAAGTCGTCCAGGATCATCGTGCGCGGCAGTTCGGGCAGGCCGATGCGGTTCTTCTGCATGAGGATCAGCTCACGCGGATGGTCGGCGCACTGCGCGTACCCGGGCGCGTACCGCCGGTTGAAGCCCACGGCGAGCCCGACGTTCCGCTCCTCCGCCAGCCGTACGAGCCGTTCCGAGTCGGCGAGTTCGTACGCGAGCGGCTTGTCGACGTACGTCGGCACGCCCGCGTCGATCAGCCGCTCCACGATCTCGGGGTGAGCCCCGGTGGGCGCGTGCACGAAGGCCGCGTCGAGGTTCTGGGCGAGCAGCGCGTCGAGACTGGCGTGCCGTCGTCCCGGCGGGAGGTGGAGGCTGTCGGCGACGCGGGTGAGCGTGGCGGGCGTCCGTGTCTGCAGATGGAGTTCCAGCCCCGGTTGGGTGCCGAGCACCGGCAGATACGCCTTCCGCGCGATGTCGCCGAGCCCGATGCAGCCGACCTTCACAGAGGTCTCCCGTCCACGGTGTGTTGTCGAAATGCCTCGTCGGCAGCATACGGGGGCTGCGAGGATGGTTGGCATGACCATCCAGCGCACCGAACCCTCCGTCACCGCCGGCGAACGGACCATGCTCGAAGGCTGGCTCGACTACCACCGTGAGACGCTCGCGTTCAAGTGCGAGGGCCTGGACGACGCCCGGCTGAGGACCGCTCCGGTACCGCCCTCGGAACTGTCCCTGCTGGGGCTCGTTCGGCACATGGCGGAGGTCGAGCGCATCTGGTTCCGCAAGGTGCTCGTGGACGACGACCCGGGGCCGATCTACTTCAGCAAGGAGGACCCCGACGGGGAGTTCCACCTGACGGAGGCGGACACCCGGGAGGAGGCCTTCGGCACCTGGCAGGAGGAGATCGCGGTCGCCCGGCGCAACGCCGAGGGCTTCGCCCTGGACGACGTCGGCAAGGCGGTGCACCGGCGTGCGGGCAAGCCGCCGAGCCTGCGCTGGATCTACACCCACATGATCGAGGAGTACGCCCGGCACAACGGGCACGCCGACCTGATCCGGGAGCGGATCGACGGAACCACCGGGTACTGATCGGAGCCGAGCGCCCGACGTGAAACGACGGCGCGCCGGAGCCGGTGTGACGGGCACGCGGCCTGGCGCACGTGCGCCGGAGCCGGTCGGACGGCCACGCGACCTGGTGTGCGTGGCCCAGAGAGCCGGTCGGACGACCACGCGGGCCTACCGCGCGTACACCAGAGCCGGTCGGACAACCACGCGGCCTAGCGCACGTGGACCAGAGCTGGCCGGACGACCACGCGGCCTGGGCGCGCGTGCGCCGGAAGGCGTCGGGCGGAGCGCGTGGCGTCGCCGACGCGTGCTGAGGGGCGGCCTGCGGGGGCTCGTGGCGTCGCCCGCCGTCCCCGGCGTCACCCGTGTGGGGGCATCCTCCGCCCGATCCCTCCCCAAAGCGGCCCGGACACAGCAGAGTTGCGCGGGTGCATCGACCGACCACCACCGCAACGCTCCTGGTCACCGTGGCCGTTTCGGCCCTCACCGGCTGCGTGACCGCGCAACACCCGCCCCCGCCCCAGGCGTCACCCGTCCCGTCCCGGCCGTCCGAACCCCGCCCGGACGGCACCACCGAGACACAGATCGTGCAGGCCCCGGTGCGGGAGGCGCTGGAGCTGATCGGCCCGCCCCGGAAGTCCACGCCGAGCACGTCCACCGCGCCGAAGCCCGCCGTGTCGGCTCCGACCGCCACCACCCCCACGCCCACCCCACCTGTGCCACCGCCGCCCCAGGAGGAGCGCCGGGGTGCCCCCGAGCGCCACGGACCGCCGCCACCCGAGTCCCGGCCTCGTATCGAGGTCCCGCCCCTGCCCAGGAACATCCCGACGGAACCACCCAAGAAGTCCGACGTGTGCGCACTGGGCCACAAGTACGGGGGCTGGGGCAAGGACACCCCACAGGCGTCCATCTGCAAGGACGTGTACGGCCGTTGAACCACCCGACGCCGCACGGCGGACGCAGGGCTCCGGCGCGGGCGCGCAGGCAGACGTGGGCGCCCGCACTGTCGCTAGGGCCGCTGTCTCGGCGGCCCCGGCGTCTCTCCCGCACCGGGGCCCGCCTCGTCGAGCCGGGCCTCCAGCCGCGCCAGGGCCACGCGGACGCCGTCGCCGTGCCCGTCGTCCCCCAGCGTGGCCAGCGCGCCCCGGGCCAGCCGCAGATGGCTGCGGGCCGCGTCGTGGCGCCCGAGCTTGGCGTAGTCGGCGGCGAGGTTGAGGTGGAGCGAGGGGTAGAAGGCGCGCACCGCGAGATCGTCGTGGCGCTCCGTCGGGTGCCCCGGCGCCCCGCCGTCGGACAGTTCGTCGGCGGCCGACAACGCCCGGAGGTCCCAGGCCAGTTCGGTGTCCGGATCGTCCTGGGTGTCGGCCATGTAGTGCGCCAGCGTGCAGCGGTGGAGCGGGGTGCCGTCCTCGCCGATCTCCGTCCAGAGCTTCAGGAGTCGGTGCCGGGCCTCCTCGCGGTCACCCCCATGGTGCAGCATGACCGCCTGCCCGATCCGGGTCATCATGGCGTCCGGTGCCATCTGCTCCTGCCGCTCCACCACCGCGTCCTCCGCACTCGTCGCCCCTGTCCCGCCTGTCTCCCCCGACGCTAACGGCAGGCACCGGCAATCCCGGTCAGGCCGCTCCGTACGGCCGCGGGGGCGCCCCGGCGACCGTACGGCGGGCAGCAGGACGGGCGGGTGAGGGGGCCGAGCGGCCGTCAGCCGAGGTTGGGGATCGTCCAGTCGATCGGCTCGTGGCCCTGCCGGGCGACGGCCTCGTTGATCTGCGTGAACGGCCGGGAGCCGAAGAACTTCTTCGCCGACAGCGGCGAGGGGTGCGCACCCTTCACCACGACATGGCGCTCCTCGTCGATCAGCGGGAGCTTCTTCTGCGCGTAGTTGCCCCACAGGACGAAGACCACCGGGTCGGGCCGGTCGGCGACCGCGCGGATCACGGCGTCGGTGAACTTCTCCCAGCCCTTGCCCTTGTGCGAGTTGGCCTCACCGGAGCGGACCGTGAGGACCGCGTTGAGAAGCAGCACGCCCTGCTGGGCCCACGGCAGCAGATAGCCGTTGTCCGGGATGGGGGTGCCCAGCTCGGCCTGCATCTCCTTGTAGATGTTCCGCAGGGAGGGCGGGGTCTTCACACCCGGCCGCACGGAGAAGCACAGACCGTGGCCCTGGCCCTCGCCGTGGTACGGGTCCTGGCCGAGGACGAGGACCTTCACGCTCTCGTACGGCGTGGCGTCGAGGGCGGCCAAGACCTGCTCACGGGGAGGGTGGACGGGACCCTTGGCGCGCTCCTCCTCGACGAACTCGGTGAGTTCCTTGGAGTAGGGCTGCTGCAGCTCGTCCCCCAGGACCCCGCGCCAGGACTCGGGCAGCATGGCGATGTCGGTCACGTCAACTTCCTCCGGTGTGCGCTCACTTCATGGCCGCGGAACACGCGGCCATGGGCAGCCGCGCGAAGCGCGGCCGCCGTCAGAGCACAGAACCTACAGGCGTCCACTGACAACGGGGTCCGGCACCCGGGACGAGGGGCCTGTCCCTCTCGGATCGTGCCGGGCCGCGATCAGGCGCCGTGTCCCGAAGCCGGCCCGATCCGAGGGGCGGGTTCTACCAGCTGGTCTTCCATGACAGCTGCCACATGCTCATCATCGTCGCGGGGTCGATGACGTTCTCGAGACCGGCGATCTCCTCGTTCGCGGCCGTGTACGCCTTGCCCTGCCAGAGGGGGATCAGGCGGGCGTCGTCCACAAGGATCTGCTGAGCCTTCTCGAACTCCTCGGAGACGGCCCCGCGGTCGCTCTCGGCGCGGGACTCCGGGAGCAGCTTGTCCGTGATCTCGGGGGACTTGTACGGCGTGCCGAGCGCGTTCTGCTCGCCCACGAACGGGGCGATGAAGTTGTCGGCGTCGTTGAAGTCGGGGTTCCAGCCACGCCCGAAGACCGGGTACTCGCCCTTCTGGTAGCCCTCCGAGTAGGTCTTCCAGGGACGGCTCTTCAGCGTGACCGAGAACAGACCGGACTCCTCCAGCTGCCGCTTCAGCTCCTCGAAGGCCGGCTTGGTCTGCGAGCCGTAGCGGTCCGTGGTGTACCAGAGCGTGAGAGGAACCGTTTCGGTGATGCCGCCGTCGGCGAGGATGGCCTTCGCCTTGCTCGCGTCAGGGGCGCCGTAGTCGTCGAAGAAGCCCGTCGTGTGGCCCACCAGACCCCTGGGGATCATGGAGTACAGCGGCTCGACGGTGTCCTTGTAGATGTTGTGGGCGAGCGCCGGGCGGTCGAGGATCTGGGCGACGGCCTTGCGGACCGCGGGGTTCTTGGCCCACGGGTCCTTGGGATTGAACACCAGGTAGCTGATCTCGGTGGTGGGGCTCTCCACGATCTGGAGCCCCTCCTCGTCGTGGTTGGCCTGGATGTCCACGATGTCCGCGGCGCCGAGACCTCGGTAGATGACCGAGATCTCCTTGTCCTTGAGTGCCTTGACCATCTCGTCCGACTGCTGGAAGTACTCGATGGTGACGGCGGAGTTCTTGCGGTCCGCGAGGCCCTTGTAGTTCTCGTTGCTGACCAGCTCGGCCTTCTTGCCCTCGTCGTAGGACGCGAGGTCGTAGGGGCCGGAGCCGTGGATCTCCCCGCCCTCGCGGAGCTTGTCCGCGGGATACTCCTCGGGGTCCACGATCGACATGGCGGGCGTGGTGAGCACGAGCGGGAAGGTCGCGTCGGGCTGGCTGAGGTGGAAGACGACCTCGCGGTCGCCCTTCGTCTGCACCCGGGACAGGGTCGTCAGCAGGCCCGCGGGACCGCCGTTGACGTTGATCTTCTTGATCCGGTCGAATGAGTACTTGACAGCCTTCGCGTCCAGCGTGTGCCCGTCCGAGAACTTCAGGCCCTCGCGGAGTGTGCAGCTGTACACCGTGCTGGAGCTGTCCGTGAACTCGCAGCTCTCGGCGGCGTCCGGCTCGGGCTCGGACCCGCCGGGCGCGTAGCCGAGCAGGGGCTGGAAGACGTTGCGCATCAGCTCCCAGGAGCTGTCCCAGGCCGCGGCCGGGTCCAGGGTGCTCGGTGTGCTGGTGGTCCCCACCACGATGGGGTCAGCGTCGTCCGAGGCATCCGAGGAGAACACACCACACCCGGTCACCATGGATATGGACGCGATCACCGCGAGTGGCGGCAAGTATCGGTTCCGGTTGAACACGCGCATGCTCCTCGAAATGCCGTACCAAGAGTGGCGAACGATACCGCAGGCCCCGCGAGCGGCCCTCGCTCGGCTGGCAAAGGCCTTGATCAGTCCGCTTGTGACGGCGTTGTCGAGCCCTTGTGAGGGTCGCGGACGGGCGCCGGAGATGTTCGGTGAACCTCGCACCGACGCCCGTCGTACTCTGTCAGCCCACCCCGGCGTTGAGGAAGATGCCGCCGTCGACCACGAGGGTCTGGCCGGTGATCCAGTCGGACTGCTCGGAGGTGAGGAACGCGGCGGCGCCGCCGATGTCGGAGGGCACGCCGAGCCGGCCGAGCGGGTAGGACGCCGCGGCCTCGGCCTCCCGGCCCTCGTACAGGGCCTGGGCGAACTTGGTCTTCACCACGGCGGGCGCGATCGCGTTGGCCCGCACCTTGGGCGCGTACTCGTGCGCCAGCTGCAGGGTCAGGTTGATCATGGCGGCCTTGCTGATGCCGTACGCGCCGATGAAGGGAGAGGCGGAGACGCCGGCGACGGAGGCGATGTTGACGATCGCGCCGCCGTTGTCCTTCTGCCAGGCGTGCCATGTCCGCTGGGCGAAGCCGAGGGCCGAGACGACGTTGGTCTCGAACACCTTGCGGGCCACGTTCAGGTCGAGGTCGGCGATCGGGCCGAAGACCGGGTTCGTCCCCGCGTTGTTGACCAGGAAGTCGACGCGGCCGAAGGTCTCCATCGTGCGCTCGACGGCGAACGCCTGGTGGGCCTCGTCGTGGGCCTTGCCCGCGACGCCGATGACGCGGTCGGCGCCGAGCCGCTCGACGGCCTCCTTGAGCGCGTCCTCGTTGCGGCCCGTGACGCAGACCCGGTCGCCGCGCGCGACGAGGGCCTCGGCGATGCCGTAGCCGATGCCGCGGCTGGCGCCGGTGATGAGGGCGACCTTGCCCGAAAGCTCGGGGAGTTCCACCGAAGTCATGTTCCCGATCCCCTAGTTGAGCGGTCCGCCGGCGACGTACAGCACCTGGCCGGAGACGAATCCGGCGTCCTCGCCCGTGAAGTAGGCGATGGCGCCGGCGATGTCCTCGGGCCGGCCCACGCGCTGCACGGGGATCTGGGTGGCGGCCGCGGCCTGGAACTCCTCGAAGCCCATGCCCACGCGCGCGGCGGTGGCGGCGGTCATGTCCGTGACGATGAAACCGGGCGCGACGGCGTTGGCGGTGACGCCGAACTTGCCGAGCTCGATGGCGAGGGTCTTGGTGAAGCCCTGCAGACCGGCCTTGGCGGCGGAGTAGTTGGCCTGGCCCCGGTTGCCGAGCGCGGACGACGAGGACAGGTTGACGATCCGGCCGAACTTGGCCTCCACCATGTACTTCTGGACGGCCTTGGCCATCAGGAAGGCGCCGCGCAGGTGCACGTTCATGACCGTGTCCCAGTCGGACACGCCCATCTTGAACAGCAGGTTGTCGCGGAGCACGCCCGCGTTGTTCACCAGGATCGTCGGGGCGCCCAGCTCCTCGGCGATCCGGGTGACGGCCGCCTCGACCTGGGCCTCGTCGGAGACGTCGCAGCCGACCGCGAGCGCCCTGCCGCCGGCGGCGGTGATCTTCTCCACGGTGTCCTTGCACGCGGCCTCGTCGAGGTCGATCACCGCGACGGCACGGCCCTCGGCGGCCAGTCGTACGGCGGTCGCGGCACCGATGCCGCGCGCGCCACCGGTGACCACGGCGACACGCTGCTCAGTGGTGGACATTGCTGGTTCTCCTCGCCTTTGGGATGCGGCTCCTACGGCGCCCCCCGCTGGGTGAGCGACCGCTTAGTACCTTCAGCACACGTGACGCTAGAAGTCCTGGCACCCGGTGTCAACGTTCCACCAGGTGTGATCCCTTACGTCGTCCCCCGACCGGGGGCCGCCATACACCAGGCCGTCACACACCGGGCCGTCACTTCACCAGCAGAGCGAGCAGCCGTTCGGCCTCCGCCGCCGGATCCGCGGTGAGCCCAGTGTGCACGGGTCCCGCCTGGACGACCGTGGAACGCGGCGCGACAAGCCACCGGAACCGCCGTCCGGCGTCGTCCCGGGCGGCCTGCCCGGCCGCCTCTCCCCCGGCGCACACGCCCTCCACGGCACGCAGCGCGGCGCGTACGCCCCCCACGTCCGCCCCGGGGTCGAGGGCGAGCAGCTTGGCCTCGTCTAGATGCGTCCGGGCCGCCACGAGGGCGCGGGAGCGGCTGTACACGAGGACACCCGCGTTGAAACACTCACCGCGCTCCATCCGGGGCACGACCCGCAGCAGCGCGTACTCGTAGACGTCCTGCCCACTCGCTCCGGTCCCCAGGAAGCGGTCGCTCACGTGATCCCCTCGATGCGTTCGTGAATGTCGGCGGAACGGCCGAGCAGCGGCTCCGCGTACGCCCGTCGCAGCGCGTCCGGCGTCTCGAAGCCCGGCTCGTCGGCCAGCCAGACATCGGGGATCTCGGCGGTCACCTCGGCGAGCAGTTCCTCGGTGACCAGGGGCGCGAGGTCGGCGGCGGCCGCGGCGACATCGGGGCCGAAGCGTGCCAGGGCGTGGTCGGCGGCGTTGTAGGGCTTGGCGGCGGAGGTGCGGGCGCCAGGCCAGTGGTGGTGCCAGATCATGGTGGCGCCGTGGTCGATGAGCCACAGCTCGCCGTGCCACATCAGCAGGTTCGGGTTGCGCCAGGAGCGGTCGACGTTGTTGATCAGCGCGTCGAACCAGACGATCCGCCCGGCCTCCTCGGGGCTCACCTCGAAGGCGAGCGGGTCGAAGCCGATGGCGCGGGTCAGGAAGTCCATGCCCAAATTGGTGCCGCCGCTGGACTTGATCAGCTCCTGCACCTGCTCGTCGGGCTCGCCGAGCCCCAGGACGGGGTCGAGGCCGACGGTGACGAGGCCGGGCACTCGCAGTCCGAGCCGCCGGGCCAGCTCACCGCAGACGACCTCGGCGACGAGCGTCTTGCGGCCCTGACCTGCTCCGGTGAACTTCAGGACGTACGTTCCGCGGTCGTCGGCCTCGACGAGCCCCGGCAACGAACCGCCTTCCCGCAACGGCGCGATGTACCGGGTCACGCTGACTTCCTTGAGCATCGCCCCAGGTTACCGGCGGGCCGGACGCCCCCGGAGGCGACCCGTCCGCCGTGGCCGCAGACCGACAGCTTTAAGACAGCTGCTTTTGACGCTGCCGTGATCCCGGACAGGTCAAGATGTGCACCCTGTCTGAACGTTCAAGCACGGGCCCGCCGTATTCATGGGCGAAAGTGCAAAGCCATCTGGGAGGAACCGTCAGCATGACCAGCGAAACGATCAAACCCGCTTCGATTCCGGGCCGTCGCACCGTCATGGCTGCGGCCGGCATGGCGGGACTCGCCGTCGCGCTGACCGCGTGCGGGTCGGAGGACGACTCCTCGACCTCGACCTCAACCTCGTCCGGTGCCGGGGCCGGCGGCGACGCGAGCAGCGACTCGACCGCCGAGGCCGGCAGTGGCAGCGCGAGCGGCGGCGACAGCGCGGGCGGTAAGGAGATCGCCAAGACCTCGGACATCCCCGAGGGCGGCGGCAAGATCTTCGAGAGCGAGGGCGTC